>JAFNFT010000094.1:6236-33103 GCA_017885605.1 Methanobacteriota archaeon | reverse complement strand
GGAGGTAAAAAAATGGTTTTAGGTGTAAGGAGAAGAGTACGAGGACGAGTAAAAAGAAAAGAACGAAGAGCAGAACGAAAATGAAAACTAGGATGCTGTTTCTTTTTATGGATGATTCCTAGAGCTCTACAATCGTTGCATTCGGAGCATTCTTTTTAACGCTTTCAATCCCATTCATACAAGACTTCTTGGAGCTGTAGCCTTCACTGCTAACGATGACTTCCCCATTCGAGGCTTTGAGCTTAAATCGGTATTCACCAGACTTATCCGTATATACTTCAAATTTTCCATTTGCCATAATCAAAACCTCAAAATTATTATGACTCTTTTCTTTATAAAATTATTGATTTTAAATAAAATAATATCTTATCCCGAAATTACTTCCTCCTAGAAAAAACCATATGACCTGAGTCACGCATTCAAATAAAAAAAAAAATAGCGTAGCTTAGAAATACTAAACAGCGATATATGAAAGAGGGAATTGAGAATATGCAAGACTTCGAAAAACTTGGGGTTTTTTATCTCGGCCGTCTCTACGACATTCGGAATAAAGCTCAATTGGAAGACTTACTACTTTACGACTCCAAAGACCTAGTTACACACGCAATATGTATTGGAATGACAGGTAGCGGAAAAACAGGTCTCTGCGTATCACTTATTGAAGAAGCTGCCATTGATGGGATTCCAACTATTGCCATTGACCCGAAAGGAGACATTACAAATCTTCTTTTGACCTTCCCTGAGCTGAGACGAGAGGATTTTGCTCCCTGGATAAATGAGGAAGATGCCATCAAGAAAGGTCTATCGACAGAAGACTACGCTGAACAACAGGCGGCTCTCTGGAGGAACGGGCTCCTTAAATGGGGACAAGACGGAAAACGAATTCAACGACTTCATGAATCCGCGGATTTTGTTATTTATACTCCTGGTAGTAACTCGGGGGTCCCTATCTCGATTCTGAAATCCTTTGCCGCTCCTCCACCGGGGATTAGAGAAGACAATGAACTTTTACAGGAGAGAATAACTACAACGGTCACGAGTCTGCTTGGATTGTTAGGTATCAATGCCGACCCTATCCGTTCACGAGAGCATATACTTATATCAACAATATTAGCTGCTGCATGGCAACAGGGTGAAGACCTGGATATCGGTCGGTTAATCCAACGAATTCAAACACCCCCCATGACACGTATCGGAATGCTTGATATCGAATCGTTTTATCCATCCAAAGACCGATTTGAGCTCGCAATGCAACTGAATAATCTCTTGGCAGCCCCTGGTTTCAGCCTCTGGCTTGAAGGTGAACCCTTAGATATTGCTAGGTTGCTTTACTCAGCCAACGGTAAACCAAAAGTGTCGATATTTTATACTGCACATCTCAATGATGCACAGCGGATGTTTTTCACCTCTCTTCTCCTCAATCAGATAGTAGGATGGATGCGTACACAGTCAGGTACGACAAGTTTACGTTCCATTTTGTACATCGATGAAGTATTCGGGTACTTACCACCTCTGGCAAACCCCCCATCAAAAACGCCTCTGCTTACACTATTGAAGCAAGCTCGTGCCTTTGGTCTGGGGATTGTTCTTGCGACACAAAATCCTGTAGACCTGGATTACAAGGCTATTTCGAACGCGGGCACATGGTTCCTTGGTCGGCTGCAAACCGAACGCGACAAAGCACGTGTCATGGACGGTTTAGAAGGAGCGTCGCTCTCAGGACAAAAACAATTTAACCGCCAGAGCATAGAACAGATGCTTTCAGCCTTAGGGAATCGAGTATTTCTGATGAACAACGTTCACGAAGATGCCCCTACAATCTTTGAAACCAGATGGGCTCTTTCCTATCTTCGAGGTCCTTTAACAAGAGAACAAATCAAGGTGCTTGTCGATCCATTGAAAAATCAACAGAAAACAGCAGCAGCACTTCAACCTGAAACAGCGGCATCGGTGACGCCTGTGGTTTCTTCTATGTCTGTAAAAGGAATGTCACTGATACCATCTATTCCACCGGATGTACCTCAATATTTTTTACAAGCAACCCAAAATGGATCACAAAATCAAACCGTTGTCTATCATCCGTATATTGTCGGAGCAGCACAAGTACGTTTTACAAATGCGAAAACCAAAATCGATCAAACTAAGGATGTTGTATTCTTTACACCGGTGACCGATGATCCGATACCAGTTAATTGGGATTCTTCACAGCAAACAAATATGAAGATTTCAGATCTGCAAAAAACGAGGTTAGAAAACGTTTTATATGCTGATTTGCCCTCCGCTGCATTGAAAGCAAAAAACTATTCGATGTGGGAGACAGACTTTGCGAACTGGTTATTTCGAACACAGAAACTGGAGTTGTTGAGAAGCGGAGCCCTCAATATATCTTCGATGACAGGGGAAACCGAACGAGACTTCAGAATACGACTTCAGCAAATCGCAAGAGAAAAACGGGATGAAGAGGTCAATTCACTGAGGGAAAAATACTCTCAGAAATACGCTAAAATTGATGATCGACTCAGACGTGCACAAATGGATGTCCAGGAGCATGAAGCCCAAATAAGGGATCAAAAATATCAGACTGCGATTTCATTGGGAACCACACTGTTAGGCGGGTTCCTTGGAAGGAAAACCCTCGGTGGCGTTTCAAAAACCTCCCGAGATATGAGCCGAAGTATGAAGAAAAAACGAGAGAGCGAATACGCCAGTGAAAACCTCCAATCTCTGCAACAAGAAAAGCAGCGTCTCGAATCACAATTCCAAGCGGAAGTAAACATGTTAGATGCTAAAATCAATCCAATTACTGAAAACTTAGAGAGCATTATGATAACACCGTCAAAGACAAATATTTTAGTTCGTTTTGTTGCACTGGTCTGGAAACCAAACTAGTTTTCAGTGACATTTTTTTTCTCTGTGGGGGCAAATACCGTATCATGCTCATCAGCGATATCCCCAAATATTTCTTCTATTAAATCCTCCAGAGAGACAAGACCCTTGGTTTTACTATCAGTGGTTTGCAACAACGCAAGATGCGTTTTCTGTGCCTTCATGATACGTAGTACATCATCGACTTTCATACTCGAATCTATTTTCAATATTGGACGCATGATTGATTTCACAGAGACATTTTTTTCCGTAACAGCCAAGGAATCTTTCACATGGACCATACCAATGATATCATCCATATTATTTCTGTATACAGGGAAGCGAGAAAACCCGGTTTGAATCGATTTCTCAATAAGATAAGCAATGGTATTGGTTTCTTGAATGAAAACTACTTTCTCCTTTGGTGTATAGACTTCAGAAGCATGTGTCTCATCAAATTTGAATACTCCTTTGACCATTTCTCGTTCATCACGTTCAATAGTACCTTCTGCTTCACCTAGCCGCATCATCGCCATTATTTCTCTCTCGGTTATAATTGATCGGCTTCTTACTTTTCCACCAACGAGTCGTATCAAAACATTCGAGATACTCGTCAGCAGGAGAACCAATGGCTGAAATATCTTGGTAACGAACGCAAGTGGTCGTGCGACTCGTAAAGCGAAACGCATGTTTCGTATCCCAAATGACTTTGGCGTACTTTCACCAAAAATAATTAGTAAAAGTATCATAATAACTGCGGCAATGCCAATACCGATATTACCAAAAATCATCGTTGCAACAGTACCGGCAATAATCGATGCGAGAATATTGACGAGATTGTTTCCGATAACAATAGCGCTAATCACGTTTTCTGGATTCTGTAAAAGTCGATCCAATATAATCGCATGTTTTTCTCCTTCTCGTGCTTTTTCTTTTATAACGGCCCGATTAATAGAAATAAAAGCCATCTCAGCACTAGAAAAAAATGCAGAAAGTAAAACAAGGCATATAATCACTAAAATACCAATAATTATCCATAACATGATATTTTACTCTCATAGAATATTTTTTGATTATCATTATACATTCGATATTATTAGGTGTTTTGTATCATCGGGTTTGTCCCTACATCCATCATCTTCACATATAGATTTAAAAAATTGCAATAATCCAGCCTAACCTGGGATAGTGTAATATGCATCTGATAAAACAATCTGCAAGATCCGATAAACTGTGGTTTAACTCCCTTCACCTGCACTTTTTTTTATATTGGTTTTCAAGTCTTATGTAGAGAGCATTGCCTTCGCAGAAAGCAGAGATATATTGAATATAAATCAAAGGAAAGTAAACATTAAAGAATGATGATTTATTATCCCCAAAATAGTATGATGCTGATAAATTTTCGATTAAGTGATATCATCAACAATCTCCTGCAAGATAACGGTATCCATGTTTCTCCGCTCATTGGAGAAATTTTAGCGGCCTTGATCTTTTTCACCCTTGCCCTTGTTTCAGGCTTGATCGTTTATCATCTCTTCGAACATTACTTTAGTAAATGGGCGCAAAAAACAGCGACAACCCTCGATGATGAAATCATTAAAAATATAAAAAAACCAATCTATTTTTTTGTTATCCTTGTTGGCGCGTTATATGGACTAGATCAATTATCAGTTCTTGATCCATATGGAGTTGAAGTCGGACAGATTTTTACGATTGCTGAAATCCTTCTTGCCATTTTTATCGCTACTCGGATAATCAACATTCTTATGACCTGGTATGCAGAACGACTTGCAAAACAACGGAAAATAATCATTGATAACCGTATTTTAAATGTATTTAAAAAATTCCTCCAAGCAATTGTGTACATTCTTGGATTTGTGCTCATTCTTAATACGTTCAGAGTCAATCTCTCAGGGGTTGTCGTTGGTCTCGGAGTCGGTGGTATCGCTATTGCATTTGCCTTACAAAACATTCTCAGCGATGTTTTTAGTGCTTTTACAATCTATTTCGACCGACCTTTTGAAGTTGGTGACTATATCATTGTTGGAAAATATGGTGGAACGGTAACAAAAATTGGTATGAAATCAACTCGTGTTCAACTCCTGGATGGGGAAGAGATGATTATTTCAAATCATGAGATTACCTCTGGAGAAATTCGGAACCTACAGAAAATGCCACGGAGACGTGTCGAATTTATCATCCATGTTTCTCCGAATGTTCAACTTAAAAAACTTAAAAAAATTTCATCAATTCTCAAAGAAACCATTGAGAACTGTAAACCTGCTGAGTTTGACATGATCCATCTCCGTGAGGTTGGACCGTTTAGTTATAATTTTGAGGTGGTCTATTATCTGAACACAGGAGATTATAAACAATTTCTTGATGTTCATGATCGAGTTATTTTTGCTATCCGGGAACGATTTGAAAAAGAAGGAATCGATTTTGGTTTTCAAGGCAGCAGCCAACCCTCATCAACCTAAAAAATACTAATTACTAATCAGTATATTCTTTTTCATTACAACCTCGAGAAATTTGAATTTTTTAGTAAATACAAGTCAAATCTCGTCCCCTATGCTTTATTTTACTTTCCTGGCTCAAAATCAGGACAATTCTCCAAACAACCACCCAAGGGTACATCATTACCCAAACGACACCGTTCACTCTCCATGAAATCATCTCCATTGAGAGTAACAGTTGGAACACGGTACTGCTCCAAATATTTGCATTTACTCATGCCCTTTCACTCCCTCTTATCACCCGATATAAACATATAACTGCATAAAAATTTACCTCAACAACAATCTTTATCAATCCTTATGAAATCGATACTCTTATTATCCATAACTCCTTCAGTGAACCCTGCTATGATACCAACGCGTCGGTTTGTTTCCTTTCTTGAAAAACTGTTCCCTTATCGGTTCCTCGCTGCAAAGGTGACACGAGTCCCGCTCATAAGGGAAATCATCAATACCATGCTTTTTAAACAGACAAATCTCACCGTTCTTCCAAAAGAATCTGTTGTTGAAATCAACCTTCAAAAATCGATAAAAAAACCTGATAACATTGTACTTCCATCACAAGTCGTAGAATATTTCATACGAAAAACACACTATCGATTTATCATGAATTTCTGCATATGTCGTGAGGCAAATCACTGCAAAAACCATCCGATTGAATTCGGTTGTCTCTTCTTAGGAGATGCAGCACGAGGCATCAACCCAGAGTTTGGGAGACAAGCTACCATAGATGAGGCACTAACATATGTACAAAAATGTCGAGCAGAAGGACTAATTCATTTAATTGGACGGGATAAAATCGATGAGACATGGCTTGGTGTAGGCTCTAATGGAAAGCTTATGACCATCTGTAATTGCTGCAGCTGCTGCTGTCTTTGGAAAATCCTTACGGATCTTGACCCTCAGATACGCTCTAAAGTGAAACGAATGCCAGGCGTCGAGGTCACCGTGACAGAGAGATGTATTGGATGCGGAACGTGTACAGAGCTCTGTTTCGTAGGTGCCATACAGATTCAACAGGGACATGCGATTATCGGTGACGACTGTAAAGGCTGTGGACGGTGCGTTGACCATTGTCCACAGCATGCTATCCATCTAACGATTACAGATGAGCAGTTCCTTGAAAAAACAATTAATCGGATTGAATCGTCTGTTGATGTTTTATGAGTTGAACGAATTTTGTTTTGAATCATGAATCGCTTCGCTATTGCAACACTAGCATTCTATCGAAGGAATGGACACAGCAAATGTTCTGCTCAATTCTTCATAGTTAGAAGAATTTCCATACAGTTATCTCTTTGTCTGTATGATGTCCGGCATTATCATAGGCGATAATCTTCAGAGTATGCATGAAGAAGCTTCTTTCGCTCCATGTCCAGCTATAAGGCGCGGTGGTATCATTTGCTTTCAGAGTATTATCTACGTAGAATTCCACGAGTGCGATGCCTGATTCGTTATCGGAAGCGGTCACCTGAACATCGATGGCGAAGAATACAAGCGCGGTGATAAATGGTAGAATTTTATCATTTCGGATGTAAATTGCTTTTCCAGGTTTCGTAATCTCAACCATCGGTGGTGTCGTATCGCCAAGGGTCTCTGTCGTAAAACTCCAGATTGGGCCTGGGGCGGATGCACCATGGTTGTCCCAAGAGATGATCTTCCAGTAATATGTGGTGTTCCCCTGAAGTGTCGCAGGTTGGTATGAAGAGCTCGTCTGGTTGCTGACGAGTTTCGAAGGAGGAGAGTCTATTCCAAAGTAAATATCATAGGTGACAGTATCGCCCGGGTCGGAGTCGCCACTGATCCAGCTCAACAGTGTATCAACATCGACAGCGGTCGCGCCATCCGCTGGCGAGGGGTCATCAGGAGTATATGGCGGATTATTCGGTTCTATTCTTGAAGTAAATTGCCAAATATCACCAGTGGTCGAAAGATCATGACTATCCCAAGAAATAATCTTCCAATAATACGTGGTCACATACTCCAATGTACCTGGATCATATGAAGGTATTGATAGATTGGATGCTACTTTTAATGGTGGAGTGGTCACTCCGAAGTACACATCGTAGGTCACATCATCCCCATCAGGATCCCCGCCAGTCCAACTCAGTTGAATGGTTATATCTACGTTTGTTGCTCCATCAATCGGAGAGGGGTCTGATGGTGGATACGGTGGATTATTTGGTTCTTCCATCGTCGAAAAATCCCAGATGGAACCCTGCATTGACGCATCATGGTTATCCCAAGCGATAATCTTCCAATAATACGTTGTGTCGTAATCCATAGTACCGGGATCATAGCTTGTCGCAGATTGGTTACTCACCAACTTTGGTGGTGGGTTGATCGTTCCAAAGCACACATCATATGTGACGGTATCTCCAGGGTCAGGATCACCACCATTCCAACTTAAATCTTCATTGATATCAACAGTGGTCGCGTGATTGACAGGTTGAGGATCTGAAGGGAGATAGGGTGGACTGTTCACCTCGTTTTCTGTGGTGAAATCCCAAACTGGACTCGCTGAAGACGCCCCATGATTATCCCATGCGACAATTTTCCAATAATAGGTTGTGTTGAAATTCATAGTCCCAGGATCATAGGAGGTGCTGGACTGATTGCTGACGATTTTTACTGGTGGGTTGACCACCCCGAAATAAAGATCATACAGTACAGTATCGCCTGGATCTGGATCGCCTCCACTCCAACCGAGATTTGTGTTGATG
Organism: Methanobacteriota archaeon; assembly: GCA_017885605.1. Classification (GTDB taxonomy): domain Archaea; phylum Thermoplasmatota; class E2; order DHVEG-1; family DHVEG-1; genus SM1-50. The sequence continues at coordinate 24,999 of JAFNFT010000094.1, read as the reverse complement.
TCCACCCCGACCGCATGGTAAAAGGGAGATGGTGAGTTTGGAATATAGGGAGGGTTGTTTGGTACACCAGTTATGGTGAAAACCCAGAGTGGACCTGGGGTAGATGCTCCGCGGTTGTCCCAGGAAACAATCTTCCAATAATACGTCGTTGAATAACTCAGGGTACCAGGATCATAGGCTGAACTTGGGTGGCCTAGAGCGACGAGTGGCGGTGGATTGGTCGTACCAAAATACACATCGTAGGTGACGGTATCACCAGGGTCTGGATCTCCACCAGTCCAACTGAGATCAGTGGTAATAGAGACGTCGAACGAATTGTTTTGTGGGTTCGGATTGCTGGGAATATTCGGTGGATTGTTTGGAACATAAATCGTTGTGAAATCCCACACGGGACCAGCTTTTGATGCACCGTGATTATCCCAAGCTACAATCTTCCAATAATAGGTGACGAGATAGCTCACTGTACCTGGATTGTAGGTGGTCCCAGATTGGTTGCTGACGACCTTTGGTGGTGGATTGGTTATTCCAAAGTAGACGTCATACAGGACAGCATCCCCGGGGTCAGGATCCCCGCCAGTCCAAGCGAGATCAGCATTGATATCAATGTTAGTTGCATGGTTCGGGGGGCTGGGAGTACCTGGTTCATACGGCAGGGAATTTGTCATGAAGTTCCACAAGGGACCTATGGTAGATGTACCATGGTTATCCCATGCGACGATCCTCCAATAGTAGGTCGTACCATAACTTAATACGGGTAAATCATAGGTTGTCGCAGATTGATTTCCTATTACTTTTGGCGGTGGGCTTGTTGTTCCAAAATACACGTCATAGGAAACGGGATCGCCATCAGGATCCCCACCAGTCCAACCCAAATCCACCGTGATACCAATCCCTGTTGCTCCCTGAGGTGGAGAAGGTGAACTTGGTTCATACGGGGCTCTATTTTCCGTGGTGAAATCCCAAATAATGCCAGCTGTTGAAGCGCCATGATTATCCCATGAGACAATCTTCCAGTAATAATGAGTGTTATGCGCCATAGGACCAGGATCGTATGAGAGAATGGATTGATTTGCAGAAACCTTTATCGTCGGTGGAGTTGTCGTGCCAAAAAACACATCGTAGGTGACCATATCCCCGGGGTTTGGATCCCCGCCGGTCCAGCTGAAATCAGCATTGATAGGAACACCTGTCGCCCCGTTTGCAGGGTCCGGGTTAATCGGAGGGTTGGGAGGGTCATTATGGGTAGTGAAGTGCCAGAGGGGGCCTACCGTTGAGGCGCCATGATTATCCCATGACACGATCTTCCAATAATACGTCGTCCCATAGTTCATTGTTCCTGTATCATACGAAGCACTCGTTTGATTGCTCACAACTTTTACTGGTGGGTTTGTTGCACCAAAATAGACATCATACGTGACAGGGTCTCCATTGGGATCACCACCAGTCCAACTCAGATCGGTAGTGATAGGAACATCGGTTGTACCATTGTTTGGCAGGGGACTACTGGGGGTAGATGGTGGTTCATTTGTTTGCCATTTTACGCTCCATTTATCCAGCTTCGGGGTAGTGGAAGGATTTAATCGTGTCAATGTCACTTTCAAGCGAATGGTTGGCGCAAGAACACCATGGGAAAAAAGATTCGAACCAGGCAAGACATTTTGAAGGAGCATTACTCCAGTTATTCCATCAAGAACATCAAATGTGATAGTACCATCCACATAGGTTGCGTTGAAAATATCCCAGTGATGGAAGTTTGCTGGAGTGATCCGCACAGAGGTTACATGAGCAGAAAGCACAAGTTGCTTCTCAGTACCAATTGAATAGGTCACACTTGATCCTGCGATTGAGGAGGACCATAGATTACTATAGACATCAGGCATGTCATCCCAAGGAGACGGATAGGTGATCCGGATGTCTTCCCAGCCTGCAAACACGTTATTGTTACCAACAGCGATATTTGCCCAATCAGCAAGTGCTGAAGCGCTCGCTGATAATTGAATATCGCCACCGATTAAATCCCCATTCGAAGAAAGTATCTTTCCCCAAATCAATCCAGATCCACTCGTTCCTTTACTATTAAATGATACGAAGAATGAGGAAGAAAAATACGGAACAAGATCAGTGCGAGTAAACTCTCCTGATTTAATCTGAAACGTGTTTACGACGACATTGCCTGAGGAGTCAAATAGTTTCCCCCAAAGATTCCCCCACCAATCATTGGTGCTGATATCGTCGTCATTCCAGGTGACAAGGAATCGCTTGGTCTGTGAACTAAATTCAACGCAGGGGAAGTTATAATCGACAGCATCACTGCCTGTAGCGACAGTGATGGTGCTTCCTATCGGATTGAGGTTTTCATCAAAGAGCCCTGCTTTGATACTAAAAGGACCGGTGTCAGCGGCGATCCCTTCTTCCCAGACAATCATATATTGCTCATGTAATGGATCAAAAGCAACCCAGGGTTCACATTGGTTTAAAGTTGCTGTGGCAATCCCTTTTTCGCTTCCAACCGGGTTGCCGTTTGTATCATAGAGACGGCCGTAGACATTATAGTTCGTCTCCCCGTTTCGAGCGTCCTCCCAGACCACACAGAATCGATTGTTCACGGAATCAAATTGAACATTGGCATCTGCCTGGCAATTCGAAGCAGTACACACATCGAGGACAGCTCCAAGCTGTAATTGATCACCGCTTCGCACAACGGTTCTTGCTTTGATGTCCTCAGTGGCTATACTTGGGTTTGCGACAGTGTCATAATGCGCCCATGCAACAAAATATTTTCCTCCGCCGTAGTCAATCGATGGATTTTCATTCCTATAATAAGTGGTTCCATCATTGAAGACTTGTTTATCGTCCACAATCTTGTTTCCGCTTGTATCATACATCGATGCTCTGATTTCTTGTTTAAAACCCCAGGAATAGGGCCAATAATAGGGCTGACCTTCCTCCCAAGCGACTAAGAACTCGTTATCCCCATACGCAACATCAGGGTCCCAGGTCCCTTCATTATTTGCATGATTCGTGGTTTTTTCATCATCTGCCCAAAACCCTGACCAACTAAAAACACCCGGATAACTGCTTTGGCTGGTGGCAGAGGGATTCCCATAGAAGAGATACATCGAGCTTGTTCCAATGGGGACTGTTGGTACTTTGACCCATACGTGAGCTGTTGTTGCGTTATATGCCTCGATCCAATAGTTTAACCAGTTGGTAGGGTTGTTTTGATGCTTGAAACGTATATCTTGATACTGTGACTGCATGCCAGGTTCATGAGTGATTACGAAATAGATGACAGTGTTGGTGAGTGTTTGACCGACAGTATTGGTAATTGTAATTGGTTTCATTTTTGTCCACGAAGGGTCGGTCCATACCGGATAGGTATTGATCATGGAAACCTGACCGTTTGAAACCAGATAATTATCTGATTGTCCAACGCCTGGTGGGTTTGTGTCTATTTTTGTCGCATTATCAAAAAGATCTTCCCAGGTCATTGTTGAAAACAAACCACCTCTCTCTTCGTCCCCTAACGAATAGCCCTTGTTGTCTGAATTGGTATCGATTAAAATTTGAGCTGCCGAGGTGGTTATAAACATAAAAAAGAGTAGGCTTGCTATTATTTTTATGAAAATATTGTTCTTCTTCCTCATAAGGGTCCCCCGCATTCTATTTGTTGATACCTCACGCTGTATTTAAATATATTTAAGAAAAAATCTTCCACTCTACTATGAATATGATTTGCTTTGTGGATAACTTAGAAACAAAAAGCTTAGAGCATTAATTCTTGGATAAGAACTATGATCTGATTAATTCTATTTGAGTCCTGATTAATTTTAATTTATTTTCGTGGGGAGTATGATCTCATGAAGATAAATCATTTTTCTTTTTTTGTTTTGGTTTTTGTTACCTTTAATTTATATTTTATATGAAGGTTTATATACTACTTCTTCCTGTATTACTCTTATATTTATTTCGGACGAGGTAGTAGTTTATGATGAAGAAAATAATGGGTATTTTTGTATGTATGCTGATGATAAGCGGTGCACTGGTTAGTGCAACAAACTTACTGGAAGATAAAAAAGTTTATAATACTGATTCTGGGACAATAACCGTTACAATTCCCATAGGATCCTATCAGCTTGTTGCAGATAAACAAGGCTATGAAATCAAAATGGAAAATTTCGGTCGTTTACTCATCCCCGGAAAACCAAACCTGCCTTCGAAGATATTCTCAATTGCTATACCACCAGGTGCAGAAGTTCAAGATGTTACATTTGAAGCGAATAACGACATCGCTCTTCCTGGAGAATATACGATTGCACCAACCTCACAACCACAAGTGATTGGCCCGCAGGATTCCGCTTTGAATGCACATGATCAACAACAATATGAGCAGAACTATAAATCGGTGTACGGGCAAGACAGTCCATACCCACAATCGATCGGGGAGGTTATCGGGACTGGTGGATATCGTAAATATAACCTTGTTGATGTGAGAATCACCCCATTTATTTACTATCCGCTCTCTGGAAAATTACTGTATCATCCAGACATTACGGTAACCATCCTATACACGATTCCGCAGGGATTTTCAGCTCAGGACATCATGAGTGATAACCTGCCCAGCACTGAACAGACTGCGAAAGAAATAATTCTGAACTATGATCAAGCTAAGAATTGGTACCCAGAAAAACCAGCAAATAGAGAACAATATGATTATGTCATCATTACAACTGATTCATTGACTTCATCTGTGACACCACTTGCAGACTGGGAAAGTGCAAAGGGACGAAACGTGAACATTGTTACCACATCATGGATTACTAGTAATTATGAAGGTTACGACCTTTCAGCAAAAATGAGAGCGTGTTTACTTGAAAAATATCCCTCGAGCGCGTGGGGCATCATGGATGTTTGTCTTATTGGTGATGTCGATGACGTACCAATGCGAACCACTGCACAAGAACCTGAAACCGATTACTACTACGCTGAGCTTTCTCTACCTGATTCTCAATCCTGGGATGCTGATGGAGATCATCAGTATGGAGAAAATTCTGATCCCATCGATTTTGAAGCGGAAATAAATGTAGGTCGTATCCCATGGAGTGACCCGGATACAGTTCAGAGCATCTGTGAAAAAACTGTTGCCTACGAGCAGAACACTGAAGATTCCTTCAAGAAAAACATCCTCCTTCTCGGCACGTTCTTCTGGGATGATACCGATAATGCGGTCCTGATGGAGGCGAAAGTCAACCAGCCATGGATGTCGGATTGGACGATGACCCGGATGTATGAGGTACCTCAATCAACATACCCCTGTGATTATAATTGTAATTACGCGAACGTCCAGTCGATCTGGTCAACTGGCTCGTATGCGTTCGTCGATTGGGCGGGTCATGGATCACCAGAGGCTGCCTATGAACTCTACCCACAGCAGCCGTTCGTCGATGAAACCACATGTACGTACTTGAATGACCAGTATCCATCCATCGTCTTTGCCGACTCCTGCAGCAACTCGGATACCGATTATCTGAATATCGGTCAGGCGATGCTGAAACAGGGCGCTATCGGATTCCTTGGCTCCAATAAAGTCGCTTATGGACAGCCCGGCTGGAATGATCCAATGGATGGATCAAGTCAGTCACTTGATTACTTCTTTACCACGTGTTGTACCTCTGGAGATTACACGCAAGGGCAAGCTCATCAATGGTCATTACGACAGATGTACGTCAACAACCTGTGGACTGCTGGTACTTATATGGAAATGTTTGAATGGGGCTCACTGTTCGGCAATCCTGATCTTACCATGGGTCCTGTTTCCACAAGCGATCCACCAGCCACACCATCAACGCCAAATGGACCTACCCGTGGAACAATAAATAACCAGTACTGGTTTTCAAGCGTAAGTACCGACCCTAACAACGATCAAATCTACTATCTGTTCAATTGGGGCGATGGGACTTCAAGTGCATGGCTTGGACCATATTCATCAGGGTCAACGATTTCTGCGTTATATTCCTGGTCTAGTATCGGAGATTATGATGTAAAAGTAAAAGCGAAAGATACGAACGGTGCGACAAGTGATTGGTCACAACCACTTACGATAACAATTGTGTTAAATAACGCGCCAGACACTCCAACAATCAAAGGTCCAGCGACGGGGGCACCGGGGAAAGCGTACCTGTTTAAGATGCAGACGACAGACACAGACGGAGATAATGTGTATTACTACGTTGATTGGGGAGATAACACCACGAGTGGGTGGATTGGTCCCTTTAATTCCGGAGCGGAAGCAACGACGACCCATAGTTGGAGTGAACAAGGAACATACACAGTCAAGGTCAAAGCAAAAGACGTACCAGGTGATGAAAGCGAATGGGGTACAATGGATGTCATTATGCCGTTTGACTATCGGTTCTCCTTCCAGACGTTCCTTCAGCACCTCTTCGAGATGTTCCCACATATGTTCCCGATCTTACGACATCTCACGGGGTATTAGACCCTCCCCCTCTTTTTCTTTATTTCTTTTATTGTTTACTACAAGTGTGAAATGCTATCCTTTAATCGATTGATTAACAATACAAAAGAAAAAAACACTTGGCGATGTTGGGATTTATGCTTGTTCTTTTAGTTACACCACTTCGGGATTCTACACAAAACGGTCAAAAATTTCCATAAATTAGATTTGTTCCTCCGTCGTTATATTATTATAGGAGAAGTTGTTATGAGAATCACTTTTGGAGGTTTTAGAGAAATGAAAAAAATAGTATCAATGATTGGAGTGACCATTCTTCTTTGCACAATCGCTCTTAGCGGATGCAATGAACAAAAAAAACCTATTATCGCTTCATTTGAGGTAACGCCAAATGAAATCGAAGTAGGAAAAACAGCGTATATAAGTTGGAGTGTTTCAGAGGCTACTTCGGTGACTATCGATCATGGGATAGGAGTTGTTAGTCTTACTGGAAATCGATCTATTACACCAACAGAAACAACAACGTATACTCTTACGGCTAAATCCTCATCAACAGAAATTACCGAAACGACATCAATAGTTGTTCATCAGCCAATCGAAAAACCCAATATCACCATGGTTCAATCTGAATTTTATATCGAAATTACTAATACAGGAAATAGTCGTGTCAACCAATTCCAGGTATCTTTTATCGCTATTAACAAGAACAATTCAGAAAATCAAACATCAGCTCTTGGACCAGTCATCAATGAGGGTGACGGTAATCCGACCATTTTAGGAGTTGGAGATATAATTACATTTCGTAACTTATCCAATTTTCGAGTTGGAGAACAATGGGATATACGGATGATCTATAATGGCGATATTATTGGTCAATGCATCTTTAAAAATCCAAAACCCCCATATGACACTCCGTTAGTACGGTTGATACAATCTGAATCAAACATAACTATTATTGGAATTATCAATGGGCCATTGGAGCAAGCATTGTGTTCCATAACTGCAGCAAATTCGACAAGTGGAGCAAATCAAACATCTGTGATCGGAGCCATGCTTACGGATAATGACAGTAATCCAAATTCACTTGGAATTGGTGATCATATTATGTTTAGCAATTTAGGAGCATTCCGCACAGGAGACAAATGGATAATTCAGCTACTCTATGCGGGGGATATCATTGGACAATGCACATTTACTAACCCGGTTCATATCATCTTAATTCCAACGTAAACAAAACTACAATCAACCAAATATTTCATTTATTTACATTACCAAAGAGTGCATTAGCGTTTTTAAAAATAATATTTTTTTTATTATCGTAAGTATGACTGTGTCTAGCAAATCTAAAAAAATAGAGTTAATGAAAAAAAATAATTGAAGAAGAAACAGTAATTATTTGTAAAAGACAAAAAAATAATTAGCCTTAACTAATCTTATTTCTTCTTCTTTTTGGCGGTTTTTTTCTTTGTTTTTTTTGCCGGCATTGCCATCTCTCCTCCTTTTTGTATTTTAAGAATTCATATCACATAGAAGATTAAAAAGGTTTTGTTCTTTTTAAAAAAAATGAATCACGTTTTTTCCAATTATTTTTTTATATGTCAATGCGCACAGGCAAAATAACGACCGGTAAACCTTTCCATTGTAATCGGCGCTGCACTGAAAACGCGGTTTCATTGTGAAGAATCTTATGGAAAATAGTCTCATGCCTGAACACAAGCTTGGCCGTAAAAAACATGACTTTCGGGAACTCCTCAGCGATAGACTCACACAAATGGCTTGCAGTCTCAACTACATCGGTGCCAACGTCCATACGATAATCAGCAGAAAATCCAAGTCTCTGAGCAAGTATGACATACTTGAGCAACGAGTTTTGTACAGATGTCTTGAGTGCTTCGACTTCCTCAGCACCTTTGAATGATCCTGAGTCAATCTCCGCAATTGAAACAAAAATAATATTTTTATACAACCCTGGAAAACTCCGGATTAATGATAAAAATGTATTGACGCCATAGCCACTATATCCTGTGACGAGAATGACGGCGGTCATGTGTTTTGGGTTGACTGGTTTTGTATTTGGATGTCCAACGAGATGGATACTTGATAAGAGCAAAACCTCATCGAATCTCTTCATTGCTTTTTTGATCTTTTTATAATGACGATGAATCAAATAACAGATACTAACCAAAGCTAATGTGATAATTAATGTAAGCCAGCCTCCCTGTCCAAGTTTTTCGTAGATGGTAACAGTTAAGATGGTAAAACAGAGAATAAAACCGATAACAAAGATAAGGAGGTATCGCATCCAATGCTCTTTCTTTTTTCTATTTTTTACAGTAAATTTTGCCATCCCTATTTGTGAAAGCGAGAACGTCAAAAACACATTAATAGCATACATGATTATTAAAAAAGATATTGAACCATTGGTTCCAATCATTAATAACAAAGCAGCAAGTCCCATCACCAACACGCCGTTTCGCATCGTCAGTCGCTCTGATAATGCAGCGAATTTTTTTGGAAACCATGAGTCAACTGCCATATTTGCCATGACTCGTGGTCCATCAATAAAACCGGTCTGTGCAGCCACAAATAAGAGTAAACCTTCAGAAAAAATAATGATGGCGGCAATAAAAATTCCTGCGGGCCATCCGCTAAAGAGGTTTGTTGCCAGAACAGCATTTAATGTCTGCCCTTGAACAGGTTGAACATCAAGGAGGAAATAACAAAGGAAAAGAGCACCAGCCACAAGAGAAAGTGAGATAGCCATCAACATCATCGTGCGTTTAGCGGTCTTAACTTGTGGTTCTCTCATAACCGGTAGACCATTTGAGACAGCTTCAATTCCGGTGTATGTTCCGCCTCCTAATGAAAAAGCACGAAGGAAAATCGCAAGGATGCCAAGGAGCCCGATTGTTTGCAGATCGCCTCCTAATCCTGTTGAAAATTGATTGACATGTGTACTAAAGGTGGGTGCTCGACTGAAAATACCATATCCAAGAAGGAGAACGTGAGTCACAATAAAAAGAAAAAAGATAGGAGCAAGGACTTTAACTGATTCTTTAATGCCTCGGAGATTTAGAATAATCAAAACGAAAATTAAAGAGATTTTGAATAAGAGGCTGTATTGATGGTATTCTGAGGGTAAAAAACTAAAGATCGCGTCTCCACAGGCTGCAATAGAGACAGTAATTGTAAGGATATAGTCAACAAGCAATGCAGACCCCGAAACAACTCCAGCGCTCTTACCAAGAGTATGTGTGGCAACGATGTATCCCCCTCCACCATGAGGAAACTGTTCAATGACTTTTGAATACGTATACGCTATAACAAAAACAGTGACCGCGGTTGCAACCGCTAAAAAAATAGCTAGATAGGTGTGTCCTGCGATTGCTTTAAATGCTTCTTCAGGACCGTACGATGAGGAAGATAGACCATCTGCTCCAAGTCCAATCCATGAAAGTAATGCTATTAAGGATAATTTATGAAAAATGGAAGGGTCGTTGATATTGCGAGGGCGGCCAATAATTTTGGTTGAAATTCTCCGTAATAGGGATTGTTGAGGAGCGTCGTCTTCCATGATTATATCTTCTTTTTTTATTGTTATATTAGGAGGAAAAACCTCTATTTTTTTAAGTGATAGGTGGGACCCCTAAGTTACTATGGATTTACTATCCGCTATTAATAATTATTTGCGTAAATTAGTTAAGGAGAAAAAAAACTAATCTGATTTCTCCTTACGATTATTGTTGAGAAATAATGTAAAAATATAAGCACTTAAAGGAGTAAAACACGGATAATTAGCAATAACAAAAACACAACTCTAATACGATAGAATCTCAAAAAAATATTACGAAACAAAAATCTCTCTGCAAATATCAACTTTCGCCCATATTAGCTAAATACGTTTGTCCATAACAGATACCACCATCCCCTGCAGGCAGTTCTTTATTGACAAGAGCACCATGCTTAAGCATATACTCAGAAATCATCCTGTTATATGCTACACCACCTGAAAATACTATAGGGACATTTTTCGCACTGACTGTTTTTTCTGCTATCATAAATAGCCCTTTAGCGATGTACATCTGAGCAGTTGCTGCAAGTTTTCCTTTCTCCGCACTTTCCCCATGCAGAAAATCAAACAAAGGGGTGGTCATCAGAATTGTTTTTCCATCTTCTTTGGAAAAAATTGGTTCAAATTCTAAAGGAGTTGTCGCCATACTTTCTAGAATCATTGCTGGTCTCCCATCGTAGGTTCTCTTTTCACAGAAACCCAATAACGCCGATATTGCGTCAAGAATTCTTCCTGTACTAGTGGTGTATTGAATGTTGTAATTATTTTGTAGAATTTTAAGATAAATTCTACTCTCGGTCTCATCAAATAAATGTAATTTTAGAAGTTCTTTTTCAGTCAATATCTTGGAAAGAATACCAAACAGCATTTTCTTTGGATAGATGGTTGCAGAATCGCCTCCCAATTGAGGTTGCTCTTCGAGATGTCCTACTCGTGTAAATTTATTGCTTTTTCGTACGGAAAATATTTCTCCACCCCATAACTTCCCATCATCACCGTACCCGAGACCATCCATCGCTATACCTACATAATCGGTAATATTATGCTCGGCAGCGACACTGGCGAGATGCGCTTTATGATGCTGTATCTGAATCAATTTTGCATTATACTTTTTCATTAATTCTTTAGCAAAGATCGTTGAATTATAGTTTGGATGCAGATCACAGGCGATAATTTGTGGTTTTGACCGAGTCAGATGGATAAATTTCATCGTTGTTTCTTTTAAAAAATTGTATGTTTCATATTTTGATGTATCTCCGATATACTGAGAAAGATAACATTTATTTTTCTTAGCTGAGCAAATAACATTATTTAGCTCAGCACCCACCGATATTGTATCCTGACATGTAACTGGGAGCATGATGGGAAGTGGCGTGTAGCCCCGCGAACGTCTAATGAAAAATGATGTATTATGAATAACTTTTACAACAGAATCGTCACATCTATTGACAATTCTTCGTTCATGGGTTAAGAAATATGTTCCTAGCTTTTCCGTTGTTGATATAGGTTCTCCAGGTATATTGCTCGATGTCATTACGAGTGGCTCTTTGATATAATCAAACAGAAGATAATGTAATGCTGTATATGGTAACATCACACCGATTGTATCTAACTCTGAGGCAATGCTAAAGGCGTTCTTTTTTTTCTTTTTGAGGACCACAATAGGACGTTGCGGACTTTCCAGCAATTCTTTTTCTTTTAAAGAAATATGTGTAATCTTCTTAGCCATCTGTACATCTTTCACCAAAATGGCATATGGTTTATGGGGACGGTGAAACATCACCCTTACTTTGAAGACATTTTCATCATCACATAATGATGTTGTATGAAACCCTCCAACCCCTTTGATAGATACGATCTCACCGGATTTAATCAGATTGATAGCCGTTTCTATTGTTTCAATATCAGAGTTACCACTGATATCTTTTGTATCACAGAAGAGATGTAATTTTGGACCACAGTTTTTACATGCGATTGTTTGTGCATGATACCGTCTATTAAGAGGATCGATGTATTCTCTTTCACATTCGGGACACATCTTGAACTGATGCATTGATGTAAAAGGTCGATCATAGGGATAATCTTCGATCATGGTAAATCGCGGTCCACAATTTGTACAGGTTATGAAATAATAGTCATGCCGTCTGTTGTTTCCATCTCTGAGTTCTCTGAGACAATCAGAGCAGAGGAAAATATCCGCCGGAAGCGCTGTTTCTCCTCCAGATGTTGTGCTTTTAAGAATTGAAAAATCAGAAAAAGGTTTCCGAGATTCGTACTTTGTAACTGCATATTTTGAGATTTTTGCAAGTGGCGGAAGATCAGTGAGTTTCTGAATGAAGTCTCTGTCGTTTATGATGATTTCGACACCATTACCAGTGTTCATTACCGATCCGACGAGGTCATGCTCTTTTGCTTTCCGGTAGATATATGGCCGAAATCCAACACCTTGAACGATTCCTTGAACAAATAATCTATACATCATCTGCAATCTTCATTGTTATGCAATATATAAATGGATACTTTGCAAGTGTTATCCGTATATGAATTTTATGATAAATATAAAATTATTTTCTTCTAGTGCAGAAAGAAAGAATTATCTCTTCTAAAATCAAAGAGTCATCAACAACTTATGTTACTTTTTATTAGAAATGGCACTAGATTTCTTATTACGAAACACTATTTCAATTCTTTTTTTAAGATCTATGATATCAAATGGTTTTTCGATGTAATCATCGCCCAGAAAATTCCCAGCGTTTTTTGCGATTCTATCAGTTCTTGCGGTAAGAAAGATGATAGGGATGGTGCTTAATAAAGGGTCTTTTTTTATACGGTCAAAAACCTCCCATCCGCTCATTTGCGGCATCATAATGTCAAGGAGGATTATATCCGGCATGATATTATTGTTTAATATTTCCAGGCATTTCTGACCGTTCTCTGCACCAAGAATACGATACTCCAGCGTTGTATCCTCTAAACCTATTTTTAAAGAGTTTATAACATCAGGATTATCATCCACCACCAGTATCGTTTTCATATCTATCCCTCAATAAAATGTATATCTTGATACTTCATTAGTGTTTGCATCTACCCTAATCTACTCTAGTTTATCTATAGGTGTTTTCAACGTGAAACAAAACGTTGAACCTTTCCCTTTCCCAAGGCTTTCAACCCAAATATGACCACCATGCTTTTCTACAATTCTTTTGCAGATAGAAAGACCAAGTCCGGTTGATTTAAGGTCATGCCTGGAATAATCAGCTTTATAAAATTCATCGAAAACATGTTGAATTTGTTGAGGTTCCAGACCAATACCTGCATCTTTTATAGAGACAACGATAAAATCATCTAGTTTTTTTGCATCTAAGGTTATTTTGACATTATTTTCTTGCGAATATTTCACGGCATTGGAAATGAGATTATCAAACAATTCCTTAATTTGTATTAAATCAGCTAGCACGATTGTTTCATCAGGTATATTATTCTCGATAATAACATTTTTTCCCTCAAAAAGTGGTTTGTTCATATCAAGAATATTACGAATTTGTTTGGAGAGATCTAGCTCGTGGAGTAATAATTGTGTGTTTGGAGAATTCAACTGAGCGAGAGTTAAAGTTTTTATAACAAGATTTTTCATGTAATAGAGATTATTAGAAATTACTTCAAGAAGTTCTTTTAAATGAGGATCCTTTTCTCGTTCCTTGATAATAGGTAGTAAAATAATAAGGGGGGTCAATGGTGTTTTAAGATCATGACCAAGCTGATCGATGAATTCATCTTTCTGCTTTAAGAGTTTTTCAACATCATCGGTTCGTTCTTTAATCTTTTTTTCAAGATCTCCATTCAGGAGGGTTAGTTCTTCTCGCGTATATGATAATTCACTATTTATTTTTTCTAGTGCCTGATTCTTTTCACGGATTTGGGTCTCTGCTACCGTCAGCGCATTTATGGTATTGTGTAAATCTTCCATAATATTAAGGGTAGCAAGCTCGTTCTTCTGCAATTTATCAAGTTTATCATGTAATTCATGTTCCATTCTCTTGCGTTCCGATATATCCTGAACACTTACAATTACACCATGGTATGTACCATCTTTATCAAAAAGCGGTGACATATGTATGCTTGTGTAGATTCTTGTCTTATTTTTTTTAAGAAATTCAAACTCATATTCTTTATCAATATGATCTAGTACATGTTTTAGTTTTTCTTTGGCAATTTTTTTCCATATATCATCCATGAAATCATATAAACATTTCCCGATCATCTCGTCTGGTGTATAACCGATCAATTGGGCCATGAATGAATTGAGATAAGTTGTAAAGGCATTGTCATCAAGAACCCAAATACCTTGATTCAAATTTTCAAAAAGCTGACGATATTTTTTCTCACTCCGATATAATGCTTCCTCGGTTTTTTTCTGCTCAGTTATATCCTTTGAGATAAATAATAATTCATCATTTATAATATCGACAGTACTCTGAAGAAAATGAAAGTGTCCTGATTTGTCCAGAAAACGAAAGTCTAACTTTTGTGCATTTTCCAACAGCTCAGGTGTAATAGTACCATTTATTTTCGCGTCATTGTAGGTAAGTAATATTGCTGTTATACGCTCTTTGTCGTTTTCATGAATGAAATCTAAACCGGGTTTTCCCAACAAATCTTTTTCATCATATCCGAGTACCTTTTTATGCGAAGGACTAATAAATTTGAAAATTGGATTTACATCAAATGTCGTAAAAACAATCAAATCACTTGTATGAGTTGCAATCAAACGATATTTCTCTAATAAATCCTCTGATAGTTCATTGTTATTTCCATGCTTTCTGTTTTGAATACTTACCAATGACTTATTACTATTTTCAATAATATAGAAAGATTTTTTTGATGTGGTTTCAGTGGGTTTTTGAACAATATGTTGTATTTGATCGTTATTTTGAATGGTATTAAAAATATCTGCAGGCCTTTTTTCTTTTACCATTTCATTTCCGATGCGAAGTTCATTACGTATTCGTGCTTACTCCAAAACAAACTGATAATTAAAAAAAATAATAGGAAGACATACTTCAATCGATTACCCCATACCTTCAGCGCATTTCCCATTTATATCTCTCTCCAAAGTGACAATATTCTAAATAAATTATTGCTATAAAATAGTGATGGATGAATTTGATTCTGTTTAATCACTGTAAAAAATTTCACAAAATCTTTTTCATGTATATCAAAAAATAAAAATAAACATGGAACAAATCATATTTTTTATGGAGTAAGTCTCGATCGGTCACGGGGGAATAAAATACATTCCCGGATATTATTCAAATCCAAAAGCTCCATTAAAAACCGTTCGATACCAAAACCAAACCCACCATGCGGCGGCATCCCATAGCGGAACGCTTTCAGATACGCATCGAAATCCTTCGGGTCAAGACCACATGCTTTCAACCGCTCTATCAACAATGCAACATCATGAATTCGTTGGCTCCCTGAGGAGACTTCAACACCTTTGCATTCCAAATCAAACCCACGAGAATATTTTTCCTTATCAGGCATGGTATAAAACGGTTTTGACTCGAGTGGATACTTGGTAATGAAGTAAAAGTCTATTCCGTCCTTTTTCATAATGTCGCCAAGAAGTCGTTCATCTTCGGTACTAAGATCCACTCCCCACTGAATCGGTGAATGCTGCTGTTGAATTTTATCTACCACATCATCATAGGGGACCTTAATAAAAGGCAATGTTGGGATTGTAACAGTTTTTTTGAGAATATCAAGTTCTTCTCTACATTCACTCGCACGCTTCCACATGGCATGGACCAGATGCTCAAGTATCTGCATCACATCCTCTTCGTCTTGAATAAACGCCATCTCGATATCAACTGCAGTGGACTCATTCAGATGACGTCTTGTGTTGTGTTCCTCCGCACGGAAATACCATGCGATTTCATAGACCCGATCAAGTCCAGTTGCCATCAAACTCTGCTTGTATAACTGAGGAGACTGCGCAAGAAACGCCTCTTTTTCAAAATAGCGAAGTTTAAACATATCAGTGCCACCCTCTGAGGAACTCGCGATAATTTTTGGGGTATGCACCTCAAGAAAATGTTGAGATCGCAGATACTCATGAGCTGCAGCAAGAACCGCACTACGAATCTTAAAAATAGCTTGTACCTCTGGTTTTCGCAGATCGATAATCCTATTATCAAGCCGTGTATCAAAATCAGCTTCGACTTTGTCGACGACTCCTAGCGGCAAAGGTGTTTCAGCAATGGAAAGAATATCGACAGAATCGGGTAGTATCTCATACCCATTCCGTACCTTCTCATTTTCTTTGCAGAGACCCTGTACAGAAATGACAGATTCTCGTGGTAACGAAATGAGGCGTTCAAAAAGCTCCGGAGTTTTCTTTTTTAGAATCGTTAACTGCAACGTACCTTTTTTATCACGTAAAATCAAAAATGCTATCGACCCAAGATTTCTGATATCTTCTACCCAACCGGAAACAGTCACAGTGGAATTATACTCTGTTTTTGAGATTTCTTTTGAGTAATGACTTCGATACATATGACACTCCGTATTAAGACAAGGAATTTAGTCTTTTTGAAAGGAAACCCATGACTTTTTCAAGATTTTTTGAATTATCCCATGTTGCGACAAGTTTTTGACGATAAGCTGGTGTTGTCTCCTTTAACTGATAAACCCAGTGCTCAATTTGAGGAATAGCCCTAGTCACATTATCGACAATGGTGATAGTCGCGGTCTGCGCTGTTCGTGACAGGGGGTTCAAATCGATAGCAATAACGGTTTTTCCCATTCTCTGAAGCGCCTGACAACGGTCTCCATCCTCGAGAGGAACAAGCACAACATCAGCAGTAAAAATTCCAATTTTTTCACACAATGCACGATCAGAATCCAAACCAGGAATCCGTGCATCCGGATGAACACCATAGAGTGTTTTTACACCTTTTTTTCGAAATAAGGCAGCTATTTTTTTGACTCGCTCTGGTGTACGATGAAAAAGGTTCACCTCAAGTTTCGCTGGAATGCTCTTCGCAAGGGAAATACATTCATCTGCGGTCAATGCTGTGACATTTCCATTAATGGAGATCACAGGGTTTTTTGCACATAATAAGGCTGCAGCCGCTATTTTTTCTGCTACATCAGCCTCAGGGATGGTTGTTTCACCGATAAGATAATCAAATGCTTCCCCACGACCATGCGCAATCAACCCCGTCTCATGAACGATGCCTTGTTTCATCGCTTCTGAAATCAGTTCTCGTGTCATCAAGGAATGATACCGCGGATGACTCTTTGGAATCTTGGACATAGGAACACCTTGAATAACTCAAGGACCTTTTTAAAACTTAGGGAGAAAAAACAGAAAAAAGAGTGAAGAGAAAAATCGTTTTAACCGTACATTTCTGGTTGTGGAATCTGACTAGCACCAGAGACAATCGGCTTTGCTTGTTTGTGGAACTTTTGGAGTTGTTTTTCAATCCGTTCTGCTTCATCATACAATGGGCCGACGTTTATGTCAATACCAATGATGAGGGCAATGACATTAATCGCTGACGCAGCGGCACGGGCATCAGGGTAATTCGGATGTGCTTCAGCAAGAATCGAGATCACATCAAACTTCTCATGGTTTCCTTTGTTTAACAGCACCCCAGAAACGCCAGCGATGATCCCATTCTTAAACTGTGGGATGTTTTTCGCTGCAAGGGTCGCACGAGCGTTCTCTGTTGACCCAATCGCGTATGCATCCACAATCAGCTCATCCTCAGCTGATTTCCCTTCAACGACCATTCCCTCAGGGGAAATCATCAACTTACAACCTTTTTTCTTTGACCAGATCATAATCGCGTCTGATAACGAGTTAATCAAATTAGGTTTTGGTTTAAATTCAGAAACAAAAACAGCTAGTTTCTGCCCATTTGGTATCGTTCCACCATAGATTCGCACAGGGGACAGTGGTTCACCAGTGTGAACAACCGAAAGAGTTGGAAAATGTGGTGACTCCATCGCTCCAATCTGTTTTAAACCTAGTGCATCGATCATGTAATTTGCAACAATTGTACTCACCAGACCTATTGATGGAAACCCTGCAATAACAGCTCCGTTTGTTAAATTCATCTCTTCAAAATCTATGATTTGAATATCTTCCAACTGCATCACCACGTATTTTGCACTGTAATATCTCCCAAGCATTTAAAACTAATTGGTAGAAAAACAAAAAAGCGATTAGCCTTTGACAACTCCCAATGGTATTAGCTTTGCAACTTTTAAGGAAATCCCTGCGCCATGGGTGACGTTGACAACTTCACTAACATCCTTGTACGCATCTGGTGCTTCTTCAGCCATCACTTTCCAACTCGCAGGATGAGCATAGATACCCTTCTTTTTCAGTTCGTTCATGATTTGTTCCCCACGATAGCGATGAACTGCTTCGGTTCTCGACATAACTCTCCCTGCGCCATGACAGGTTGAACCAAATGTTTCTTCAGAGTTTTTGGTTCCATGGAGCAGGTAGCTTTCCGTCCCCATATCCCCAGGGATTAAAACGGGTTGACCGATATCGCGATATTTTAAAGGAACCTCCTGTTTCCCTGGTCCGAACGAACGTGTCGCACCCTTCCGGTGAACATATACTTTTCGTTTCTTCCCATCGATTTCGTGTTCCTCGAGTTTAGCGATGTTATGACAGACATCATACACGATACCCATGTCCA
>JAFNFT010000094.1:0-6222 GCA_017885605.1 Methanobacteriota archaeon | reverse complement strand
CATGCCATTGCTTTCAAATAGTCTTGGCCTTCTTTCGAGGTCACCGGAGCACAGGCGAGCTGTCGGTCTGGAAGCCAAATATTATATTTCTTTACCGCTTGTTCCAATACTCGGAGATGATCAGTACAGACTTGATGACCAAACCCTCTTGAACCAGTATGAATCATCACCATAATTTGGCCGATATTCTGTATCCCAAATGCTTTTGCAGCAGTTGGGTCATAAATCTCTGCGACCTTCTGTATTTCTAAAAAATGATTTCCTGCGCCAAGGGAACCAAGCTGAGGAGCCCCACGTTGTTTTGCTTCATTGGAGGTTTTTGAGATATCTGCATATTCTAAACAACCGTGTTCCTCAAGATATTCTGCATCTTCGTTCCATCCATATCCATTCTCGATAGCCCATTTCGCGCCAAGTTTTAACACATCATCAAGCTGCTTTCTACTGAGGTGAACCTTGGCCTTTGAACCAAGCCCGGAGGGGACATTGATAAACATCTCATCAATAAGAGCTTGTATCTTTTGTGGATCTAAATCCGTGAATTGGAGGTTTGTTCTAACCAACCGGACACCACAGTTGATATCGTACCCAACACCTCCTGGTGAAATCACCCCGGATTCTTCATCCATCGCAGCCACACCACCGATAGGAAATCCATATCCCCAATGAATATCAGGCATCGCTAGTGATTTCCCGACGATTCCGGGGAGCATGGTTACATTGGCGACCTGCTCTAGGGCGTTATCCATGCGAATGCATTCAATCATTCGGTTGTTCGCATAAATAACCCCAGATGTTTTCATATGAAGATTGTTCTGTGCACCCTGATAATTTGAAGGAATTTCAAAACGAAAATCATTTATTTTCCGTAACGGCCCGTTCCAATTCATAGAGATTCTCTACTTGCGAATAGAACGAAGGATTTATAAAAGCTCCGAGACGGAACCTATCGTCTCTTTTTTAGGTACGGGACTCCAGTTTTTTTATTAAGAGCGATATGATACCCTTCGGGAAGTGGGGACGGATGTCCTTTGTCTGATTTACTCTTAGTAAAGTAATGAATTGTTGATTTCTTTCCATCGGGTTTCCTTGTTTCTCGTTTATAAAGCGTGTAATCCTTATAAGTGCATATACGAGAGGATGATGATTTTTGTGTTTTCTCCTTTGCAGGAGATGATTCCCACTCTGATGAATCCTCAAGTTTTTTCTTCTCTTTTTTCTTGGTTATTTTTTGTTTTACAGGAATAAACTCAGATGTATCTGTTTCTGTGATTTGCTCGTCTATTTCTTTTTTCATTTGTTTTGCGAGCTTTCGTTTGATCCCACGGATTTGAACAAGATCATCAATGGTTGCTTCTTTTATGTTTTCGATGGAGAAATNNGTTCTATCATCGATGCTTTCGATGCCTTTAAAATTGTTATAATCAACTATTATCTGATGTGTTTCTGTTATTTCTACGGATTTTACTTCCGCGAATGGTTCTTCCGGTGGTTGGGTAAAAGGCTGTTGTTCCTCCGCAGTATATTTTTGTTTCTGTTCGTCTTCTTGTTTTTCTTTTTTTGATTGTTTCAGTTCGATTTTCTTAAGTTTTTTAGCGTCTCTGTCTTTTTTTCTCTGCGCCTTTTTCGCTGCGCGTTCTTGCTTCTTCGAAAGTGTTTGGAACGATGCTTCTGAAGGCTCTGCTGGGATAAAATCAACCGGAGGTTCGATCTGTTCTTCTTTTGTAAGGAGGGCTTCCCATTCGGTTGGTTTTTCTTCAGGTGTCAGAGAGATGTTGACTGGTTCAAATTCAGGCACGTCCTCGACAGTGAGTGTTTGATGGGTCTCTAGTGATTCTACTGTTGGTTCTTCTTCGACTGGCTGCCATTCAGGGAGGCTCGACTCATATAGAGATGTTTCTTCCTTGTGCATCGTCTGATCGTTTTCCTGAGTTTCGTGTACTGTTTCTTTGGGAGTCACCTCTAAAAATTCAGGTATACTACGATCAATTTTTTCGACCTCGAAGAGTTCCTCATCAGCAAAGGTAACATCCGGTGAAGGTACAGAAGGAGCTGGCATGGATGGTGATACGAACTTAAATTCAGGAAGGGGCATTGACGGTTCGGGCTGAGTGGGAAATGTCACCAAATAGGGGTTTACTATAGTTTTCGTATGGATAGTAACCCGTGGTTCCAAGGATTCTGATGAGCGGAAAAAGCGGTCAGTGTATGGTTGAGTTTCGAATAAATCTCCGCTCAATCTCCTGCGAACTGACTCAAGGGCGTACTCATCTTTTGAAATGAGATATTTAAGAGAAGGGTCTGACGAGTTATCCAAAATTCTCCGTAGTTTCGTTATATCATCTACTAGAGACTTTTTCTCTCGTGACATAATATCCAAAAGAGTATAAGATTCCACATATATTAATAAATTTCCTTCTGGAACCCTCTTTTTTATTGAATTTACCTTATAAATTAATTAAAAAGGTTATTAAGCATCCACATCATTCGTCTCTTTTTGATACCAATGAACTTCAAACACCGAGACATTATTTCAATTAAGGATTTTTCAAAAGAGGAAATCGAGTACATTCTTGATTACGCGAGGCGTATGATCCCGTACGCAAAAGCAGAAAAACATACAACACTTTTAAAAGAACAGATACTTGCCACCCTCTTTTTTGAGCCAAGTACCCGAACACGACTAAGTTTTGAAAGTGCAATGCACCGGCTTGGCGGTAGCGTCATTGGATTTGCAGACCCAAGTGGCACCTCGCAGAAAAAAGGGGAAAGTCTCGCTGACACCATCCGTATGGCTGATTCTTATAGCGATGCGATCGTCATACGTCACCCCCAAGAAGGAGCTGCACGTCTCGCGGCAGAATTTGCCGAAGTACCTATTTTAAACGCAGGAGATGGGGCAGGACAACACCCGACCCAATGTCTCCTTGATTTATTCACCATTCTTACAGAGAAGAAGAAAATCAAAGGAAATAACGTCGTTCTACTTGGTGACCTGAAATACGGACGGACTGTTCATTCACTTGCATATGCGTTATCACTCTTCCAAGCAAACCTGACGTTTGTTTCTCCTGAATCATTAAAGATGCCGAAAGAAGTAATCCATGAGTGTAAAGAATTCGGCGTGGAACCAGTCAGTACATCAAATCTAGAAAAAGCGATAAAAGAAGCGGATGTTCTCTACGCCACACGAATCCAGAGGGAACGATTCCCTGATGCGGAGGAATATAACCGTGTTGTCGGAAGCTACAAGGTTGATAACGCTTTGCTACAACAAGCAAAACAAGACCTCATCGTGATGCATCCTCTCCCCAGGTTTGTTGAAATCGAACCTGAAGTCGATAAAACCAAACACGCGGTCTACTTTACACAAGCATTCAACGGTCTGCCTGTAAGGATGGCACTTCTTTCACTCATATTAGGGAGTAAAAAATTATGAAGGAATTGAAGGTAACCCCAATCAAGGATGGAACGGTCATCGATCACATCACCCCTGGACGCGCTCTAAAGGTGTTACACATATTGAAAATCCCAGAATCAACCGTCTCTGTTGTGAGCATTCTCATGAACGTGAATGGGAAAAACGGAAAAAAGGACATTGTAAAAATAGAGAATCGAGAATTAGACCCAAAAGAACTCAATAAAATCGCGCTGATAGCGCCAAAGGCCACCATTAACATTATCCGGGATTATGAGGTCGTTAAAAAACACACTGTTGAGCTTCCTGAAGAAGTTATTGGTCTGACCAAATGCTCAAACCCTACCTGTATTTCCAACGCACGTGAACCAGTGGAAAGCAGGTTTCATGTGATCTGCAAAGACCCAGTACGTATCAGATGTTATTTCTGCGAACGAGAACCAGAGGATATTGCTGCAGGAATTGTTTAGCTTTTTTTCCTTATTTTTTCTAATAGCTCTTTTGCATAATCAAGTTTTACTTTTCCGTCGTGGACAAGAAAGTCTGCGAGTTTTTCGATCTCGTCTCCTTGTGCACCCGCCATTACAGCGATGTTTTTTGCATGTAACGACATATGCCCCTTCTGGATACCAACGGTTGAAAGAGCAAACAGGGCAGCAAAATTCTGAGCTAGACCAAGACTAGCGACGACCTCAGCGAGTTCTCGTGCCGTCTTAACCCCAAGTATTTTTCTACAGAGTTTTGCTTTCGGATGCATATTTGCAGCGCCACCGACCACACCAACCGCCATTGGTAATTCGATTTTACCAACAAGGTCTCCATCTTTGTTCTTATGATATTGCGTAAGAGAGGTATATTGACCGTTTCGTGCTGCGTACGCATGAGCACCAGCCTCGATGGCACGAAAATCGTTCCCTGTCGCAATAATCAATGCATCGATACCATTCATGATGCCTTTGTTATGCGTTGCTGCTCGATATGGATCAATAGACGCAAGGACATACGACTCAAGAAAGGCATCAACCACCTGATCTCCCCCCATTTTCTCTTTATCGAAAATCGCTGTTGCTTTAACAAGTCTTTTATCCGCAAGATTTGAAAGTATTTTGAGTCGCACAATCCCACCAGTAATCTCTTCTAAAACAGGAGCAAGTGCTTCGCACATGGTGTTGACCGCGTTTGCCCCCATTGCATCACGGACATCTACAATAAGATGGGTTACAATCATATGACCCAGAGGACTCTCAAGGATTCTTACTTCGATATCCTTTGCACCCCCACCAAAATCAACAAGGATTTTATCCTGAGCGTTCGCTACAGTAAGAAGCTGCTTTTTATGTTGCATGATTTTCTGAGCTGCAGCGGCGACATCCTTGATGTGCAATAATTGCAGTTGACCGATCATCAGAGGCTCTGAACATGTGGTGGAAAAACCACCTTTCACACGAGCGATTTTTGCTGCGTTACTCGCTGCAGCAACGACACTCGATTCCTCTGTCGCCATCGGGATAATATAGTCTTTGTTATTAATCAGAAAATTTACTGCTAACCCAAGCGGTACCTCAAAGGTTCCGAGAACATTTTCGATCATGCGATCCGCTGTTGCAAGATCAAGGCACGAAGAAAAACTCTTCACATCGTCTTCATTTAAGTTCGCGAACTGAGCGACAAATTCTCTTCGTTTCTCAATCGGAAGCTTATAGAAACCTGAAACCACCGACGTCTTTTTAGATGGGCACATACGTTTTCTGCCTCCTTATTGACTACTTAGGAAAACAATTCATATTTTTATAATTGTTTATGCTTCGAACCAATGTTCCATCGATTGAACATAACCTCATCCCCATAGAGGACTTTTATAATCCGATGATAGGGTATCGTAGCAGTTGGTGTTTCAAGAAATGAGCTTCGAATACTCGTAATTTCATCACCAGATATCATCTTCGTGTTATGCAATGCGCCTCGATGGATATACCATATTGTCACTTTTTTCAGATCCTTCGTCCATTTAATTTTATTAAGAATATCTCGAACATAGAGCATTTAGATCAACGACCGAATATTGGAGAGCGCTGCTAACACATGATCCTTCCCGCATGATTCAACTATGGGGCCATGACCAGGATAAAGATTTTTAATATTCAGCGCTGCGAGTCGTTCTATTGAATGTAGCAACAAACGAAAATCCCCACCAGGAAAATCGTACCGACCAAAACCACCATGGGCAAATATTGTATCCCCTGAGAAAAGAACCTCATTTTTTTTACTATAAAAACAGAGACTCCCGATGCTATGGCCAGGTGTAAAAAGAACCTGAAATGATTCATCTCCAACAGTTATTTGTGTAGTTTCTGTCAATGGAACATCGACCTCGATGTTTGGCATCACACCGCCAAGCATCTCAGCAAATGAACTTTTTCCCTCCTTGAGTTTTGATACGATATCTTTGTGAGCGAAGATCCGTGCAGATCCATTTGTCGCCCGAACGATATCTTGGACACCCCCGACATGATCGTAATGCTCATGGGTGAGAAGAATTTGTCGTATTTTATTTAATTTGATTATTTTTTGAACGGTTTCAATAATAATCCGAGAATAAAAACCTGTACCCGTATCAATAATAGTCGGGATCTCCCCAACAATAACATAGACGTTAGAGTCATAGTCTTTACCATCGATAGTAAAAATATCCATAGACGTAGAGATATCTCGTGGAAAGACATAAGTGTATCGAAATTTTAAGGAATTCTAATTATATAATAAACAAGGATAATAGTAACAATTAAATGTAACAAATCGATTAC
>JAFNFT010000093.1 GCA_017885605.1 Methanobacteriota archaeon | reverse complement strand
CTGGAACTCTACACTGCTATTATCCTCACAGGGATGCTTCTCATCGGATACATGAACTATCTGCTTGGTCATTCACCACGCAGCATTAAAACCTTCAAACGATTGTATACCTAAGAACAGAATTCAACAGAACCGTACTTAACTATATTAATCTGAGACTACCCCTTATCAACACCCAATAAAATAGAAGAACAAACCTGAGGTAAAACATTGTAATCATTGTGATTTATATGAAATTACTCATTATTTCTTTCGGTTGTTGAACTTGGTATTATGAAATAATGACTGTTTTCAGAATTCTTCAACAGCCTATATATTAATATATATATAACGAAACATTTTTATTGTAGGTCATCATATCTAATTATATCATGTAGACTTATATATGGGGGACGAAAGGCTTGATAACAAATGTTTTATGGTTTAGATATCTCAGCGTATTAAAAAAGTATTCTACAAATAAAATTCCTGCTTTCGGAATCATTCTTCTTTTTATGATTTCCTCGTTGAGCACCGCGTATCCTCAAACTCTCAATTCTTTTGAAAATCACGACAGAGCGATTGTCTGGGATGTCTCATTAAATTTTAATGAACCTGGGAGCGCTTATGATTATACGATATTTGGTGAAGCACAAGATGCCAATGACGGTCCCCCAGCAGACGCGTATGATACTGTCAAACCTCCAGCACCAATGCCACCATATATACGTGCTTGGTTTGATGATGGTCTCTCATCTCCTTATGATGCACTATGGGAAGACTATCGACATTACCCAGGAATTACAAAAATCTGGAATCTCACCGTGCAATGGGTCCCTAGTAATTATGTTTCTCCAACGACTATAACATTAGATTGGGATTCTACTGCAATTAATTCTACTGAATATTCAATTATAACGCTGTGTACAGTTGGCGGGACGCCCTTAAAAAATATGCGTTTACACAACACTTATTCCTTTAACTGCCCAGCGATGGTGCCACAACAATTCAAAATTATTTGTGTCATGAACAATCCCCCAAATAAACCTTATAATCCGTCTCCTTCGAATAACTCTGTAGGAGTGTCGTTGAATACTGATCTTAGCTGGATTTGTAGTGATCCTGATGGTGATGCACTTACCTATGATGTGTATTTTGGAACGAGCAGTTCTCCACCAAAAATAGCGAGTAATATTTCGTTTGTCACATATGATCCTGGAACAATGAGCGCGGGTACTATGTATTATTGGAAGATTGTCGCTTGGGACATCTACAGTGTATCAAACGCTAGTTCCGTGTGGCATTTCCGAACAAATTATTTACCAAATCNNTTCCGAACAAATTATTTACCAAATCCACCGAGTTCTCCATATCCTTCGAATGGTTCGACGGGGATATCTATCAATGCTGTTTTAAGTTGGACTTGTAGCGACCCTGATAGTGATCCACTTACCTATGATGTTTATTTTGGAACCAGCAGTTCACCGCCAAGAGTCGTTAATAATCAAACCGCAACCACGTATACCCCTGGGACAATGGTCTATGGCACTATCTACTATTGGAAGATTGTCGCTTGGGACGTCAACAGCGGATCACGGGCTAGCTCGGTCTGGCATTTCCGAACAAATTATTTACCAAATCAACCGAGTTCTCCATATCCTTCGAATGATTCAACGAACGTACCATTCAATACTAACCTGAGTTGGACCGGTGGTGACCCTGATTCTGGAGATACGGTGACCTATGATGTGTATTTCGGTACGTCGAGTACTCCTCCGCATGTTGTGTATAATCAGTCTGGTCTGATTTATAATCCTCCTGGGGATCTCTTGAATAACACTCTTTATTATTGGAGGATTGTCGCCTGGGATAACCATGGTGCAAACCGTAGTGGTCCGTTGTGGCATTTCACAACTGGGATTGGAAATCAACAGCCGTATGTTCCCTATGCTCCTTCTCCAGCGAATGGTTCGACCAGTGTATCTGTGAATGTTGATCTGAGCTGGCAAGGAGGAGACCCTGATGCTGGAGACACCGTGACGTATGATGTGTACTTTGGGACGTCCAGTTCACCTCCAATTGTCTCTCACAACCAGTCAAGCTTAAATTTCGATCCTGGCGCCCTTAACTATTACACCTACTATTATTGGAAAATCGTCGCCTGGGATAACCATGATGCATCCACCCCAGGTCCCCTCTGGCATTTCAGGACAGCAACCGGAGTAAACCATCCGCCTTATGCACCCTGTAATCCGAGTCCTGCGAATGGATCAACTGGAGTACCTGTGAATTCTGATCTCAGTTGGACCGGTGGTGATCCTGACAGTGGTGATTTCGTCACTTATGATGTCTTTTTCGGCATTTCCTTCCCTCTCACGAAAATAAAATCGAACACATCCGGGACATCTTGCGCGATCGATGATTTGGATTATAGCGCAAAATACTATTGGAAGGTCGTCGCTTGGGATAATCATGGTGCAAACACCACAGGTCCTCTCTGGTCGTTTTACACAAAAACCGATACATCACCACCATCGCTAGCAATTACTCAACCAAAAAAAGGATGGCTCTATATCAATATACTCGGGGGGTTGATCCAAAAGAAATTTCCCATCTTCATCACAACATTTGTCATTGGGCCTATCGATGTGATTGCCACAGCATCAGATAGTCAGTCTGAGATGAACCGGGTTGAATTTTATGTCGATGATGAATTGAAATATACAGATTACATTTCACCGTACAGCTGGTCGTGGGTAGAACGTGTACCCCTTTTCACTTACCATCTGAAAGTCATTGCATATGATAACTGTGGAAATCCAAGTACCCAAACAATGCCAGTCCGGAAGATATTTTAAGAACCCATGATTAAAAACAAAATTGAGACTTAAAAAAACTTGAAAATTTATTAGATAATAAAATGATAAAATTACCAATAAAAATAAAAAAAATCACTTTTTATTATATGATAGTATGATTAATATACTAATTATATATAAAATACCGAAATATATATAATAGAGAACTTCATTACTTACATATAAAATCATTACTTATCAATTATGAAGACAATTAATATCTAAAAATGATCTTCATGGGGGAAACACTTTCTTTCGGAGGCATGTCATGCAAAGGAATGTTACTACGGCAAAGAAGATGACTTGGTTCTATAGCAATTGCACAGTAAAAATAAATGTTATTGTTCTTGTGTTTCTTTTATTGTGTACGGTATTGAGTGCTGGATATGTTGAAAGTACAACATCGAATAGAGTTATGTCTATCGGGGGAAAAAATATCGTTTGGGATGCAACAATGACGTTTAATAATTCTGGGGGTCAGAATGACTATGTTGTTTTTGGTGAAGCACCAGATGCCAATGATGGACCACCAGCTGATAGTTATGATATAGTGAAACCTCCAGCACCAATGACACCCTATATACGGACATGGTTCAACGACAACCTCCCCAGTCCTTATGATAGTCTATGGATGGATTATCGACATTATCCAGCCTCTTCAAAAGTCTGGAATTTAACGGTTCATTGGATGCCCAGTAGCGGATCTTCTCCTACCACTATCACGATGCATTGGAATATTGCTGAGATTGATGATAGCGAGTATTCGACAGTAACACTGTGTACTACCGACGGTACACCATTACAAAATATGCTTGTCAACAATAATTATGTGTTTAGCTGCCCGGCTTATGTTCCACAATTTTTTAAAATAATAGGAATCGCGAAACAATACTATTTGACCGTCACGATTCAAGGCTCGGGAACCGTGACCAAAGATCCTGATCAACAAAGTTACGCATCTGGTCAGGTGGTGACCCTTATCGCGAATCCATCAACTGGTTGGACATTTAACCATTGGGGCGGTGATCTTTCAGGTAGTATAAATCCGACAACGATTACGATGAATGGGAATAAATCGATCATAGCGAATTTCACTCTATCGAACCAACCACCGAACACTCCTGGTAAACCAAACGGACCTGCTCAAGGAAAAATCAAGCAAACATATACCTATACGGCTGTTACGACTGATGTTGACGGTGATCAAATCTCCTATCAATTCGACTGGGGGGACGGCAGCATGAGCGAATGGGTTGGTCCTTTTAACTCAGGAGTGACCGCAAGTGCATCTCATACGTGGACGAAGAAGGGGAACTACGGTATTAAGGTCAAAGCCAAGGACAGTCATGGTGCAGAAAGCGCATGGTCAGAATCACTGCCTATCACAATGCCATTATCGCAGGATTATAATCCTCTAAACATTACTAGGTTCATTAACTTTTTTTTCCGCTTCTTCCAAGGACAATTCCTCCATCTGCTCTTCATTCAATTGTTGAATATGGAGGTTTAAAGCGAGCCGGAATAACAGCTTGCTATCAAAAGTGATATGAGATTCCTTCAATTCTCTCGAACTGAAGGAGGAAAGTACTATGATGAAAAAGGGATTTAAAAAGGAAGGAACTAAAAAGCTACTGGCTGCGCTTCTTGCAGTGACGATGTGTGTCGCTATTTTTTTACCGACTGTCAATGCCATTGGACCATCATTAAGTGGAAAAACAAATAATATACAAAAAACAGAACCACTTCCCCAGGTTCAAATAACATCTTTCGATACAAATTCAAATTGGTTACACACCTCTCTTCTACCGTCTCAGAGAACCGCTATCAGACCACAGGAGACGCCTTCATTTGCTCCAAGCAACGCTCTGACTGCTGGCGCAAATTACCTCAAACATGCTCAAGCCGATGTCACAGAAGATAATGCGGGTAATGGCGCCCCAGATGATGATCCCGACGATGGTGGCTGGGACTGGTCCTTAACCTTACCAGATGTGACCCATTCATCATCCGCAAGTCCAACCAATATCTATGGAGCGACCGCATTGGGATTATATTACGCATACCTCGATACAAGTGACTCAACATATATGACAGCAATGACTGATGCTGCCAACGTCATGATCGCTAGCTCAAATATTCGTAGTGGGTCAGATCTGGTTTTCCTGATGCTTTATGATGATCTACCTGGTGTTTCTGGGACGACGTATCAGGACTCTGCCCGGGCGAAATACGATGCTCGAATCACCACTTATGGGAGCGCACAAGCACTTGCTGTGTACATCCGGAACGCTCGCGCAGGTCAAGGCTATGAAGATGGAATTATTGCCTGGGACATTGGGATATGGGCACGGATTGCTTCGATGTTGGACAATCGATATCCAAGCAACGGCTATAATACCGATTCAGATGACATCGCTGAGGTCCTCTACCAAGATTCATTCATGGATAACCCTGGCTATTTTGATATCATCGATGATCAAGGCTGGGATGCAGGTTATGGTAATTTCAATTATTATTGGTACACCCTTGGTATCACGGGGTTGATAGATGCATTTACTTATTCTAACACTCATACGACTGAACTGCCGGGATTATTAACCATCCTTATGTCTTGCCAGTATGGCGGAGGCAGCGGTGGTGCTTTTAGCTACTGCTACGGGGCAAATACCAACGATGAAGACTGGCAATCAACCGCCTATGCAGTGATGACCCTTGCTCATTACAATCAACCAACATATCAAACTTCCATTAACAAAGCGTTTACCTGGATCGTGGCTACGCAGCATACTTGCGGTGGCTGGGTATATTCTGTTGGCTCACATTATCCTGAGATCGGAGGGGAATGTACCAGTGCGCTTCATTTTGCAAATGGACCTATCCTCAATGTCAATACCGGAAAAGTCTATAGTACTATTCAATCCGCGATCGACGATGTGACAACACTAAATGGTCATACGATCCAAGTCGCAGCAGGGACATATCATGAAAATCAAATCACCATCAACAAGGCTCTCACGATTAATGGGGCTGGATGGGCTTCGACTATCATCGATGGGAGCGATGCCACTCTCACCAGTTCTGGTTTAATACGAATCATCGCCACAGGGGATGTGACATTTTCAGGATTCACCGTTCAGAACGCAGGTGGTCCAACAAATAGCGGTGACGGGAATGATGGAAAAACGAATATGGGTATTTTTGCCCAGTCGACATCACCAAGCGCTATCTTTACGATCACCAATAATAAGATCACAGGGTTAAATAATCCCGATGATTATGAAGATTATGGATTCTATGCTCAAAACGGACAGGAACATGTCATTTTCTCTGAAAACATCATCACCCAGACAGGTTCAAACAATATCGTGGTGGAAAAGAACCCGGGTTCAACCGAGATTAGTTATAATACCCTTGATGCAGGATGCTGGGGAATCGATCCAATCTATTTCATGACCTATTCAGGTACAGATGTTACCACATTGCAAAAAATCAGTCATAACACGATTGATGTTGGAACCGGCACAAATCCACATGGAGGTTCTGATAATAAAATCACTGCTATTGGTTTTTCAAGTGCTTATCTCGGCTGCCAGGGCGTCGATGACACCGGGCGGTACACGAGTATCGAAATTTCCGATAATGTTATCAACAATGTTCAAGCCTATGAGCGAGGAATCGCACTTGATAGTTTTGCCTGGGGTGATGGAGTAGATGGGGAGATATCAAACGCTCTCATCAAAGGTAACATTATCACTGGTGTTTCTACAACACCACCGAGCTTTGGTATACGCCTTTCTGGGTTGATCACCGATGCAACTATTCGTGAGAACCAAATTACGAATGGTGACATGAGTTTCTATGGAACATCTGGATTCTATGGAAGTAGCACAGCTTATCCGACTAACACAAAAATCTATTACAACGTATTTATGAATAACGGCAGAGGGCTAGTATGGGATGGAACAGAACAACTTGACGCGAAATACAATTACTGGGGTGATGCGTCAGGTCCAACTCCAACATTCGCAGGAGATCAAGTAAGCGGCAACGTGTTGTTTACACCATTTATCAATACTAATCCGCCTTGGGATGTAACGTTGAGTTTCAAAAGACAAGGAAGTGGATACACTTGGGATACAACGTTTTTTGGCGAAAGAATTTCCGCATCAGATAACCAAGACGTATACGATGTTCCAAAACCAGCAGTCCCCCCATCGCCCTACATTTATTCCTACTTTGATGCTGGATTAACAAATCCCTACGACCATCTTTGGAAGGATTACCGACGCTTCCTACATGAACAAGAGACGTGGGACTTCTATGTTCTCAGTGATAATGATGTTGGATCAACGATGGATATTGAAATTTCATGGAATTTAGCCAATATCACTTCCAGTGAATATGATTTCATTGACCTGTATGATCAAGACGATAATCACCTTGTTGATATGACGACACAGAATACCTATACTATTGTTGGTTTAGTTGATGGAACACTTAAGCATCTGAAAATTAAATGTGGAGTCAATCACATCCCCATTGCACAGAATGACATTGCATCAGTCCTTGAAAATTCTATAACCAACCCCATCGATGTTCTTCTCAATGACTCCGATGTTGATGGAAATATTCTTACGATTTTATCTGTAACCTCACCAACTCATGGTTCGACTTCGACTGATGGAACGAAATGTTATTACACACCAACAACAGACTATTACGGTCCGGATTCTTTTACGTATACAATCAGTGATGGTTTCGGTGGATCTGCAACAGCGACTGTCTCTATAACGGTCGTACGACAGCATACCCTAAATGTCGATGCAAATTGGAATCTTATTTCTATGCCCTGTAATACACCGATAGCAAAAGCAGACATTATGGTACGATATGGTGGTACTACATACACATGGGCACAAGCAGTGAGCAATGGATACATTCTTGCGACATTGTATGGCTGGAATGCAGCGACACAGAGTTATGTCTTCGCTGATACCCTCCAGCCGGGTCAAGGGTATTGGTGCTGGGCTTACTATGATGTCCAATTCTACGTCTGGAGCGATGCTGTTGGATCTGGTGTCATCACACCTCTTGATACCTATTGGAACATCATAGGCCTCCCATACGAGACACCATGTGACGTGGGAAACCTTATTATTGAGTACAATAGTGTCAATTATACATGGAGTCAGGCTGTTGCAAACAATATCATTCTTGGATTTGTCTACGGATGGAACAACAATATGTATACATTAGTATCCACGATCAACCCTGGTCAAGGATATTGGATGTACGCCTACCATGATTGTATCCTCAAGAGGATATAATGAGCGTTTCAAGAACCAAAAAAGAAAAATCAAGGATATGGGCGCTAGCCATACTGATAGCGCTTTTCTTCCTTTTTTCTGGAACAATTGGATTCAGCGTTGTTTCCCTGCCAACACAAAACCATGATATCCTCTTGAAAAATGATCGAGGTATCGTATGGGACGCACGAATAAACTTCAGCGAACCTGGTGGTAAAACCGACTATGTGATCTTTGGTGAGGCAACCAATGCGAATGATGGCCCTCCTGCTGATAGTTACGATGTTGTGAAGCCACCTGCTCCCATCCCTCCGTATGTCAGAACCTGGTTCAATGACAACCTCCCTTCCCCATATGATTCACTCTGGGCGGATTATCGGCGATATCCAGATGCACAAAAAACCTGGAACCTCAGTATACTTTGGATTCCTCCAGGGGGTTCTCCGACCCCAGTAACATTATCTTGGAATAAAAACGATGTTAACAACAGTGAATATGACACGGTTTTTTTACATAACAAAACCGGTGTTGTCGTCGCTGATCTCATCGCTACCAATAGTTACACATTTTCTTGCCCACCTTGGGTTCCACAAACATTTCAGATCAATTGTACCGCTGATACCAAACCCCCAACAATCACAAATCACTCTCCAGCATCAGGTGAAACAGGTGATCCTTATACCTTCAATGCCACTGTTATCGATGATACAACCCCCGCAAACAAGTTGGTTGTGAAAGTCAATTGGGTCCAGGGGAGTTTTTCTGGAAACGACACAATGGTCCATTCAGGTGGTAACACATTTATTAAAACAATCACACTGGATAACTATAGCACAAGTGATTTGTCCTATCACATCTACGCAAAAGATAATTCAAAGGCACAGAATACGAATTACACTCCTGCGCTCACCGCCTCGATAACCGATGATGAAGCCCCAAAAATCATTAGTTCATCTGGTAATGTTGCTGTTGGAACTGGAGATGCGATCGTATTATGGGTTGTTGGGTCTGATAATATTGGTATCACGTCTGCTATCGCCTCTATCGATAGCGTCAATCATGATATGACCTGGAACGGGGGTGCTTCACGTTGGGAGTATAGCTATACAGCGCCTTCAGGGAGTACCTCCAGTCATAGTTATACGGTGACGGTCTATGATGCGGCAGCGAATTCAAAGACCAATGGACCATATACCATTACCGTATTCGATAATGATGTTCCGGTCATCACCGCTGACTCAGCTTCTGTGAGCGTTGGAACCGGTGATACCATCACCCTTTGGGTTCAAGCAACCGACAACATAGCAGTTACCAGTGCAATAGCTACTATTGATTCTGTTGATCACACCATGACCTGGAATGGGGGAACCTCACGTTGGGAGTATAGCTATACAGCGCCTTCAGGGAGTACCTCCAGTCATAGTTATACGGTGACGGTCTATGATGCGGCAGCGAATTCAAAGACCAATGGACCATATACCATCACCGTATTCGATAACGATGCTCCACTCATAACAAACGTGATGGCGACGCCATCTACACAGGTCGTCAACGGACATGTTAACATATCCGCAACAGTTACTGACAATATCAACATCCAAACCGTAAAAGGGCGAATCTCGGGTCCAACTGGCTTCGTACCTCTCAATGTATCGATGACCCTGGATGGTAGTGATACTTATTATTATAATCAAACATATACCGTTACCGGAGCCTACAACTATTCGATCTGGGCAAAAGACAGCAGCAATAACGGTGCAACATCCGCGACTCATCAATTTACTGTCTATGCGGAAATCCATATCACAACACTGCTATTAGCGTGGAACTTCATATCCATACCCTTCAACCAGACCATCACGAAAACCGATCTTCTTATCTTCCATGGAGGAAATCAATATACCTGGTCTGAAGCAATTTCCCAGGGTCTCGTTCTTGCCTCTATCTTCGATTGGAATCGAAGCGGACAATCCTACCTTCTCACAAATGATCTTGCGCCTGGCCGTGGATATTGGCTCTATGCATTCTACGAATGTGAACTATGGGCTACAGGATTAAATCCTCTAACAAGTACCAACTACATAACACCCTTGCTTTTCAGATGGAATGTCATCGGGTTACCAGTAAATCAGACTATAAATAAAACCTCCCTTATCATCAACTATCTCGGCGTGGATTACAACTGGACGCAAGCAACTACCAATCAGAACCCATCCGGTGGACCACTTATTGTCAGTGATATCTTTGGATGGAAAAGAACCCCACCACAAGGGTACATTATCTCGACTACTCTGAACGCAGGATACTGTTACTGGATGTACGCGTACTATTCATGTATCCTCAAACGACAGTTATAGTCCATCATCACGTTTGAAAAGGAAATATTCTTAACGAGTAGTTATAGAAAGAAATAAGACGACCAATTGAATAAATAAAAAGACTAAAAACACCGACGTATCTACCCTGATAAGATAAAAAATGGAAAATCTAATGATGGCTCAAAGAAGAATTAATTCAATGAAACAGAAACTCGGTATCATGATATCTGCAATCATAATCATGATGGGACTCGCTGGATTCTCTCAAGCTGTGTTTCCCGATCATCCCCTACCTATTGTTATGGCGACCGATGATGCCGAAACATGGAATGTCACCTTTCATATAACGGAAACAAGCGGCATCAATGGCAATACGATTATCATCGGAAAAGCATCTAATGCATCAGACGGTCTGGATCAATATGATCTTCCTGAGCCGCCATTTCCCCCTCAATCTCCTTTCCTACGATGCTGGCTTGAAACGTCATTTTCAGTTCCATTTAATAACCTTTTACAGGAATACAAATCATCCTCTACTTTTCATAGTCTATGGAATCTCTCCATTCTATGGATGCCAATACCAGGAAATCAATCAACAACGATTATTGAGATATCTTGGGATTCAGTTGAAATAAATACCGCTCATATTGATTCATTTTTATTGTATGAAAATAATACCGTGGTAGCAGATTTGCATGCGGTAAATTCCTATTCATTTTCATCGAATGGTAGCATTCACAAATTCCAGATCATCAGCCAAACGTTATCGAAAAATAATACTTCCGGGCAAATTGATTTACCGATTCTTCCAATATCTCTTGGTATCATCGTTCTTGTTATTGTCGCAATCATTGCTCTTTTCTTGTATAAACGGAAAAAATAAAACAATAGAATACGTTATGTCTTTCAACTAATAAAGCATGGAGGTACTATTGATGAGAAAAATACTGTTTATCGCTGTAGTCATTTTCTTCTTTTTAACAACTATCGTCACTCCTTATAATAGTATAATTCAAGCGGATGACGCCACAGTCACATGGGAATGTATCTTGTATTGTAACGAAACGAGCGGGAGTATCGACTTGGTCACCATTGGTGAGGCGCCAGATGCAAACAACGGCCCACCAGCTGACAGCTATGATGTCGTAAAACCACCGACACCGATGGCGCCGTATGTTCGTGCGTATCTCAGTGACAATCTTCCCTCACCCTATAATTCCTTATGGAAGGATTATCGACGATACCCTGATACATACAAGGTTTGGAACCTCTCACTACAATGGTTCCCTGAAGATAGTGGAACTCCTTCTGATATCACTATAACCTGGAATCCCAACCTTATTGATGATAGTGAATATACAACGATGAACTTGTGCACGAATACAGGGATACCATTGAAAAATATGCGCACCGAAAATGGCTATACGTTCTCCTGCCCTGCCTATGTCGTGCAGAATTTTAAAATCATTGGACAAAGCGATAACACCCCACCAGGACCACCAAATATTCCTACTGGTGAAACGGCAGGATACCATGGAACATCCTATGCGTATGCAACGTCAGGCAGCGATCCTGATACTGACGATGTGTATTACCAGTTTGACTGGGGCGATGGCACCATGAGCAGCTGGCTGGGACCTTACCCTGGTGGACAAACCATCCAAGCAATGTATATCTGGCACACTCCAGGAACCTACCAAGTCAAAGCGCACAGCAAAGATATCTACGACCAACAAAGCACGTGGTCTTCAACCCTTTCCGTTGAAATGCATAACAGGGCACCTGCTCAACCAACCAGCCCATCACCATCAAATGGAGCCGCGAATGTTCAGATCAATCCAAACCTCACCTGGACTGGGACGGACCCTGACGGTGATCTGGTCACCTATACCGTGTATTTCGGGACCACAAATCTGCCTGTGAAACTCGTGGATAACCAATCTCATTCCTCTTTCCACCCAGGCACATTATTGAATCTGACGACGTATTATTGGAAGATCATTTCCTGGGATGGTTTTGGAGGTACCACCAGTAGCCCTGTATGGTCGTTTACCACCCAGGTATCAGATGGGGGCTCAGAACCACCGGATGGTAACACGAATCAAACAAATCAGCACCCCGTTGCAGATGCGTCCCTGAGTGAACAAACTGGGTTCATTGGCACCTTACTGGTTTTTAACGGATCGAGGAGTTATGACTCTAATGGGTATCTGACGAAATGGTCCTGGGAGTTCGGTGATGGCACAAACGGATCAGGGGAGATGGCTCTCCATGCCTATCAAGCTTTAGGACTCTATACTGTGACCCTTACTGTGACTGATGATACTGGAGCAACAGGAACAGATACGATTTCTGTCGAAGTAGGTACCGCGAACTGGCCTCCCACAAAACCAATGATCAATGGAACAAGAACCGGAGCTAAAAACCAACCATATACGTATTATGTGTATGCGACTGATGCGGATAACGATTTCCTCCAATATAGTATAAATTGGGGTGATGGGTCGCAAAACACAAGTTTGTTCCTCCCTAATGGAACGATCTGGTCCCTGTCACATTCATGGAGTGCACCAGGAAAATATCAGGTCATAGCAAAAGCAACAGATAACACCACGTACTCAGAACAAACCACGATGGACGTCTTCATCGACGTGTCCTTCATCAACAGACTTGGATTCCTTTTTGATGCAGATAACAATGGGCAGGTTGACTCGTTTTATATCAACGAGACCGGAACCATCACCACTGTCCAAAAGACAAACGACGGTAGTTATTATCTTGATACGGATGATGACGGGAAATGGAACTATCTCTATAACCCAAGCTCAGGTTCTCTTACTCCGTTGAGTACGGGTATTACAACGATTGAAAATCAATGGTTTTTCATCCTTATCATCGCGATTGCTATCATCATGATCGCCTGCATCGTCTATCTGTACAAAAAAAATTATTTCTAAAGAAAAAGAGGATAAGGATTAATTTCGAATAGTTTTCCTAAAGAATCTTTTTTTTACTGTGGTACCGGATGAATCGTGATAGGTGCTAATTGTTCAATAGCTCCGAAGACAAAGAAATACGCTCCGACTTCAACATTTAACGTCACATTCTCCCCATTGGTGATCAGCGGGATAAACCCATTGCTGGAGTCTACCGTGAGGTTAATATACTTCCACTCTAAGCTTTGACAGCGATGATTAGGTGATTGACTCAACAGGATAATCGTACCATTGTAAGAAATCGCTATATACACTTGGGTGAATCGAGGGAATATTACAGTACTGAGTAGCGTATGCTTACAGACGACCGTGAAGTTTATCTGGGGGATCGAGCCGTTTATCTCTGGGAAATAGAAGTCTCTGGTAGCACTTTGATTGATGGTGACGTTTGGCGCAAGGTCTTTTAAGGAAAATCGATGTAAAAATGAGTCCCAGGTCACAGTGATATCCGCTACAACATTCTCGTTTGAAACAAGGTTTTGTTGAGGAATTGTTTCTTTTTTGGTATCCCTTGCTTGATTGGGTGCGACACTTACGATCAAGAGGACGGTGATGATGCCTAAAATCATTGTTTTTTGTAGTATTTTTTTCAATTTTATAACCCCTAAGATATATAATATTTTAGCGTTATATAAATATTGTGATAAATTACGACAAACCCCCCCCTGGATACAGGAAAAAACATGAAAAAGAGGTCGTGGTGATTTTCCAGAATGAAATGATGAAAAACCTCCACGAACCAACAGGTTATGCCTGGTTCTTCACTTCTGGAAAATACCTGGTAACCCAAAGAGATATTTCACACGAGTAAACTCACTCAGCCCATATCCATGTAATTCCACGGTATAATCAGCCCAGGAAAACGTCCCTGTTGCAATACAGGGTCCTTCGAACATCCCTGTCCGCGCCAATTTCCACACATTTTCAGCGGTATTAATAACCTGGATATCTAGTTTCAATATCATGTCATCTTGTTCTGCTTCTATGTGCAGTTTCTTTGGATAGTGCATGAAGGGGAGGCCTTTGGGGGTTGTGGTCTCGGTATAGGTTATTTTAAAATGATTGAACTCGGTGATATTCCGGTTATTCGGGGAAATGATTATGGAGTCAAATGCTAGTTTGAATGGCGCGCGAAGGCTGAATTTTGATACATACATTTCCCATCCGTTATCAAAATGAAGATTCGCCCAGTCCCATCCAGGTGAAACCCAACGAGGCACAATGGATTGCCAGACATGATCATGATATCCTATACCACCCACTTGATATTGTTTCCCGTCCCAGGTGATATTCCCTGTGACTTTACATCGTGGGACATAATAATCTCCTCCTGTTGCAAGACTTATGATTGGTAGATTTGCGCTTCTCCCTTCCACCCATACTGGAAGAAAATCTGCAGTAAAATCAAGGTCTGCGACAAAGCCTTTTTCATCATTGACAGCGTGAACTTGCCAGGAAGGATAAGATCCTTTGGTCCAACTATTTTCAAACGTCACATCTACACCAGGTCCTGTTGCCTGTAACGTACCTCTTCGTTTGTTGAATGTACTCAAAGGATAGTTGTTGCCTGAATCATCAAAGAGGAGGATGAAGAGATTATCTGGTCGTAAGAAGCGAACATCACCAAGTTTCATTTGGTTGAAACTTACGATCATTGAGTATCCTTGGAGATCACTGTCTGGATCATTGAAAAAGACGTTGAAATACCACCATTCTCGGCGGCTGCCTTTGTGAAGTTCTTCATCAGAAAGTTGGAGGATATGTCTGCCTGAGTCAATAACCCGGTTTGTTCCTGGTGGTGTAGGTTCGTCTTCCTCCCCGGAGATGGGTGAATCGATGGTTACGGGTGGTATCTGCATCTCAGGTTTCTTTGTATTCATATTTTGGTAGACAACATACCCAATGGATGGGATGAGGAAAAGGGAACACATGCCTATGGCAAGGGTTTTTTTACGGGATGATTTTAGTTTTGTTTTTGTTTGTGACGAGCCAGGTACATGCTCATATTTTCTGTAGCGTTTCCAGTAGTAGCTTCGCCCAAAGAACCGCCAGGTTAAGGCTGCACCAATCAGAATGATGGGGATGCAGACCCAGAGAGGCACATAGGTCATGAGATTGTTGATATCCCTAACCGCGTCAAGATGTACGTTCATGGAATCAACCGTGGTGTTATAGGTCAGCTCAGCAGCCTCACCGATCGGGTCGTTTATTTTCAGATAATTCGTAATAATCCGTGAGTGCATCGCGGAAGGATAATAGAGGTTCAGAAACTCTGATAGATACGCGGAGAGAACCAGATGTCGGTACACATGGACGACGTATCCGCTTGATGGGTTCACCGTGAGTTGCAGGGTCTCATCGCAATAATATGTCTTTCCATGCCAGGTGATCTGTGTATTGTAGATATCAGATCGCCAGACGGAGACTTCGACGCCATCGATGTAACCATTTTTGATACGTTGCATGTCACGGACGAGAACAATGGTTTCTTTGCCGTTTTGTTCTCCGTTGGATTCAACCCATCCGACTTTGAGGGTATTGATGTTCTTGTCAATGGCGGGGATACCCATGCGACCTGCGTTGACGTTCTGATAGGATAGGTTCGTGGTATGGGAGTCAACCCAGTACCATTCACTGACTTTCTGTGTATTGTTGATGACACTGAGGATTTCACCGGAATTGTCATAGATCACGTCATGGATGAGCGCTTTATTTGTGTCCTTTTGAAATTCTGAGACATGGATGACTTCCGTGGCGAGGAAGTCTTTTTCGATGGGAGAACGTTCCGGGAGGAGCCATCGTATCACAAAGGGGATGCGTCGTTGGTCTTTACCCTGGAGAAACAGGCCGTTCCGCTCCCAGTAATGCACTGCTCCGGTGTCCTCCCAGCTATAATTCTCAGGAAGTTTTGTCTCCTGGATGACTTGCTGGGGGATGAGATACATATAGGCAACCCCCCCTAAAATCAGTAAAAAGACTCCGATGGTAAGCCCTACGTCTTCATAGCGTTTAAACTTTATGAAAAGGATCGCTAGTACACAGGGAATCAGTATGGAGACTCCAATGATAAGTAGTATCGTATTCCACGGTAAGGTATTCCAGGGGGACATCATATTTGTATCTTCTTATCTTTATAAACCTATGATTATTAAAACCTTATTGTACACATCTTTCCCTAATAATCATTATTTCTAATAACAGTATGAAATAAGAAAAGGCTCAGTTTCTATCGCTCCAGAGGTTTTTTTATGTATTAAAATACTTATAGACGAAATAATATGTAGTCTCAGAGGATACTCTGATGCCAGAAGACCCGATCCCTGAGGAAATACGGAAAGAATATGAAAAAACAATGCAACGAGCGATCACAAAAAAGATAGGGACCATGACCATTATTGTTATGGAGGATACCTATGATAAAGCGCTCAGTGCGTTTAATCTCGGGGTCGCTGGCGTGGAAATGGGGATGAACGTCTCATTGTTTTTCACATCACGAGGCGTCAATATCTTAAAAAAATCTTATAAACCACGGCGTGCCCGCTGGGGAGAAGCACCCATCGCCTGGAAAGAATCATCGATTAAACGCAGAGGCGGAATCGTCCTTGCTGAGTTGATGTACCAAGCAAGGGATATGGGTGCACATTTTTACGCGTGTTACACCTCAATGCTCTCCATGGGAATAAAAGAATCGATGATGCTGGACAACATAAAGGTGATACGCATGGCTGAGTTCTTAGGATTAACGTTAGAATCAGAGATACAACTCGTCATCAGCTGAGGGGCGAAAAATGGACCTAGAGGAGATACTGAAGGAACGAGCATCGATTTTCGATCGGGCATTGACCGGAAATCTAAAAACAAGGGAGCCGGAGATATTTTATGATGCGTTACGCTGGATCCCCTTATCTGGTGGGAAGCGGCTCCGTCCGATTCTTGCCATGCTCGCCTGCGAAGCAGTCGGAGGTGTCCCAGAGACGACCATCCCATTTGGGATCGCCTTAGAATATATGCATAATTCCACGCTTATCCATGATGACATCATCGATAAGGATAAATGGCGCAGAGGCCTGCAGACTACCCATGAAAAATTTGGGGTACCGTTCGCGATTCTCGCGGGGGATGCATTGATTGGTGAGACCTATCGAATGCTCTCCTACATGGCGCCTCCTGAGCTGAATTCAGTGATT
Organism: Methanobacteriota archaeon; assembly: GCA_017885605.1. Lineage (GTDB taxonomy): Archaea > Thermoplasmatota > E2 > DHVEG-1 > DHVEG-1 > SM1-50. Next base: position 4,517 of record JAFNFT010000093.1, on the reverse strand, counting down.
TACAAGGAAATCATTCGATCAATCGCTGAGGCGGCAAAGGACTTCTATGAAGGGGAAGCCTTAGATATTGAATTTGCTGTCCGGCTTGATGTGTCCATCCCACAGTACATGAGGATGATTGAGAAAAAAACAGGTCAGTTATATTATCTTGCTGGGAAAGGAGGCGCGCTGATCGGCAAAGGCAGCAACATACAAGTGGAGAATCTAGCTGAATACGGAACCCTGTTTGGCCTCATGTTTCAGATCAAGGACGACCTGCTGAATATCTTGACAGAGCAGATCATCTTAGGGAAACAAATGATAGGGAGTGACATCCTGAACGGAAAACGCACCCTGATGTTTGTGCATGCGTTAACAGAGGTAGATGAGAAAGACAAGAAAAAGATGATGAAGACTGTTGGAAACGAAAGTGCAGACCAACACGATGTCCTGGAGGTCATAGATCTATTTCGCACCTATGGGTCCATTGATTATGCACAAAACAAGTTAACGGAATTCAGAGACACAGCGAAAAGATGTCTTGACAGCGTCGATTCCTCTGAAAGTAAAGACCTTCTTATTGCATTAGCGGACTATAGTGTGACACGATTGTATTAATTCTCTTTTATTAGATAAAGAACGCCCAAGCAATGATAAGTAAAGCGATTAGTAAAAAAATAAATGCTAGGGTGTACGCATTAAACAGGAGATCTCTCCAATTCATAGATGCAGATTTCTTCGACAGCATATAAAGATTGTGTTTCCCGCCTATCGAATAAGATCAGGGGCATTTCTTTTGTTTTCTTCGATCAAATAATGCGAAGAACTCCTTATAATGTTACAGTTTGGAATAGACAAATAATTTATAAGTTCTAAAAGGATAATTCGACCTTAGGACTATGACGGTTACTATCAGAGATGCATCAGAAAAAGATATACAAGAGATTGTAGAAATTTTTAATCAAGCGGTTCTTACGCGCACATCAACTGGGTACCTTGATGAAGTATCCGTCCAAGATAGAAAAGTATGGTTTGCTGAGCATAGACCTGAGAAATATCCGATTCTCGTTGCTGAGCAGAACCATAGAATAGTTGGTTGGATTAGCATCGATCCGTATCGAAGAGGAAGAAAGGCTTTTGAAAAAACCGTAGAAGTCAGTCTTTTCATTCACCAGGAGTATAAACGAAAAGGCATAGGAAGTCAGCTGATAAATTCCATGATGGAAACCGCAAAAAAATTAGGCTACACAACACTGTTCGCCATCGTCTTAGACAAGAACGTTGGAAGCAAAAGGTTGTTTAAAAAAAATAATTTTGAACAATGGGGTTTTTTGCCAGATGTTGCAGAAATAGACGGAAATACCTTGAGCCATGTGTACTACGGAACGAAGCTATGACAAACGCTCATAGAATCCAGATACGAAACAACATCGAACCAGACGACATAGAAGACATAATCTCGTTACATGGAACTGTATATGCACAGGAATACGGCTTTGATGAAACCTTTGAACAATATGTAGCAGAACCCTTACATAAGTTCGCTATGTCTCACACCGTAAGAGAAAAAATATGGATCGTGGAACAGAGACATATCGTGCAAGGCTGTCTTACAGTCGTCAAAAGCGATGAGACCAAAGCTCAACTGAGATGGTTCCTGCTTCATCCTGATTTGCGAAGTAAAGGGATAGGTAAAAAATTACTAGATGAAGCAGTTCAATTTACAAGAGAAAAAGGGTATACCTCGCTGTTTCTCTGGACAGTGAGCATCTTAGAAGCAGCAAATAAACTTTATACCCACGCTGGATTTCGCCTCACAGAAGAAAAAGCACATACCATCTGGGGAAAACCCCTGATTGAACAAAGATTCGAGCTTGATTTTCCTAGTAGATAAAACAAACCCAATTTTTATGCTAATCATTTGCATAAAGGATTTCTAAGGTCGCGGTATTTGAGTGACTTACTTTTTAATTTCTTCCTTTATCTCTTTATATTGTTCTTTTGCTATTTCTTCATTTGCGAAACGTGTATCCAACGTTTTCATAGCATCATCTTTGGTATCATTTTTTTGTGTAACAGTTACTTGTGTAATATTCGAATCCGTTCCTTTTAAACCAAGGATAAATAAAACAATTCCAAAAATGATACAAATAACTGGAATAAAAATACAGACTACATCTATATTAGCAAATCCCAAATCCTGTATTGACATCGAAAAGAATAAACGTAATGCCAACCCAATTAATCCAATTATCAACAAAAAGGTTGCTACAATGATTAATCCAGTTTTCATTTTCTACGCATCCAGTTAAAATAACAAAACGTCTTAGTCTTTAAAAATATATCTCTATTCCATTGATTTCATTTTTGTTAATGCAATACTAAGGAAATAATGCCATATTAAATTTTGCAAACACAAGATGACTCCCTAAGTAACCAAAATGAAATCTCGGTAGTAGAATTACATCAGAATGATGGAAAAAACCTGTTCGTACGTTACCGTACCAGTGGGTTGAGTAATGTACGAAAATCGCACGAAATGTCACAAAGCGATCACCATTGACATAACTTGGTTTTGTAATAATCCCCTCTAAATACGTCCATTCATTAACTACAGGTTCTCCTTCTGACTTTTGATGAATGGTCAACCCAACCGTCATCGGGGGTAACATTATTAGAATTAAACAAAGCATAGTGCAGATTACTATTTTCCTCATAGTATACTCCTCCGTCAATATTCATAAACCCATTCAGAATATAAATGTTTTGTTAAGAGAATAAATCATTACAATTGTTACAATAGAGATATCTCATCCCATTACAAAATATGAGGACAATATATCATCCAGACAAAAATGATTAAAAATAAAAAAATAACACAAGCACCGTGGATACGCATGAAATATCATTTTCATTAACAAAAGGAGATTCTACTGATAAAATATAAGCAAAAGCCGCTGGAGGGATGATAATGTATAACTTAAAAACCCGCAGGAAAAAACAGCTGAAATTCTGCTATTTTACTAAGTAATTCTCTTCAAGCAAATAAATGTATAAATTAGTGCAGAGCGGGGGGAGATTTAGACTTCGAGTTCAAAACACTCCTTTAGGAACAGGTGAGCCGACCTATTTCATCAGTCCAAGTTGCTTCATCATACCGACAACATCGTAAAATAGTCTTTCTTCAATGATTTCGCCATTCTTCCAAATGGCAACGGTGCAGAATTCAAGCTTCGTAGTCTTTCCAGGTTGAACAATCTTCCCGTCTGCCCCATCCATCGGTTCTTTCATAGTCACCGTCCAATCGGCGACGGTACACGTATGGTCTCCTTGACCGATGGCGATCTTGTACGGGTTGTTGACTAATCGGTTGCTGAATTTTTTGAAGAATTCCACATCCTCAACATCATGATTATGTCGTCCTCTTGTAGGCTCAGGTTGATCGGGCCAATATACAGCGACGTCTTCTCTATGACGCTTCCTGAAAGTCTCCCAAAGTGGGCTCCCAGGTCCAGCATTCCACGCGTCATCCAAGGTTTTCATCAGCTCAAGATTCTCTTTTACGCCCATAATACATGCCTCATTTTTGACATATTCACGCGCCTATTTAAAACTTCTATGGACAGGGATGGTTTCGTTATTGTAATGATGTGGTAATTCCAATCCTTCTATTTTTTTTAAGGGCGTTCACAGGTGTGTATCAACTCACGAAATTGCTGTTCAGATAATCCTTCTCCATGGATCCCGTCTAGTCGTTTTGCGGGTCTTCCTTTTTTAAAGAAAAGTACTGTTGGGTACACTTCTATAAGGTATTTCTCGCAAAGCCTGGGGAGCTCATCAATCATCATTTGGTAGCATTGTTTCGTGGTATCCTGGGCACATTTCTCAAAAACAGGTAAAAATCTCTGGGAAAAAGGACACCAGGACGCATAAAAAAGAATGAAGATGTTATCCTTTGTTTTTAGTATATTCTCAAGGTCTTGTTCGGTATTGATGAGGATGCAAGTATTTGTGGTTTTCATGGTACGATCCTTTATATATGTGTGTTATTCAGGCCAATGGCTGCTGTCGCAGAATGGTTTATTATGAGATTTTCCACAGCGACACAGGGTCACACGATTGCGGATTTCATAGGATGTATCATCGGATGACGTGATTGGGATGCTACCGCGGATCCAGAGCGGGCCACTTACGTTCATAGACGGATCTTCAATTAAGGCGATGGATGGTTCAAGAGTAGGTTCTAGTGATTTTTCGGTCTCTTTATCGTAGACAACGAGGCGGCCTGATGGACAATCTGCTGCTTCTTCAATCGCGATTTTTTTGTCTCCGGGGTTATTCGATGTGTGAATGATATTCCAGATTCCGCCAGCCCGATGACAAAAACGGGCGGAGGCGCACAATATTTTCGCATCGGTTAATTTCAAACCAGGACCATCAATCAAAACGGCTTGATCACGATATATCGTATGACTTGCTGTCTCTGTCCCGTCGAATTTGACCTTAAGATGTGTTCCATCGCAAAAGGGTTTGTTATG
>JAFNFT010000092.1 GCA_017885605.1 Methanobacteriota archaeon | reverse complement strand
ATGAAAATCAACAAAAGATTTATATATTATGTTGATATATTAGTTGTTGGGGAATAAAGTATGAACACAAAAAAAATCTTAGGCATCTTTATATGCATGCTGGTAATGACCATGATACCTGTAGCAGCAGGAGCGACCACAAACAACACAGACACCGGTAAAATCGGTTGGACCACGTTACAGGGATTTACCCTTACCCAACCAAAACAGGTAAACGGCGGAGCATTGATTTCATTTAAATGTCTCTTTGTCCACTACGTCAGCCAAGGAATTGGTCAGCGCGTAACTGGTATCCGATATGGTGGTCAGGAAATGGTTATCCCCGCGAACTTCAACGGGATCCTGATGAACCACATGATATTGGGATACTGCATTGGCGCCTTAGAGTTCTAAAGAGAAACTCTTAATATTCTCTTTTTATTTTTTCTTTTTTTAATTTAGCTTTTTTCTTAAAAATATTTTTGATTATTTTTCTCAATAGTGTATTGACGAAATATTAAAAAAAGAAAAGAATTAGAGTTCATCGTATTTTTTAGCAACTTCTTTGGCGACTTCAAGGGTGGTATTTGATCCCCCGGTGTCGTAGGTCCGGATTGTATTTTCTTTTATGACCTGTGCTATTGCGTTTTCTAATTTTTTTGCTGGCTTTTCCTCCCCGAGCCAGTCGAGCATCAAGGTGATAGTCAAGAGCATCGCCATCGGGTTCACCTTATACATCCCTGCGTATTTCGGGGCTGACCCATGGGTCGGTTCGAACACTGCATAAGTATCCCCGATATTCCCGCTTGAAGCAAACCCAAGCCCACCAACGAGCTGGGCGGCAAGATCAGAGATGATATCCCCAAACAAATTTGATGACACTAATATATCATAATTCTGCGGGTTTTTCACCAGCCACATACACATGGCATCCACGTTTGTTTCCTGATACTTTATCTCAGGATATTCCTGTGCGATTTTCCGAGCCTCTTCAAGCATCATCCCGCTGGTCTCCCGGATCACATTTGGCTTTTCAATAAGAGTGACTGATTTTCGTTTGTGTTCCTTTGCATACTGAAATGCTTGACGTACGATGCTTTGGCACGCCTTCTTTGTAAATATTCTGCAGGAAACCGCGATTTCATCAAGTGGAACCTGGGAGAATCGCTTCATTTTCTTATGTGTCATAAGCGCATCAAAAACAAGCTTTGGTAATGGTCGAAATTCAACGCCAGCGTACAAATCCTCTGTGTTTTCTCGGAATACTACCAGATCAATGTCGTCTCGATAGTTCAATGGATTGCCTAAGTACGCCTTACAGGGTCTAATATTTGTATGAAGGTTAAACTCCTGGCGTAGTCGTACAATCGGACTGGAATAAGTGATTCCCTTGTTTCGAAACGCTGGGGCGAGTTCCTTTACTGCATCTTCACTTGGCTTTGAGGTAATCGCCCCGAAAAGACAGCAGTCTGTTTCTTTCAATAACGACAAGGTCCGATCAGGGAGCGGGTTTCCTTCTTTTTTCCAGAATTCCCACCCAATATCCCCATACGTAAATTCAGCGTCCATACCGATGGTATCCAGGACAATTTTTGCAGCATCCATGACGTCTTTCCCGACACCATCTCCGGGTAGTATAGCAATATGATATTTTGACATGGGGAACGATAATCCTCCCTTGTTTTTAAAGCTTTTTTTCCCAAAGAAACTTGGTTACTTCGGATTTGACTATGTTTTCCGTAAATCACCCAGGCTGGTGACTCGCTCGGCAAACGCGTTGTGTTTATGGATTGATTCTTCGCTTTCACTACGTGCTATTACTAGAACATCATCAGGTAAATCCTTGTATTTTTTTAACACGGAACTGAGAATATCGCGAACCACGTCTTCAACGAACTTTGGTTTGGTATGTGCTTGAAGTACTAGCTCGGCTTCTTCTTTGCGTTTTAATATACTATACGTCGGGCTGCTGAATGATTTCTCAACGATAGCAATAAGATCATCAGCATCAACCACCTCAGTTTCCCGTGGGACTTCTATGATTAATGTCCCAATGTTCCGTTGGTTATGCGTAGGTGCAGAACAGGTTTTATCCCGAGCTTCAAGTTTTCGAACGACTTCCATAGCACAGGGGCATGCGGTCATTCCGATGACTTTGACGCCAATGAGTTTTTTAAGCTCACCATTGCGATTTGCTCGTGCCTCAGCTATGAGTTTATATGGTTCTACACCCTTTTGACCAGACGGATAGACCACATCTAAAAAGTAATCTGCCTCTGCTTTCACCTCTGAGAATGTTGCATACTCGTGTTTTTTAAGCAGTTGTTCAGCAGTCTTCGCACAGAATGACTCTAAATCAGATACTGGTGTTTTCAAGGTTTGATCGATTATTTCGGAGACTAATTCAAGGTTGCGAGACATATGACTACCTTTCTGAGACGCAGGCAGATCAACAAAAAGGTCTAATGTCACGGTGAGTGTAAGCACAGATTTTTTATTTGGCCGCTGGATGTGAACAAGTTTTTTTACACCAGTTACCCCTACTCTTGTGAGTTTGAAATGGGAGGATGCAAGTCTTGATTGTACATCAGGCAGATCAATGGATTTCATAGGAGTCAACGACAGCGACATACCCTTATATCTCAAAAACGTTCGCATTATACTCAGATTTGTCGAAAAAAAAGAATCCAGATCAATTCTTTTAATATCTAAGGATTTTTCATAATACTCAAATAGTACCTTCTCTTTACAGACTATTGAAGGGAATAGAGGGGTATCTGCATACGAAAGTGAGAAGAAATCAGAATGGAGCAATGGGAATTGGTGTAATGATTATTTTTATCGCGATGGTTCTTGTCGCCGGGATTGTTGCGTATGTAATATTATCCACAGGTTCACTGCTGGAGATTCGATCAGGGAATACAGGGACACAGACCATTAAAGAAGTGTCATCAGGGTTGAAAGTATCAGCGATTCAGGGGCATAACACCTTAGGGTTGATCGATAAAATTGTTATTCTCATTACCCCCCGAGCAGGTTCCCCAAATATCGATCTTAACGGGGTACTGATTGAACTATCTGATTCTGAACAAAAAAATGTCTTGGAGTATTCATCACCCTATTGGGTCGATGGGACCACAGGGTTAGATAATCTTTTTGATGCTGATGCGTTTTCTTCGGTCTCCTCTCAGTTCGGGGTTATTGTTTTGGTCGATGATGATGGTTCCTGCAATCAGAGTACACCGGTAATCAATCGAGGGGATAGTGTGATGTTAGCGCTGAATACGACCGCTATCTTTAGTGGAATAGCTGAAAATGTGAATATCGTGGGCAATGTCATGCCTGAAGAGGGGGCATGGAGCATCATTGAGTTTCGAACACCCTCTTCATTTGTGAATCCTATCCTGATTTTACAGCAGGATTAAGTCGTATTGGAACTTGGTCGTTTTGTGCTATTCCTCATTAGTTTTTCTTCGTATTTTCAGGATTTGAAGGAAAAAAGTAAAATAACCCCCCTTGGTATTCAGGGGCAGTATCTGAAATGCCGCTGTGGCTTAGAGGTATAGCGATTCCTTGGTAAGGAATAGGTCGAGGGTTCAATTCCCTCCAGCGGCTTCCGAAACTTTTTTTCTCCTGTTAAGCGCTTACACATGCAATCTAGAAGCACCACTATAGATTATGATACGAGATAGAAAATGTAATCAATCAGACTTTTATCATTGTTCTAGAAAAAATTAAAAGAAAAAACGGAGGATGAGGTGGAATTCGTCGAATGAGCCGTCCCATCCTAGATCAAGGTTGTTTTACCCGTTTTCTTATCGTTTTCGCTTCATGAACAAGACAATGGCTGCCGCTCCAATGACAATCAGCAGTTCGAAACCAGGAGTACCTTTCTTATCTGCATTATTGTTTTGCTGTCCTCCATTGTTGTTGTTATTGTTGTTGTTATTATTATTTCCTGGTGTTGTGTTAGGTACGCTAGCGGAATCTGATATCACTGACACGGTATTGACGTATGAGTTGGTTACGAAGATTTTACTCATGGCAGGATCGTATGCGACAGCCCTGGGCTGTAACCCGACCATAATAGTTTCAATCACGGTATGGTTCGAGATGACCGAAACCGAATTGTTGTATTGATTGGCGGAAAACATCAGGTCCTTGCCAGAATCATACACGAAACCCGTAGCACTGGGCGTTTGTAGGCTTGCAACTATGGTGTTATTGGTGTCCGATATGAAATAGAGAGTGTTGTCTGCGTTAGATACGAAGATTTCGTTTTTGTCAGGATCATAGCCTGCGGCCCACGGCTCGCGTATACTTACCGTTTCTGGCAACAAGATAGTTGCGACCACGGTGTTGTTGCTATCGGATATTACCTTAATAGGACCACCGCCTTCCCAACATGGTACGAATATCTCGCCTTTACCAGAATCATAGCATAACGCTTTGGGTTGGACCCCAATCCCAAGGACCACGGTTGCAACCACAGTGTTGTTATTATCCGCGATGACTGAGACTGTGCCGCCGCCGGTGTTCGATACGAAGATCTCACCTTTGCCAGAATCGTAGGCTACCCAAAATGGGTAGAGCCCCACGGTCACGTTCGCAATCACTTGATTCAAGTCATCATCAATGACATACACTTTACTGTCAGAGCAGCTAACGTAGATTTTACCCACGCCCGGGTCGTACACGATCCCGAATGGACTGGATCTAAGCGGTATGGTTGCAACCACGGTATTGTTGCTGTCCGCGATGACCGAGACGGTGTTGTTGCCATAATTAGCGACGAAGATTTCCCTCTTGGCAGCGTCATAGGTGATGCCTTCAGGACTTTGCCTCACCGTTATCGTAGAGACTACGCCAATGGCGCTGACCGAGTTGGCTGCACACAAGCTAAAAAACACAACAAATAAAACAGCTACTAATTTCCCTTTAGTATATTTCATAAATTCGCCTCCACTTTTTTTTCCTTTAATGAATGATTCTCATTTAAAGCTTTTGTTTACTCGCTTGAAAATTAATCTCAGGCGTTGTCTTAAAAGTATCCATTTCTGATCAATTTCCATGCGGGAGAATCCTATAAAAAAAGAAAATGGATGAGTCTAAAAAAGAAGACTCATTATTTGCGTTTATACATAAACCGTATGACAGCAATGATAAGTAGTATGACACCTGCTACAGCCGAGAGCGTGCCGACACCTGAGCCGCGCATTGGGGCGCCACGAATATTTATTATTGCTTCTCCAACGATCACAAGGATTATCCCTAGCACAGCCAGTATTATGGCATGCATGTTTCTACTATCCTTAGTCTGTCCTTTTTCATCCATTTTAAAATCCTCCGTTATTTACTTCTTTTCTTTTCAATTAAAAAATTATAAATTAACCGGTGTAATCTTGTTTGAGTATTTCACTATTGTGTTTTTTTTTTCTTGCGGGCTTTATATCCATACTCCGCAATCCCTCCAGCGGCTCTTGTTAACAATTAGCATTGTAATTTTAAATGGACTTACCTGTGTTACATTGAACTGTTTTTTTTCGTTGGCAATATTTGAACA
>JAFNFT010000091.1 GCA_017885605.1 Methanobacteriota archaeon | reverse complement strand
AGACTATCATCCGCTGTTGACTATCGAGGTATGCGGATGGTTCGTCAATGAGGTAGATATCAGCTTCTTTCACAACGGATGCTGCGATAGCGACTCGCTGGAGCTCGCCGCCTGATAAGGTCATCAATTCACGGTCTTGAAGATATTTTAAATGAAGCGCATCATGAACCTCAGCTTGTAAAAACGATGAGGAGAACAGTTGTGGGGCGAATCTCTCAAAATATTCATGGACTGTTCCTTCAAAATCAGGAGTAATGTACTGGGGTTTGTAACTTATTTTAAGATCATATTCGATGGTNNCCTTTCGTTGGTTGAATCACTCCAGCTAACATTTTGACAAACGTAGTCTTTCCGATCGCATTGGGGCCAACGATCCCAACGAGTTCCCCTTGTCGGATGATGCCTTGTTCAACAGTGAGGGTGAAATCTTCAAATTCCTTGATCAAGTTGTCATACGAGACAAGGACGCGCAATCCTTGTTGTGGTTTCGGGGGGTTTGCAAAAAACTCGATTTTCGTTCCAAAACGAATATTTTCTTCTTTCAGATACCCGGAGAGATAGGTGTTGATCGCATGTCGTACCGAACGTGGGAACGTCACGACACCGTAGGCGCCCTCAGTCCCGTATATGATATGGACGTTTTCACACAGAAAATCCAGGACTGCTAAATCATGCTCAACCACGATGACTTTTTTTTCCTTGGAAAGCTCTTGGATGATTCGAGCGACTTTTAATCGTTGATAGATATCAAGATAGGAGGTTGGCTCATCAAAAAAATATAAATCAACGTCTTTGATGAGAGCAGCAGCTACTGAAACAAGCTGAAGCTCCCCCCCAGAGATCGTTCCTTTTTCAATCTCCTTGTCAAGCAGATGAGTAATCCCCAGTTTTGTGACGACCGCCTCAAAATTATCTGTCGTATCTGAACTTTTCAGTACGTCCCTTATTTTTCCTTTGACGATTCGCGGGAGTTGATCAACGTACTGTGGTTTGAGTACACAGGTCATGTTTTGTTCTGAAAGAGCTTTGAAATGTTCATACAGCTCCATTCCTGCGTAGTATTCAAGCACAGGATCCCATGATGGTTTCTTTTTGCGATACTCCCCGAGGTTTGGGGTGATTTGTCCTGCCAGTATCTTAATAGCAGTTGTTTTTCCTATCCCGTTCTGTCCTAGGATACCAATGCAGCTTCCTTTTTTCGGGATTGGGAGTCGATACAGTCGAAACCCGTTTTTTCCGAATTGATGGACAAGATCCTCTTTGAGTTCTTCAGCTAGTCCAATGATCTTGATTGCTTCGAAGGGGCATTTATTAACACAGATACCACAACCGACACAAAGCTCCTCAGAAATGATTGGTCTGCCGTCCTCACCCATCACAACGGTCTCATCACCAGCGCGAACTCTCGGGCAGAATTTGATACATTCCTGCGCGCATCGTTTTGATGTACATCGATCCTTTAACACAATTGCGATTCTCATGTCTGCGAACACTGTGAAGTGGCAGGTTCTTAAAGGTTTTTTGGTGCTAACGCATCTGAAAAGAAAATGTTATGAAAAAATAAGAAAAATAGGAACACAAAACGTATCAGGTCATGTGTTCAAGCTTCATTGGTGTTCAAAGGATGTTATTTCTTCATCGTCTGAAGGATTGATGTGGGGATCCTCGGAACGAATGATGCCGAGGTTCAAACTGTCGTAAAAAAGGAACCTTGCGAAAATCAGGGATATCAGCTCGTTCAATCTGGAAATCATCCTTGCTTTGCACTCTTCGAAAATTCTCATGGTCCCGCTCGGTAAGCAGCGTGATCGCTGCGCCATTTGCTCCGGCACGGGCGGTTCTACCGATTCGATGGACATATTCAGTGGGTGTCTTTGGCACATCGTAATTGTAGATATGGGTGACGTTCTTGATATCAAGACCCCGTGCTGCGACATCTGTTGCGACCAATACCTTGGTTTTTTGGGTTTTCAAGTCGTCCAGGGAGCTTGATCGTTTTTGTTGTTTCATCCCCCCATGGATCGCAGAGGCGTGGATGCCTTGACGCGCAAGGTTCTTTGATACCGCATCGGACTCTCTGCGGGTCCCACAGAACACAATGGATAATCCATCGGTGTTGCTGTTCAGTAAATGAACGAGAAGAGAGAACTTTTGGTTCTGCTCGTAAATATCATAATAGATCTGTTTCAATTTACTATGATCGACGTACGATTGGGTCTTGATAATCACAGGCTGTTTCAGATGTCTTCTGGCGAGACGATAAACTTCCTCGGAGATCGTGGCGCTGAACATCAGTAACTGTCGTTGCTGAGGTATGTAGCGGATGATATCTTCGACATCGTCGACAAACCCCATCTCGAACATTTTATCGGTTTCGTCAAGGACAAGAATCCTGATATTCCGTAAATCAATGGTTCCTCTACGGAGATGGTCCAGCATCCTACCGGGAGTTCCGATGACAATTTCAGATGAGCGGATGTCGCGTATCTGTGGTCCGATGTTCACACCACCGTACACGCTCGTGGTCCGTACCCCAAGTGTTTTTCCAAAATCCTTAAAGACGTCTGTTACCTGCACGCACAATTCTCGTGTAGGAGTCAGAACGAGCGCTTGCAGCCCTCGCCCAGGGTTAATCTTATTGAGGATAGGAAGACAGAACGCGAGTGTTTTTCCCGATCCGGTCTCTGCTTGACCAACGACATCTTTTCCCTGGAGGATTTCCGGTATACATCGTTCCTGAATAAGCGTCAGTTCCTTAAATTCTTGTTCCTGTAGTTTTGTCAGGAGTTTCGCATGTATGCTAAGTTGTTCACATTTCATTATTTTTCACCTTAGTAATCAATTATTTTATTGTTTTTAGTCTCAGTTATAACAAATCGTTTCTTCTTTATCTTAAATTTTTTAAGAAAAAAGTATTATCAGATCTGTTGGGTACTGTAAGAATATTATGCCTTCTTTACGTTTTTCGCTTGTGGTCCTCGATCTGATGTTTCAACCTCAAATTCAACTGCATCTCCCTCATTGAAAGATGTTTCCATAGGGACAGCAGTCCGATGAACGAAGACTTCTTTTCCATCGTCGCATTGGATGAATCCGTATCCCTTTCTTGCATTATACCATTTTATAGTTCCTTTCATATTATTCACGTTTTCCTCAGATTATATCTGAATTTCTACAAAGAACAAAAACAAAAAGATTTCGAGCATTCGAATGACGAAATTATGAAACTCTTATTTCTATTCCTTTTGGGTCGCTATAACCTTATCTCCTTTATATAGTTTTTCACAGAGATGGTTATTTACTCCTGTTGTTAAATGGATATCGAATTATTACATCACGACATGAATATCTAGTTTTTGTGCAAGTTCTTTGTATCGATTTCGAATTGTAACCTCAGTGACTCCTGCGATCTCTGCAACCTCACGTTGTGTCCTGCGTTCACCACAGAGAACGGATGAGATGTACAAGGAGGCGGCAGCAAGTCCTGTTGGACCACGTCCGCTGGTCAGCTCCTGATTTACCGCATGTCCCAGTATCTCCAGTGTTTTTGCTTGAACGTTATTACTTAGTTTTAATTCACTGCAGAATCGTGAGATATAATCTTTTGGTGTGGTCGGCATCAATTTTAATGCAAGTTCACGGGAGACATATCGATAGTTTCTGCCAATCTCTTTTCGTGAGATCTGTGCGATTACACTAATTTCGTCTAATGTCCGTGGGACATGACATTGTCGGCATGCGGCGTATAATGCGGCAGCAGTCACCCCCTGGATGCTTCGTCCTCGAACGAGATTTTTCAATGCTGCTTTTCGATAGATCATTGCTGCGGTTTCTCGTACAGACCTTGGAAGACCCATGCCTGAGGCGAGCCTGTCGATTCCTGCAAGGGCAACTGCGAGGTTCCGCTCGGTTGCATCACTGATGCGAACGCGTCGTTGCCATTTTCGTAGTCGATATAATTGTGCCCGATTTTTTGTTGGAATAGCTTTCCCATACGCATCTCTGTTAGTCCATCCGATAGTCGTACTAAGTCCTTTATCATGGATGGTGTATGTCATTGGAGATCCCGTCCGGGATCGTTTCTCCCGTTGTTCATTATCAAATGCACGCCATTCCGGACCATGATCAATGATATCTTGATCAACAACAAGTCCACAACCTGAACAAACTAATTCCGCTCGAGAATAATCTTTGCTCAGATGTCCACTGCCACATTCGGGACAACTGAGAATTTCTTCTATTTGTTGTTTATTTTTTTTCGTCAAATTCATTCAACCCCCGCCACATATCTCTTTCCAGATTTGTGCGATATAAAGAGTTCCTTTCACAGATTTTTACTCTGATATAATCGGTATAACGACTTTACAGAAAGAACAAAAATAAAAAATCTCATACGTTTGGGTTAACAAAAATGTGAAACTTTTATCTCCATTCCTTTTACATATAGATATACTCTTCTGACCTTTATATTGTTTTGCAATGCATTGATAAGCGTAGATCACAACTCTTCTTTAACAGAAGGAAAACATTGGTTTTTACACAACAAGAAGATTCAAGAACCAATTGGAAAACTAAAAAAAATTTTATGTTGAAATATTTTAATAAAAAATGATATATACTTATTAATAACATATATATAATAACAATATTGTAACAGTTTTGAGTCTATGAAAAAGAAAATAGGTAGCGTCTTCATTTGTACGGTATTAATTTTTTGTTCTATTTTAATACTGGTAACACCAAATATACATTCAAAGGGAATAATCAGTGTAATAAAAATGAATGAAGGACCACTATTGGTCTCTGAGGATAAATCTACAATTGATAGAAAAGACACTGTCACTGTGGAAAATACTCAAGTGAGTTTTGCGGCATTTACCGATACTCATATTGGTGCCATGTATCAAGATCCTTTTTTTGACATCGCGGACCATCTCGATCGACTCAGTGAGGACTTGGTTGATGCTACTACTAAGCTTGATTTTGTGGTGCATCTGGGAGACATTGTGAATCATAATACAGCACAGGTGAACGGGGGAGGACTCCCTTGGCACGTTAATCAGTATCGGAATAACCTGAAAGCCTATTTCATTTCCCATCTGAATCTCCCCTTGTATTATGTGGTTGGGAACCATGATGTGACTGATTATCAAATGAACAGGGGGGATCCGCATGATCTTACGAAATCATTGGTTGACGAGCTCAGCATGAATTCTCCGGTCTACGCGATGATGTATGAGGGGATACTCTTCCTTGTTGTTCCAGAGTTAGGATATGTCACTTGGACGCATCCTGTTGAGTACGAATGGATTGAATATATGACGAGTCAGTATCCTACGACGACGACCGTTATCCTCTGTCATCAGGCTATCGAGGACACCACAAAGGAGGAAAGCTTGATGCCGTACCGGGGGAAGCAGGATATGGACTGGTGGGCGACCCTGTTTCAGAAAAACCCGCAGATTGCACTATGGATCCATGGTCATAATCATTGCCTTGACTGGTATGTGAGCAATAAGAGCACCGGACTGACACACTCTATCAGAAAATTTGGCCATGAAATGGTCTTTTCCTCGCCGTATCCTCAAATGGATTGGTACTATCGTCATGAGTTAGATAGAATAGTCATCTACAATATTTCTTCCACAGGAATCACCACTGCTAGCTGGGAGGACAATGGTGCTGGTGGTCATTGGGTGTCAGAATATATCCACTCATGGAGCATCCCAACGACTTTTAATCCCGATGCCGAGAATTGGTATTCGTTTCCCATATTCCTGCAGGATAATGAGACACAACTGATGGATATGAAATTGCTCTCACCAGATATTACGCTCCAACTGATTGGCACTGTACCCATGGAGCTCTTCTTCGATTCACGGATGGAATCACCCAATGGCTCTGCGAAGGAATATATCCTTGGATTTGGGAACGATCAATCAGGGAATGTCAAGTGGACGGATCCGGGAATGCGAGTATACGGACCTACGAAACTTACCTTTCCAGAAAAATATCCAGATAATACTTCGGTCCAGGAAGATGGGCGGAGCGGCCAGCCGTACCAATCGTTTCCCATGGGGACGATTTGTGCGGCTATTCCAGGCCAAACTTATAATTTCACGATGACAGCTCGATGCGTCTCGGGGAGTGGACGATTTGTCATGAATGTGAGTTGTTGCGACTGGAGTACAAGATCACAGTATAGTATTCTCCCCGGAAGTGACTCGCAAGTATTGTCTCATACATTTGGATCATGTTACGAAACGATTCATGGGATGTTCACCGTTCCAACCAATAAGAATACATGGTTTTTGCAAGGAACATTGGAGTTCCTCGATTCTACTGATTATGATGTCTCTTTGTTTAGCGTGAAACGACAACGAACAAGTGACACGACTGATGATTTCCATCTCTCTCTGAGTGGCCATTGGTACAACATGACAGGACCTCTTGCTGAAGATGAACAAGGAGACTTCTCTGTTTCTCCACAGGTGTAATGCAATCATGATGGTGTGATGAATTTCACAGCGAGTATTGATGGAAATCGATTTGGGATGGTGAACCTTGTCTATCGCGAACCGCTCTTGATGGGGATGAACGCCCGTTTCCGGATAAATGGTGAAAATGATGGGGTATATAACCTGAGTCTTACAAAGACAATCTCGCGAACTTCAGCAGAAAAAATGATGATATGGGATTCAGCGTTGTTCCAGAAATTCCCCCATGGAACTGAGTTACTTGTTCGGTTGCTGATGAATGGTGCCATTGGTCGTGTCCTGTATTTGATACTGAATAAATTGAATCCAGGGATTTCTACGACGTTCAAAATGTTCCCATTCAGCACCGATCTGATGTATGAGCAAGTTAATGTAACTGCTGACGATGATTCTGGGATGAAACATCAAAGTGCGAATGGAAATCTCTGGTTCTCCTGTAATTGCCCGGATTCTCAGGAACGTTCTGTGGAAGTTTGGTTACCAAGTAGGTAAACAATTGTTGTTATTTTTAGAAAGAAGCATAATAAAAAATCGATACTAAGATGCTGGGTGTAGGCCATAAGCCTCTTTCTGTTTTAACGGTANNNGATTCAGAGTGAGAGAGGACTTTCCTCAGCAACCAAAAAGGTCACCGTCAACCGTCCACCTACGCCCAGCAAACCAGCATGTATTTGCTCATGGTTATAAACTTTGTCCCCTATATCAGTGGCTCCGAAAGTGGCATATGGAGGACCTTGAAATAGACAAAAATAGCAACAGAGAGTCCATCAGCAGCCAATCCACACAGTAAAATAATAGATTTATAGAATAAAAATACGATTCAAAATCAAAAAATACAAGATAAAAAATTACTCTTCACTAATCATAAACGAAAAAAACAACTAGAAAAACACTCATGTTATCCCCCTGGGTCAATCATATACAATATAGTGCCAAAATACTTTGATGTTAGTAAATGTTTTTCTCCTACAACCCCAAATAGGGCAAGCCAGATAAGAATATCGGCAAGTATCCATAAATTATACAATAGGACCGAGAACATGAAATAAAAAAATCGTATTCGGTAATTTTTCGATGTCGTTTTCGGAAGAAAAGAATGTTTTTTTACCCTGTAACTTGTTTCTACTCCCCAACGCTTTCCATACAGGTCAAACAGTCTGTCAGCAAGATTTACGTCGTTTTCGTTGTATTCTTCATTCGTAGCAAATGCTCGTTTTTCTTTCGTCCCGTCTTTCAATTCTTCCTCGACTATCACGAGATTAAAGGTGACATCTTTCATCACAAAATCCTTGACCACTGAAGGGGCAGGAGTAACTTCCAGTATGTTTTTTACAGTGGATATCTTCGTAGCGGGCATAAGATATTTTAGATGAAAACTGTTGAATACTTTAATTGCGTTGGAATCGCAGAATCCACGGTCGATAAGTAAACGCCTGATTTTAATCCGCTCCAGGGCATAGCTCAATAATCTCGTAAGAACCTCTTCCTTCGTATCAAAGGGTCCGACAGGCAATGCCAGCAGGGTGAATCGTTTCCCAGCTTCTACGATATTAATGGTAGCGAACTTATAGCATTTTGAGGTTCCTCTCTCTGGTTCTTTGCCGACAACCATCGGAGTGCTCCTGTCGCCGTAGAACAACCATTCTGTGAAATCAATTGCAACATTGTAGTGTTTTCGGATATCGAATAGGTTGTTCTTTCTTGCCGTCTCCCAGATTATCTCATTCAAAGTCATATACATCTTATAGATGTCATCGCAACTGGAGTATTTCTTTATATGATGAAACAATGTGTCTGCATTTGGGCAAATTCTTTTTTCGTATCCACAATCTGTGCATTTGAGAGTGGTTATTTTCGTTCCATTTTTTAATATAATAACAGATGGAAGCATAATGATGTGACATTTAGGGCAATATATTCTCCTTTTTTCCAACTCTGCCCCAAGTGTTTTAGTCCCGTTCTCCGCAAAATCTCCAGTCATACCATTATGAATAAGAATGTCAGTGAATTGGTTTTTCTTGTAATGAGCATTTTTCTTAATATTCAGATTGATATGTGGTTCTAATCGTTTTTTAAATATTTTACACACCTCCTTGGTTTTGTCATTTTTCTGGTAAAATTGGTTTCGCTCTTTGGTTTCTTTTTCTGGTTTCTCAGGTTTTAGTGTTTTTACATCGATAAGGATTCCAAATTTTTCTGTGATTTCTTCGATTATTGTTACCGCAAAATCAATGAATTCCTTTGTTTCGTCATCGAGGATATGGTTAACGAAATAACCAATCGTAGTCCTATCTGGTGTTTTACCAAATCCGAATTTATACTTTTCGGACGGATTCTTATTCAGGTATTTTGTCAGCTTTGTATAGGATTTTATCCCTTTGAGTTTCTGGAATAGGACAAGCCTTAGGAGTGCTTCGTAGGGGAATTTAATCTTCCGGTATTTGTGTTCCCCAAACGGCTCTACATCAAGTATTTTCAGGAAATCAGCTATCCTGATGTATTTGATTTCTTTGAATCGCTCGAAGGTTTTGTAAATCTCCGATTCTATATTTTGTCTAGAGATATCTTCTTGTTTGCTTGGCGGCATGCGATTATTTCCTGCAAGGGAGGAAGGGTACACTCCTGCCCTTTGCTATTGTTTCATATCACAATCGTTTGTCATCGTCATTTGACTTGGTAATTCCAATCCTTGCAATTACCAACCATTAAACTTATATACAGAGGATATATATAAATGTTTGTAAATGCCAATGGTTGCAATATCCGATATTCCTAAAAAGGTAAAAAATGCATTAGAATCAGGAGTAAGAAAAAAAATACTCTTTATTCTCTATGATGGAACGGAAAAAAGTGCTTATGCTATTACAAAGAACGGAGGCCTCAATATTTCTATAGCAACAGTAATAGAACATTTACAAAAATTAGAACGTGTAGGACTTATTGAAGTCAAAGATGCTCCAAGAGGCAAATTAGTAAGATATCATTACAAAATAACAGAAAAAGGAAAATATTTTTTAAAAGAATATTATAAATATCTTATAGACGAGGCAAAAGAAGCGCCAGAAATAATTGAAACTATATCACACCTTTTAGGGAAGCCATAGAGCTATGGCGTTAGAAATTATAGGCAAAGAAAGTGATTTTTTTATTTTACGTTTTCCTTCGTTTAGCGGTAAAAAAATAAATATTCCTTTTACAGCGGTTTCTGAAATTGAAACAATTCAAGTTGTATCAATCGAGGGGAGAGAAGGTTTGTATAATCCTTGTTTCAGGAAAAGGGCACAAAAATGTGGTGTTTGGGAGGCAGCTTTATTTCATGAAGCTATGCATTGTCTCCCTGAATTCTTTGTTCCTTGGTATTCAGTGATTGATGTACTGCCTGAAGAACTCAAACCATGGCAAAAGACACTCATTCCAAATCTGATAGAGGACATTATAATCAATCATACATTATGGTTGTGGGAAATTTCACCAATTAGAACTACCAATGTATTTAGAAAACTAGGAATAATAAAAGAATTAATTCAGTATTGGGAAGGGTTTAAATTTGCTCCACCTCTGCCCGCATCTATTTCTGCTGTATTTCAATTTTTTAGTGAAATTCATATGAAGAGTTTACAGAAGATAATGCAAAACAGAAACGAGACTGAATTGAGTATCGACATCCATCTAAAAAATCCATTATCTAGAGAGCTGATTAACCCAATTCTCAACAATATTGCTCTGCTTTTAAATCAGAGGGCGGTATCACTATCATTAAAAAATCGTACAATTGAAGTCTATCTGGATATAACAAGGAAAGATAGTCTAAAAGTACCGCACTATGAGACACGTTTAGATGGCAAAACAATTCCACAATACATTCCAGCTAACTTTAGCTATATCAGTCAAATTTACGACTTATTGGATATACATTTTGCTAAATCTTATGACGTTGATTTAAAAAATCTCCGTAGAAGAGCTTTGGATGCTTATAAAAAGCGCCTCAAGGATAAAATGAAAACGAAAAAAACGATATCTCCCACAAACTCAGATAAGACTATTTATTTAGATTGGAAATCATATATAGAGAATACTCTTCTCGTATATGATTTCGGCTTGAAATCATCGCAGAAACATTCGAAAAAAAAACAATCATATGTTTCATCTCCACATTATTCTGATTCAAATTACTTGGTAAAACAGGTAATAAATGAAAAATCAAGCATCACAAATCCTTGGGAAAGATGGACAAGGATTAAAATTTCTGAGCTTTTAAGATTAGAAAAACACATCGATACAACTTGTTGATTTTTTAGTCACAGATACTTTTTTTTATGCTCATGGACTGTTATGACCATCCAAAACAAGTTTCACTCTTTCCCACAGTTTGTACGTAAGTTCCAAGTCATTTTTATTGTACTCTATGATTTCCTGAATTCTCCCCTGTTGATATTACTGAGATATCTGGGTATTTTCCAATAATTCACTTATATTGAACAAAAAGGTTGTCCATTCGTTTAAAATAACAGATGTTAATCAAAAGAGGAGAAATTCCATTGTTCTCATTTTGCAAAAAAAGAAAAAAGAAATTTACGGCCCATTCATGGTTTTTAAAGGATAAAATAGGCCGTGGATTTTATAAGGGAGTTACAGGCTATCTATCTCCTCATTTATCGCATCAAAACCCAAAGAAGCCTCTTCATTAATGTTTTTACAAAGCCACCAGTGAATTGTCTCATGGCTTAGAATTAAAGGAGTTAATTCTTCGATTTCTTCGTTATGGAAAAGACATAGATGATCAAGGATAATAGCGTTGCATTTGGGACAGTAATGTGCACCAAGTGGCATAGTGTAAATATCAAAGTGTTTGCAGTGTGAAACTCGAACAGTTGGGTATCTTCTCCCCCTGCATCTATCGATAGATTTCATATTGCTTCCATCTGATATATTTTAGTGTCATTCTCTCTCAATTTCAATTTTCAGTTTGAGATTTTTTTCCCTCGCGATTTCTTCAACAATGTCAAAAAGAATACCGTCATTTTTCTTTTTCATCTATTTTTTCTCCGTAAATCATTTTGCTTTCTTGAAAACTATATTGTAAAGAAATAACAAGATAAAGCATCATTCTTCTGTCATCTACATGCAGATAGTCTATTCTTCTGATTTTCTTACGCAACAACAGGATTAAACCCCCCCTCTGCATCTCTTTCAACTCCTCTTTGCTTAGAGGATCGCAGTCTTTGTCGATAACAATGCTAAACATTTTTTACCCATTTAGGGTATTTTGTTCCCATACCGAATGCCGTATATTCTCAGGTATGGTTCGTCATTCGGATCAAACCATATATTTTCGTCATAGGTATCAAAATCGTCATGTACACATTCTTCTACACAATCGCCGCAGATAAACTCCCCGAAATCATTTTTCGTTATTTTTCGATTGTGTTTACTGCATACTGCTTTATGGGGGTCAACGCCCCGAATCGCCCAATACAGACGATGCTCCAAGCCTCCAAATTCGTCTGGACTGTGTTTAAATTCTTTTTTCATCTTCGATATTTCTTTCGAAACCAGATTTAGATGATTCCAGATATCTTCTTGTGTAAGTTCAATCATAAAGTTACCTCGCCTTGTTTTATTTTAAAATTATAATATAATTTGTAATAGTTCATACCATTTAGTATTTGTGGTCGCTTATACCAAGTTTTTTATAAAGACCTACCGGGAAACGAGAAACAGGCGTTCCTCCCCAAACGGTTACGGACGCTGTTCAAAAATTTGCAAGTTCAAAAAGATGGTTCTCTCCTGGAGACGGGCGATTATTTCTCATTTTTTTTTCTTAGCAACTACTGTTTTACCGGCAGTTCTTTCCTTTTAATAAGAAGTATTAAGAATAAAAGCATCATATTATTTAACAAAATGAGGAAAGGGTAAAATGCCTGTGGATACTAATCATAGTGAGCAAGAGGATTCATTAATTAAAAAACTGATTAAGGAGTCATTGGATGATTTTAAAGTAACTAATGAAAAAGCATATGAAATTTTAATCTCCCATGTTAATGAAGGTTTTTTTGAATCAAGACAAACCCCCAAACCTTTGAGAGATCTAGCAAATCAATTAGTCGGCACTATTTCGGGGGATGACGATTTTGATGAAAATTAAAAATGTCGAACTTTCATGGTTTAGAGGTTCTGCGCAACACGCGATATTGGAGACTCATTCAAAGAGTGTAGTCATCTACGGACCAAATGCTTCCGGTAAATCTACATTTCCAGATGCTTTTGAATATCTTTTTAAAAATGGCAAAATCCACCATCTCTCTCATGAATATAGTGGAAGAAAACAAGAGAAAGGAGTTAGGAACACTCATGCCGGGGAGAACAATTCGGAATTAGTATTCACATTTGAAGGCGATAAAAAAGCCAGTATATTAATTAATGAAGATGGAACGAATGTTTTTACCTTTGAACCAGAGACTTTTAAGGATATGATCAATAGTTGTAAGGCAAATCAAATTATTCTAAGACAGGATGAAATATCAAATTTTGTTAATTCCAATAAAGGAGAGAAATATTCCGCTCTTCTACCTCTTCTTGGTTTATCCGAATTAGAAACCGCCATAGAGAACTTTTCTAACCTCAAAGAATTACTATTGGAAGAAAGTCAATTTCAAGAGATTGAGCACAGATACACGGGTTTAATGGAGGAAGCAAGTAAAATCATTCCATCTTTTGATGAAGGACAAATTCAAAAATCAATAAACGATATAGGTAAACGGTATTTAGCTATTTTTCCGAAAGATCATTCTGAAGTCATAGAAAAATTATCACTTGCAATAGAAGAAAAAATTAAAAAAGTAAATTCTGAAGTAAAAAGATATACCATTTTAAAACAGATAGATGATGAAAATCTTACAAAAAAATTAAACGATTTAATAAAAAATCAAGAGCAATCATCTCATGATATCGATTCTTTGCTAGGACGGAAATTAGATGTGTTGGAAAGATCTTCGGAATTCTCAAAATGCTTGGGGGAAGAGGATAGAATTCTCTGTCCATCATGTGGCCAAGAAATAGAACGAGCTAAGTATATCCGTTATGTTGAATCAGAATTGAAACATCTAAATAAAGTTAAGGAAATTTATCAAAAAGCAAAGAATTCCAGAAGATCATTCTCAGATTCAATAAAACAAGTTATTCAGAAGACCGATGATGAAGATATCTCCAAATGGTTGGAACTGGTGACACAAAAAGAATTAAACGCTTCATTTAAAAAAATATCTGAACAGAAAATTGATGAAACACAAGAATCTTTTACACAAGAAAAACTGAATATTATCAAACCAAATATTGTCATAATCAATGATATTATTAAAAAAGAAATTGAAAAGACTCTCCCTGCGGTAGAAGCTCTTCTTATCGATAAAGAAGCTGTTAATATTATTAAAAAAATTCCTGAAATTGAAGCACTCGGTAAAAAGATGAAAGGAATAAAAAGCATAATAGACGTCTTTGACCAAGCTGAAACATCAATTCATGAAGAACTTAAAAATAAAACCCAATTTATAATCAATCAGATTTCCAAAGACATAATGGGTATGTGGTCGAAGCTACATCCTGGTGAACCCATTGAAGATATTCATCTGAATATACCTGATTCTACCGACGAAGCCATAGATATTTGTTTAAAATTCCATGGGGTGGATCAATCCTCGCCGCGTCTAACCTTGTCTGAAGGGTATAGAAATAGCCTAGGGTTGTGTATTTTTTTGACTCTTGCAAAGATAAGCGGCAAACTAGACCAACCAATACTTCTCGATGATATAATAACGAGTCAGGATAGGGAACACAGAAGTTTTGTTGCAGATCTTTTACTTACCGATTTTTCATGCCGTCAAATTTTATTGTTTACACACGAAAGAGAATGGTTCAGTGAACTTACATATAGACTTCCTCATTCAAATTGGATTTTTTTAAAGCTAAAACCTTGGGAGAAACCGGAAATAGGATTGCAGTGGATCGGATCGTTTAGTGATTTTGATGAAGCGTTATCCCTACTTTCTACAGATGTAACCTCAGCGGGTAATAAGGCAAGGGGAATTATGGATACCAATCTTTCGATAATTGCTGATAAATTAAAAATTACATTAACGTATATTCGTGGAGATAAAAACGACCATAGAGGTGCCGTTGAATTTTTAGAACATATCACATCAGAAGTAGAAAAAGGGAAAAGATTTAGAAAGAAGACGGAAAATTCAGATTCGTATGAAGAGTATTCTGAACCTATTAATGATTGGAAAACAACGATATCACTTCTTATCCCGTG
The DNA here is from genome assembly GCA_017885605.1 of Methanobacteriota archaeon. Taxonomy (GTDB): domain Archaea; phylum Thermoplasmatota; class E2; order DHVEG-1; family DHVEG-1; genus SM1-50. The sequence goes on along the minus strand of JAFNFT010000091.1, from coordinate 5,299 downwards.
GGCAAACAGAGCATCCCACGGTGGATATGTTACTAATGCTGAAGTTGAAAAATTAATAGAAATGTGTCGAAAAAGTTTAGATTATTTTAAATGTTCAGACTGTGGTGAGTTTGCCTGGATTTCAAATCAAGAAAGTAGAAAAAGACTTCAGTGTTGTTGTGGGAAATTACAATGGAGATATGATTAATTTTTTTTACAGCGCGTCCTATAGTAGAACCTTTGTGCTTCTGAGCGTTTAAAAACCAGACTATACGAAAAATCTTCGATTTTATCGAATTCCATCTTTAATTACACTTCATATGACTTTGCACTTAAACTTGGAGAAAATATCGATTAAAAGTGCAAAACCTAGATTAAGGAAAAAATTCCTGACAAAACCTAAAAACGATATGAATATTCAATCCCTTATGCATGACAAATATAGTTTGTTATGCCAGGAAATCGAGAGAACTATTTTAATATAAATCTTTGCATTAATTATAAAATTTACAAAACAATGCAAAATAAAATTGAGAAAGTAAAAATGCAATTTCTACTTTCTAATTAGAATTTTTTTTATTTAATATTTTTTTAATTACTTGGTCAAACCTTCTTCTAAAAGTATCATTCCTCGTGCTTTTCTTGCGTTAATCATTTCTTTAATATCTATTTGTTCTACCATTTGTTGTTCACCACCACTAGATAAGTGTATCATGTATATAAACATATACATATATATTTATATACAATATAGAAGTATATATTTGCAGAAAGGTATTATAATGCATAATGGTTTACATTATACAGCTTGGGAACAGGGAGAGACACACGTGGGGAAAACAAATAGAACAATTAGCATAGATGATGACTTGTGGAATGAATTTTGTTCTATTGTGGTAAAAAAACATGGCAATCGTTATATTAGTAATGCTCTTGAAGAACTGTTAAAAGAATATATCAAGAAAAATGGGGGGAAATAACATATCATCAAATAAAAAAAATTCAACCATAGGAAATATTATTTTTAAGGATAAAATTCTCTATGGTTCTGAAATAATATTTGATTATACTATAGAAACAGTAAAAGACACTTCATTGTCAGAAGCAGATATTGATTCAAAAGCAGTTTCCATATTAACTAAATTAGGATGGAAAGAACATACTGAAATACGACAGAGGAAAACAAACATACTTGAAATTGATGAATATCTAAAATCAAAAAAAATTGGTTCAAAAAGAAAAGGACATGCAGATATTTATTTACTTATGGATGATAAATTAAAAGTCATTATAGATAATAAAGAACCAAACAAGAACATTCAAGAAGGAATAGATGATGCTATCTTTTATGCAAATTGCCTCTTAGGAAAAAAATACGACATACGAATAGCATTAAGCTATAATGGAAAACAATGCGCCTTAAGAGTTTTTGATTCAGAATCAAACCGGTGGATTCCATTTTTAATAGATGGGGAAGAAATCGAAGCATTCCCTTCAAAAGAATTAGTAGAAATTATCTATAGATATAGAGACATAAAAGGGATTATCATAAAAAAGGATGACGAATCAATAAACATTGATAGAATCATTCAGGGATTGAAAGATATATACAGAAATGTTCCACATATTCAAAACGATAATCAAAAATCAATGGATTTTACAATTTCGTTTATTGCATTGAAATCAATCTTGGAGAAACACGGGGATGATTTAAATAAAAATTGGATTGATTTACGTGTTGGGGAACAAAAAAAATTAAAAGAAAAAATAAAAATGTATGTCGAAGACATCATTGAAAATCTTGAGAATGGTTATGAAGAAATATTTAGAATTAAAGAAGATCCCAAAGGAAAAATAAAAGCCTTTGATTTTTTAGAGGAAATAAATCAATTTCCAAATAAACCTGAACATGGAGGGAAAGGTTATCTAATACAAATTTTTGAAAGACTGGATGAATTGCCTCATCTACATTCATCAAGAATAGACCCTTTTGGCGTTGTATACCAATCTTTGATGGACCCACATACTCGAAAAATATTTGGTCAATTTTTTACTCCAAGACATCTCATAAAGACTTTGGTTCGTCTTTTCTTTGAAGGAGAAATGGATAGATTGACAGGTGATATAAAAGATGGGAAATCAGAGAAACCAAAAACAATATGCGATCCTGCTTGTGGGACAGGAGGTTTTCTAATTGAATCTTTCAAATACTTTGCTTCAAATACGGCAGACGTTGATACTGTAGATTTAGCAAAAAAAAGCATTTATGGTTTTGATATTTATCCAGCTAATGCGGTTCGTTCAAGAATAAACATGTATCTTGCAGGAGATGGATTTTCAAAGATTGATTCATTAGATTCTTTTACTGGTTTAAAGGAAGATACACTTCAATTTGATTATATATTAACGAATCCCCCTTTTGGAAAAGGAGATTATTGCGTCGACGATGACATTATTTCAAATAAACGAAAAGAAATTAATTTTTTAGTCAAAGTAATAAAGTTATTAAAACCCCATGGCAAAGCCCTTATCATTGTTCCAGATGGAATACTTGAGGCACCTACATTAGCACCGTTAAGAAAATGGGTGATAGAAAATTGTGAAATTGAAAAAATCATAGGATTCCCAAAACATGAATTTGCGCCTTATACTCATGAAAAAACCTATGTTTTGTTCTTAAAAAAACGACCAGAAACAGTTACAGATTTTAATGATGTAAAAACTGAACGAATATGGATGTATATTATAGATGCGGATGGATACGCAAATTCAGATAACAGATTTAGAACAGGAAAGAAAAATGAAAATGGTAAATGGTTGCATGATGAACTGTCTTTATGGAGAGATAAAAAGGGGGCATATCACATATCAATCCTTGAGGATAACTGGAAAAAAAAGATACAATCTCCAAACGAAAAATATACCGATGAATGGGATGTTAAAATTGAAGGACTCAAATACGAATTTGTTGATTTAAATACTATTTTTACAGAAAAATATTCATTTTATCAAACTTTGAACAAAGCCGATATTTTAAAGATGTTGCAATCCGAAAAGAATATCATTCCTCCAAAAAAAATAACAGAAGTATTAGAAGAAATGGAAAATGATTCTGATGAAGAAACAGAAGTAACAAAAGAATTGAAAACACCGTTTGAAACAATTCTTTCGTCTAAGAACATCGTTTACGACCCATATGAAGATAAATTTTTTAATCAGAAAAATCCAGTTGTTATTAATCTATTAAATTTAAAACCAGAAAAATATTTAAGACAGAAAAAAAGTGATACAATAACCTTCAAACAATTCATAAAAGAAAACAGAACCCTATTCAAAAATGTTCATAAAAATCTACCGAATATAGAAAACATAAAATCAATTAAAAAAATGGGGAAGTTAAATAAAACAAACATCCGTGATTTGTTTCATATTTGGCAAGGGCATCAGATTACAGATAAAGAAATTTATAATTCAAAAAAAGGTGATATTCCTATAATTACCGGACATAATGAAATAAAAGGATATACAACTAATCCATACATAACAGATGTACCTTGCATTACTATACCTTCAAAGGGGATAGTTAATAGATTATACCTCCAATCTCAACCATTTGATGCAAATAACACTATTGCACTTATACCAAAAAATAGAAAAGAAATAGATTTAGAGTATTTTATTTTTACACAATCTGATTATATCACAAGTTTTATCTCTTCAACATCTACGAATAATTATCTAAATAGAGCTTTGCTTGAAGATATTGAAGTCAAATACCCGAAATATTCAATTCAACAACAAATAAAAGAAGAATATAAAAAATTAATAAAAATGAAAGATATACTTGAGAATAATATTGGATTATTATCAGATCAATTATTCAAAGATGTTAAGTAATGTTATATCAAAATAGGAATTTAGTGATGGGAAAAAGGGGCTTTGCACATATAGTATGGGGTTTATGTGCAAAAACCAATCCTGCACATAAATTAAAAACATGAAATTGATTATGGATATAAGAAATTACGATACTGATGCTGATGGATAAAGAAATTGAAGAAAAAATTTCTAATCGTTTAATCGACTTAATTGATATCATTTTTGGTGTCGTCGTAGCACAGAGTTTCGTGATTATCTTTGCGACTAATCAATCTTATCAAAAGTTACAATTGATCTCATACCCATTACTTTTCTTAGCATATGCTGCCATCGTTTTGAGTTGGATCGGATATCATAAAATGATGGTATATAATCCCTACAAACAGAATAGATTTGGATACTCTCGGTTTTGTTTGGATATTTTTCTGATTTTTATTTATGCATTATTACTTACCTCCTACGAGAACTCATTTTATTTTTTTACTATTCTTCCAATAATTTTTTTATTATATGCAGTTGGAGGTATTTTCAGAGATAAAGAATATCATAAAAAGGTTAGTTGGTCAAAAGGATCTTTAACATTCGCAGGTCTTTTTGTCATTAATCTTATAATTTATTCAATATGGATGTATTTAAAAATTAATAATAATTTCCTATTTATTTTAATCTGTGGATTTACTTTTTTTTACTTATTTTATTACAGATTTAGAAGAGATAAAAAGGGATATGAAAATGAACATTAAATTAGAAGATTCTAAATTAAAAGTCGGTGTGGATATTGACGGTGTCCTTGGGGATCAAGTATCTCCAATTCTGCCTAAGATTAATAAAAAATTTTGTATTAAATTAAAGAAAAAGGATATTATTAAATGGGATTTTGAATTTGGAGATTCTAATATCGAAATTGAGATAAATAATGCTTTACTCTGTAGAGATTTTGTATTGAATATGCCAGTTATCAATGGTGCAAAAAATGGCATTAAATATCTGCAAAAAAATTTTTCTGTAGTTATAGCTTCTTCTCGACCCAAAAAAACTGAAAAAGAAACTATATATTGGCTTTCCAATAACTTCAATATTCATGAATATATTAATACATTTAATAAGAATAAAGGATCGTTAGAAGTTGATATCTTAATTGATGATAATATTTCAAACATTAAAAATTTTTCAAAAAATAACAGAATTGGAATACTATTTTCACAACCCTGGAATCAGAAACGACAAGAGATTAAATATATGATTTCTAAAAAGAAAGTATTTTGCTGCATTGATTGGAAAAATGTCATAGATACCTTGAAAATATTAAATAAGTAAAGCTCATATAACATTAAGAAGGAGATTGATTTTAAGTTAATCATTGATATTTTGTTTGAAAGTGATATTGAAGGAGTGAAAAACAGAAAATACCCATTAAACCTGAGTTTCGCACTTGAATAAA
>JAFNFT010000090.1 GCA_017885605.1 Methanobacteriota archaeon | reverse complement strand
CATAATAGTATTTATAGTTATGCACAAATGTATATAAATTATATACATATTAATTAACTTTGCATAATATTCATTTGTATGAGAACCTAATAATATCTCGGGGGAGAAACCAATGATAAAAAGAACAACAATAAGTCTTCATATAGAAGATATAGGATTACTGAAAAAATTAGCAAAAAAGGAACACAGACCCATCAGTAGTCAGATTATCCATATGATGGAATTTTATAAGAAAAACCATGGAGAAATATAAAAAAGGGTTCGGACTTTACTTTTTAGTATCTATCTTCTGAATGATCCTATTATAATATGCCTATTTAAAATCGGTATATATCTTGCAGAATTTCATGCCTTTTGGGAGTAGATTAGCAGTTAGAATGATGTTGATATAGGTTATAGAAAGCTTCTCATTACAATTATGTTTTCATAATACATATGTCTAAGAGGATTAGAACCACATTGACAGTTGATTATGAGGTTGTTAATAGGGCAAAAGAACTAGGTATCAATTTAAGTGCTGCTGAAAGAGGAATTATTGACTATATCAAAGAATTTGAATATATCAGGAGTAAAAGAAAGAAATCTGACAGCAATGATAACTTTTCTGAAGAGCAAAACCCAAAATTTAAAAATCATCAGGATAATTCAATGGGCCTGTTGCGATTTGAACGCAAGTCGATGGCTCCCGAAGCCACAAGGATACCAAGCTACCCCACAGGCCCAGCATGTTTTTGAAGAGCAAAAAGAAAAAACAGATAAAAGAGTTTTCGGTGCAATCAATCTGTTTAAAGATCTTTGAGGTTCTTTCGGAATTCCTCGTATTTCTTCGTCAGAATATTTATTGATTCTTGTAACGCGGTTTTCGCACTCATCGACCCATCGGTCTCAAAGCTAAACAACAGTTTCGTCGGGTCCTTTGTAATCATGATGAAATCTACTTTGTTTTTCTCGAGATATGATTCGAAGAGAGACGCCTTTGAAGGGTCTACTAACTCCAGTTTATCTCCCTTAAGCTCCACGAGATCCTTAGGGAGTTCCTCGATAAATGCTTTGACTTCGTTCATCCGTTTCTTATCGACCGTGATTTTGGTTTCCATGCGGTACCGTGGTGCGAGAACAACCTGCCATTTCGCATGGTCTCTGCCTCGTCCGAGAACCGCCTCGACCTCGAGGATCACTCGTTGGTCTTTCATGAGCTCAACGATGGGGATCGTAGTTTCTGTAATCGCAAAACTCGGGTGCTCCGGCTGTAGATCACCGGAATAGATAACGCATTCTCCCTCTTTGCTGAGGGTGTATCGGATCGTGCAACTCGGGCATCCTTTTCCCTCACATTTGCACTCTGAACGAAAAGCGAGAGCCGGTAGATCAATTGTGGGAATTGGAATTAAACCAAGTCGATGAGAGATCAGTTCATCAAACAACGCACTCGTGTTGTCGTAGATAATCACATCATCGATAGCAAGTTTCGGGAGTTCCGCAAGCATGATCCGCCGGAGGGAATTGACAAAGTACACATCAGTGTCCTCTATTTTCAACACTCCTTTATTTCCCTTCAGCTCCACGGTTTTGACTTTCATAAGTCCACCTTAGATACGACGTCCTCGTTTTCCACCTTTCGGTTTGCATCCATCATGGGGATGCGGCGTCACATCTTCAATCGTACCAATCCGTAACCCTGAGCGAACAAGTGATCGTATCGCAGTCTGAGCACCACGACCAGGGTTCCCACCTTTTTTCCCACCTTTTCCGCTAATCTTGATATTGACACTGTCAAATCCTTTTTCGATGGCGGCCTCTGCGACGACTTGTGCGACCTTCATCGCAACATAGGGAGATCCTTCATCTTTTGCTGATTTGGTCACCATTCCACCAGAGCATTTTGTGATCGTTTCTGCACCAGTGGAATCCGTAATCGTAATGATGATGTTATTAAAGGATGAATAAATATGCGCGATGCCTTTTCGTGCCATGTCTTACGCCCCTTCTTCTGTCTTCTTTTCTTTTTTCGGATGTTCCGTGGGTTTGCTTGTTTGTTTTGCGGGTTCTTCCTTTGGTTTCTCTACGATTGAAGCTGGTGAAGGTTCTGTTGGTTGTGATGGTACGGGTACCACCGCTGCTGGTTGGTTTTGAGGCGCTACCATTGCTGTTGGTTCTGGTTTGGATGGAACAACCGCGACAGGTTTGTCTTCGACCGGTGCTTTTAAAGGAGCGCCCATCTCAGACGTCTTGTACACATCAGTTTTTGGTCGTGCAGGATGTGACAGTTCATTTAAAGGAGATCGAATCGTGTACTGAATCTGGCTTTCCTCATCTTTTTTGACCATATAGCTTGGGACTGTGACTTTTCTGCCACGGACCGCAACATGACCATGGCTGATCAGCTGACGTGCCTGGTATGGCGTGCTTGAAAAACCTTTGAGATAGACGAGGGTCTGTAATCGTCGGGAGAGAACCGTTTCGGTGTCAAGGGCTAGGACATCATCAAGAGACGCCCCCATAGCCACAATACCCATGCGAGTTAAATGAAGGAGCAACTGATCGCTTTCTTTTTTCACCTGTGGATTTGTTGTTCCGATTTTCGCAAGCAGTTCTCTTGCTTGCTCTCGATGTTTCCCGAGCAATGTTTTTGCCTTCCAGACTTCCTTGTGATTTTTCAACCCGTATTTTTTCATCATCTCTCGTTCAGTTTTAATACGGCTCTCTTTCCAGGGATGCATCGGGGTTTCATATCTTTTTCTCGGGAACTTCTGACTGCTCATNNTACACCACTCCTACTTCTCCTTGGTTTCTTCTTTCTTCCCAGCTGCTGCTGGTGTTTCTCTTCGTTTTGAGACACCCAATGCTAAGCCTTTGCGGCCATTCGAACTGCTTCGTTGTCCCCGTACTTTGAGACCAAGTTCGTGGCGTACTCCGCGATAGGACCGTATCATTTTCATCATATTAATGTCATCCCGAAGGCGTGATGTAACATCAGTACTAATCAAATGCATGTCCTCCCCGGTGTATGCGTCTTTTTGATAGTTCAGCATCCAGGGGGGTGCGTATTCATCGATGTTCTCTAAGACTTCTTTGAGTTTTTCAATCTCAGATTCTGGTAGGTTCCCGAATTTTATCTTCCGGTCCACCCCAGCAGTGTCAGCGATGAACGTGGCCATATGCCGTCCGACTCCTTTGACTTGGGTAAGACCTTGGACAATGTTGCTTTCACCGTTGATATCAGTATTGACTATACGGATGATATAGTTAAAATTCTCATCATGTTCTTTTTTCTTAGAAGGTTCCTCTTCTTTGGCAGCTTGTTTTCCTTTTTTCTCTTTTTTCTTCTGTTGATCTGGTTTTGCTGCTCCTTGTTCTGGTGTCACAGCATCTTTTCGTTCAGAGGTTTCTTTTCCCGCTGATGGTTTAATCTCTGCTGATTCTTTTGTTGGTTGTTGTTTCTTTTCTTCTGNNTGATTTTTCATTTTCTGCCAAGATGATACCCCGTTTTAATGTACAAGTTCTCTCTAAATAGTACTTTGAATACTACAAGGAAGTATTTGCCAATAATAAAAGAGGCTATATTTAAGGGTAACCCTTAGGGACGAAGGAAGAGGCTGTTTTGCAGAGGGTATCTAGCCTGTTTAGTGTCGTTTTCCTTTTTTTTATGAAGGGAATGTGTTTTCCACCGTAATTGATAAATGAAACAAACACATCCCCCTTAGCGAGTTGGGCAAACATGCCAAAAACAGACTGGACATCAATTGAAGATATATTATCAGGAGATCATATTGGAAAAACCATCCATTTGCGCGGGTGGATTTACCGGACGCGCAGCAGTGGGAATATCGTGTTTATGACGCTGCGTGACGTCACCGGGGTGCTTCAGGCGACCGTGAAACGAGGGAATCTGCCTGATTCGGAATTTGATGATGCTGTCAAGGCGTTAATAGAATCGTCCGTGCAAATGACCGGGACTGTGAAAGAAGATAAACGGGCTCCGGGTGGTTATGAGCTTCAGGTGACGAATCTTTCAGTTGTGAATTTCGCAGAGCCGTTCCCGATTACGAAGGACCAAAGCCCAGAATTCCTGCTTGACCAGCGACACCTATGGATCCGGTCGCGGAAACTCACCTCGATTTTGAAGGTGCGTTCCACGGTGGTTGGTGCGATCCATGCGTTCTTCAGGGACCGTGGGTTCTATGAATATGATGCACCAGTGCTACAGCCAAACCAGTGCGAGGGAGGTTCGACGCTCTTTGAAGTGAAATATTATGAGGATAAAACCTACTTGTCACAATCCTGGCAGCTGTATGCGGAAGCCGGGATCTTCGCGTTAGAAAAAATCTATAACATGGGGCCGACGTTCCGGGCGGAGAAATCAAAGACATCACGGCATCTGTCTGAGTTTTGGATGGCGGAGATGGAGGCAGCCTGGATGGATCTTTCCGATGTGGCTACGATTGCGAAAGAAGAGGTCCATTACATCCTTGGCCAGGTCTTGGAGAAAAACAAAAAAGAGCTCGAGGTCCTCGGGCAGGATATCACAAAGCTTGAGACGATCGCGGCCGCTGAGTTCCCCACCATTACCTACACCGAAGCGTTACGGATCCTAAAAGAAAAGGAAGGGATGGACATCGAATGGGGAAAAGACCTACGGACCATCGAGGAGGATAAACTCATGAACCATTTCAAGACCCCGGTAGTGGTGACCAATTACCCGTTGGAGATCATGGCGTTCTACAAACCCAAAGATGAAAAAGACCCGCGGACCGCGCTGTGTTTCGATATGCTGGCACCAGAAGGCTACGGAGAGATCATTGGTGGGTCGCAGCGGAGCACCGATATCGCGGCGATGACCGAACGGTTGAATCAAATGGGGGAGAGCGTAAAGAATTACGAGTGGTACTTTGATCTACGACGGTTCGGCTCTGTTCCTCATTCAGGGTACGGGCTTGGGGTGGAACGGCTCGTCGCCTGGATCTGTAAGACGGAGAACATCAAGGATACGATTCCGTTCCCGCGTACCCTTCTGCGGTTCAGACCATAAAAAAACGTGGTTGGTATGAAAACACGAGTCCATGTCGTTATCTCAGGTCGAGTACAGGGGGTATGGTATCGTGCGAGCACCAAGCAGAAAGCGGATGAGTTAGGGATCTCGGGCTGGGCGAAGAACACGGATGACGGGAACGTTGAAGCGGTGTTCGAGGGAGACAATGCAAAGATCGATGAGATGATCGCCTGGTGCTGGATTGGTCCTCCACTGGCACGGGTTTCCGACGTAAAGATAGTACCATCATATAGTGATGAAAAATGTACTGGTTTTGTTGTTCTGTATAAATGAACAAGGTATTTTTAAAAGAGGAGAGAGAGGAAAAATAAGAAAAAAGATAAGGGGATACCTCTCTCCTTTCCTCATAATCCCGCGGACATCAGCTCTCACTATTTAAACATATTTCAACACGTGTTAACACGAGACAATACTGAGGGTTTTGAACTATGGTTTTCCCACGATATCATTCATTACTTTTTTGTCTGTTTATTAAAAAAAAATTATAAGATTTTCCAGACACGCATCTGAATACTCGCGGAATTTCCCGCCAGATCATATGCTTTTGCACCGAGAACATACGGGAAAAAAGCACCGCGTTCATCCCAGAACCAACTGTAGGTGTTATTTACTCCGGTATCATCATTTCCCACCAATATATCATCAAGGTAGAACTCCACATGAGACATCCCAGAACCATTGTCAACTGCGAAGACTTCAACCGTTATTGGGCCAATCACAATAGTCGTAAAAAAAATTGGGAGACGTGGTTCGCCCCATAGATACAAATAACCCTTTTTTGGAGTTATGAAATGAAGATCAGAAGCGGTCCCATCAATGATTATAGAAAACGTCTCTGACCATTCACTTTCCGCACCATACTCGTCCTTTACTTTTACCCGAATGCTAAAGCTTCCTTCGTTTGACCATGCATGTGTGACACAGATCTCCGCCCCAGACGCGTATGGCCCCAACCAACCACCTTCTGTGCCATCACCCCAATCCCACAGACAGAACACGTTGTCACCTTCAGGGTCATTCACAGTGATACAAAACGTGTAGTTGACCCCTGGTCGCCCATACAGAGGACCAGAGATATTCCCCATTGTGGGTGGTTGATTCACAGCAATTGGAAAACAAGCGCTATGCAGGCAATCATGACGGAACATCGGCCAACCAGGACCAGACCCATCACCCGCAGTGAGCGCGTACGCACGTCCATGGTTATTGGTCCAGGGATCAGAAATCCCATAGCCGCCTATCACAAACACATCCAATCGTCCATCGTTATTCAGATCAGCGATCACGGGCGCATGATCCATCTCAAAGACCATCCCGTAATGGGCTTGTAAATCACAGGTCCAGATCACCTGCCCGTTACTGCCTTTTAACGCCCGGAGAATCCCATCCTCAGAGCCAAAGACAACATCAAGAATCCCGTCGCCATCGATATCGGATAGTGCTGCGCCCCGGAACATGTTCCCACCGGTCGTCGCACTCCACAGTAAGGAGCCTGTATGGGAGAGCACCCCAAGCATGTTGTAGGAGACAAAAATAACTTCCAAATGCCCGTCATCGTTCAGATCACCAATCGAGGTCGGCGCACCGATATAATATGGTGCGACGTACTGCCACGCAAGACTGCCATCTTCCGCATTAAAAACATAGACATGATTGTCATATGAACCGATAACAAGCTCTGGCTTGCCATCCTCATCCATATCAGCAAACGAGCACCCATGATACATATAATCCGAAGGAAGATCCGAATACCAAAGACTAGACCCGTTATTCCCCCATAATGCGTACACCCGGCAATCCCCAGCAAACTGAGCGACCACCACATCAAGCTGCCCATCCTCATTCACATCAAGGACAGCAGGATCAGACTGAATGTAACTCGTCGACCCAAGGTTTTTCTGCCAGCAGATACTTCCATCCTCCCCATTCAAACAGAACACATTGCCATAGAACGTCCCAAGCAGCAACTCTGGTTTGTCATCATTGTCAACATCTGCCACCGCCGGGGGCGAGTCGATACAGTTCGACGCACCAGTAGACCGTGACCATTTCACAGCTCCATTCATCCCATTAAAACAGTACACCATCGAAGGGGATGATGCTGGGATGACGACCTCAAGATGACCATCAAGATCCACATCAGCGATGACAGGTGAAGCGTCATTACAACCACCCGTGTCATAACGCCAGAGAAGCGAGCCGTCCTCTGCGTTTAACGCATAGATATGTTCATCGTTGAAATACGTACCAAAAACAATCTCAAGGAATCCATCCTCATCGATATCCGCAACAGCAGAAGATCCAAATGAGGGAGCATTTAACTGATACCACCACAGGATCTGATCATTCCTCTCAGCGGAGAGGTCTTCATTAGGGAGGTGGCTTCCACCAATAGGTGTGAAACATAAAAGAAAAGTTATCGCTCCAATACAACCGCCTCTCATGATGGTTCTACTAGTCACGTTCATTACCCTCTATAAAATAAAAATACCTAGGACGGTATTTAAACCTTGTTTATAGAGTATTTAACAGTCAAATTAAAAAAGAATGAGCAAAAATAAATACAGCATTATATGAAACAATGGTAAAGGAAACAGGACACGATGTTACTTCTGTGTTTCCTCTTCGTCCGTCTCTTCTTCTAATTCCTCTTCCGGTTCTTCCTCTTTTTCCTTTTTCTCTTTTTTCTCTTTTTTCTCTTTTTTCTTTTCCTTTTCTTCTTTCTTTTTTTCTTTTTCCTCTGCTTTTTCCTCGATATGCTGTTTCTCTCGGACAATCCCACCCTGCAGGACACGGATGCGAGAGCTCCACGCATGGATCTGATCGTCATGTCGCTTCTTCTTGATGTTATACTCAGCTTTTGTGATCTTTTTACTGTCACATTTTGCTTCTAATTGCGCGATTTTGATTTCTTCTTTTTCGATTTTCTTCTGCAGCTTTGCGATGTTTCTTTCCAATCGTTCAATGAAGCCCATACTTCTTACTCCCTTTTTTTTCCGTTCTGAACGCTTTCGTACTACGCGTGTGACGAATCCACAATAAGCAGGTTGCTTATATAATTTTCAGGTCAACAAGATCTCACAACAAAAAGAACAACAACCACCAATGGTTAGAACAAGTTTTTCTGCCCGGTCTTGGTCTGAAGTTCCGGATACGTAAACGGTTGGGAAACCGCAGGGACATTCGGATTGCGCTGCCGGGAGGTAATCAACCGGGAGATCGTAAACGCCTCCATCAATTTCTCATCGTACGGGACAAGCATCGCTTCAGCAGCCTGCTTGTTTACCGAAGGATCGATCCAGTCACGCTCATGGTCCTTTGGCAGGATCACCGGCATGCGTTTCTTCTTATTATGGATCTGCTCCATCAGCGGGTTCGCTTTCGTGGTGATCACGGAGTAGGTCTGCAGCACCTCGGCTGTTTCCGGGTCCTTCCAGGTGTCCCACAGGCCTGCCATCGCAAACGGCTCATGGTTTTGTAGTCGGATGTAGTACGGGTAGTTTTTCCCCTCGTATTCCTGCCATTCGAAGAACCCATCAGCCAGGATGAGGCAATGGTTCTGCTCGGCAGCATGACGAAACGATGGTTTTTCAAAGATGCTTTCTGCACGGGCGTTCATTGTTTTCAGTCGGACTTCCTCAGCAGTTTTCTTATTCTTGACCCAAAACGGGATCAACCCCCAGGTGAACAACTGGATCTGCGTTGGCTGGTCGTTCGTAATCACCGGGAGTTTTGGAAGATCGAAGCCTGAGGCATGATACTGCCTTTTGAACGGTATGTTTTCTAAAAACAAGGCTGAAAAGCGTTTCACTAGCAGATCAGGCCCTGGTACTGAGTACCGATAACACATGATGTATTCCTTCAGGTCGTAAAGGATTACTTGTTTTTCTTCTTTTTCTCATCATCTGATTCCTGCAACGGGTAGATGTTCTTCCAGGCGTTCTTCACACGCTGCCCAAACGAGGTCATACACCTGAAATACACGTTTTCATTTTTATGATTGAATCCAAGATAAGTGAAAGTATTCAGAGAGATGACCTCAAGGAAAGAAGTCTCAAATAATAAGGGAATGCAGATGTCAACAATATGGATATTGGTGGAAAGAATTTGTTTAAAAAGATGAAAAGAATTTTGAACTGCGAGTCAAGTGGTTTTCTCTTATGATACGCTGAACATGCTGTCTGGGATATCAGAGAAGGAATAATTACTAAACGTAAAATCCATTGTCATCGCCATCCCTTTCATCACCATATCGACAAATGCTTTTAACGGGACTCCGTGCTCATTCCATATCCACATTTTTATGGATATATTCATTCCTTGGATCGGAAGAGAGTATTCAAACACCGTCGCTTTTTTTCCATCGATGGTGACGGTCTCAAGGTTTGTGAAGGTCTGGTTGTTCAGAAGGCTCTTGAGCGTCTCACTATCAAAATACTGCAGCGAGGTAACAAACGATGTCACATCTGGTGCCAACACATATTTCCCTTGCGCGGCATCATAGGTGTAATTGCCTTCCGGACGGTGAATCACCATAATAGTTGTCGTAGCACCACCATACACACCAGTAATCTGTTCTTTCACATAGGGTGGTTTTTGCCAGATCTGTATCGTAGCGGTTTGTGTCCCATACTCAGACATGTTGATAGAAGCAGCTATCTCATAATACATTGAATCGATCGAATCAGTTTTTGCAAGGATTGATGCTAATGATTCCGTCGTCGGTGGGATGGATTGAATATTTTTTTCATCGGAGGATGTATTCTGTTGGGTACACCCACTCAACCCAACCGCTATCAATACGATTGTTAATCCAACGACTATTACTTGTTTTTTCATAACCTTTCCAATCTCCTCTCTCTATCCATCGTATACAATTCTAGTGACTCCATACTTCTTTCTTTATTGATACTACATAAACATTATCCGTCTAAATGTCAAAAACGAAAAAAACATATCCGTAGAGCAATCAAGACGAGAAAATCATCACCAGGGTGTACAGATACCTGTTTTACGCGGAATCATTGAAAAAAAAGAGATGACATTTTTAGGTACAAAAGGTCAGTGGATTAGACGTTTACAGTCCATGTACCAATCAATGAGTTGGTCGGGATGTATCGTAAGGTTGTTCTCACATTACCACTATACGTCGAGAGTTGGATATAGTCTCCAGCAAGAACCTCAGCAACACCAGCTAAAGCGGTCATATTCACCGGGGCGATCGCGGTGCCATTCGCATAGAAAACCTGATAGGTTGCCCCTGGTTGATCCAGGGTAATAGCGATATCCCTCCATTTTATTCCGAATTCTGCGGTAGCAATGGTTATCCGATTTAATGTTGAATCTGTTACGCATGCGATGTTTGGTGTCTGCGGAGGTGCGGAACCAACAGCAACATCAAAGATTCCGATCAAGAACTGATTCGCGATTATTAATCCATGATACTGATTAGAAAATGTTATCTGTTCACCATCTATAAAATGGCGATATTCAAAGGGTTGAAAGGGAATCATCCGCAAGTCAACTGCTTCGATGGTGGTGTAAGCACCATCGGATATTAAATCAATGAATCTGCCGAAGAGAATCGCTTTTTTCATTCCAGAGATGGTGATAACACTAGAATAACTTGCGGTTGTTCCTATATTATCGGTCACCGTAACATTATATGTATAGACCCCAGCTTTTGTGTAAACATGCGTTGGATTCTTCTGTGTTGATGCAAATCCATCTCCGAACTCCCAATGGTAGATGAAAGGTGGAGTTCCTGTTAAAGGAATTATATTAGCTTTAAATTGAATGGCTTCTCCAGTATAACCGGTGTCTGGTGCGTGCTCTTCCACGATCCCCAGCGGAGGATTCGGAGCGATATCTGAGAGATACACGAACTCTGAAAGGTTCATCTCCCCCCCAGTTAAATTCATTTTCACGAACATGGCTGTGACACTCAGACTTTCATATATTTCCTCTGCATCGGTCAATGAGAACCAAATGCAAAGTGTGTCACCAACAACCGAATAATCAGATGAGGTAAGATTCACTACTTCAGTGCCATTACTGATTTGACCTGTTAGGTTCGCATAACTAATGCAATAGTCTTGTTCTGAGGTGGTCACTTGAAAATCATACTCCACAAAATTAAGGTTACCAAAAGGATCCTCATCGTACAGGTCGATGATTTTCCCTCTGTTCTCAATACTTCCGACCACTTGTAAACTCAGTGTCACCTGCACTCCTTGTTGTGTATAGGTCGCTTCTACAATATCAAGATTGTCAACTTCAATATCTGGATGAGAGGTAACCACGCTTGCTTCTTGCGTGATATAGTCTATTGACCAGACATCCTCAAGAGGATCGGTAATTATTTCGTCAACATGACTTGATTCGTTCAATTGAACAACATCATTCTGTTTGTTGCTAATGTTTCTACCATTGCTTGATATAGCACTTGCTCCAACGAACAAAAGAATGATTCCGACCGCCATACAATTCCTTAGGATAGGATTTTGACCCATTACTTTCCGCCCCCATTCTAATTATAGAACACAGTTCTCCTTTAAAAACATATCCTTAGAACCTTTCTGATGTAATCAAGCTTCAATTGCTGATTCCATCCAAAAAATTTAAGACAAACGATATGATTTGTACTCACGAGGAGAGAATAATGACCTATATATGCAGATGGTGTGAGAACTATTTTGAGGAACTGAGTAAAAAAGATGATACAGAAACAAAATACAGGGACGGAGTCCTGTGCTGCCCTCGTTGCGGCAACATCACCTATGGGTTTCTCGTTTATAAAGAGGGAAAATAAAAGAAGAACCGACCGAAGTTCCAATCATATTTTAAAAATGAAGGAAGAATGAGACGCGATTTTTTACTACCAGAAGAGGTGTCGAAGAATCGGAAACGCATGCGGGAAGACCTCGAAGAACCAGAAGAATAAACCATTGATTGAGACATCCTTTGGCATTATGACTTCCATTGTTGACCAGTTACTTTCAGCCTGTCCGTCGGAGGCTTTTGCCGAAATAACATATGTCCCTTGATAAGACCAGGTATGTGTTGCTGCTCCACATAGATCAGGTGGTAATGGACCAATAGTTGTCTCATCTGATCCATCATCCCAATCAATATAGATGGTGATATTATCCCCATCAGGGTCTTTGCAGCAAAATCCATAGGAATACAAAACCCCAGTTTTTCCACTTGTTGGACCTGTTATATGAGGCGCAGGTGGTGGTTGATTTGCAAAGGCTATAGTTGATAGAACTGGAATGATGACTATCAAACAGACAAGCGCACAAATTATATTATTTTTCATGGCTTTCCCTTCATTTACTATTGGCATATATGATTCTTTTACTTAATCTGAATAACAAATAGCCCAAGTAAGAAAGCAGACTTTGTTGCTGATACATCATTGGCGTTTTGTGCCTTTGCGGTAATTGCGATGTTAATTTTACCAAATCCAATAAATGTACCTAGACTAATCGGGATTGATGCTCCAGCGGCAAGAATCGCTGCGGTTCCCGTGGCTGTTGCGTTTACTCGCTTCAGCAAACCACCAGTAACAGTGATGGACCATTGGACATTGTTCGCATCGTTTTCACCAACATTAGATACATCAGCTTTTATCCTCATTGGTCCTTTTATGTTTCCAATAGATAATTCCGCGAGGTCAGAGCCTTCGATGATGGCACCGATTCCCCAGTTCCCATCGTAATCAGCTCCACCAGTGTAGATTTCTCCCCATGCGTTGTTTAAGTAATAAAAATCACCTTTCTTCGGTACATGAGGACCGGTGATTGTGTCTAACCACGCATAATAATCAAAAGAAAAGTTATCTCTCCATTCCACCGCGACCCAGAGCTCATTATGATTGCTGAGATTCACCGGGGTCACCAGAGGTATGGTATGCACACCTGTTGTATTTAATCGTACAACGGTATCATTTACTATTATTGATCCTGGATGCGTCTCGTCGCCTTCATCAAAAATGTAAATCCTAGCATCGATATAAGGGCAACCATTATCCGCTGAAAATGCCACATTGACCTTTGTCATGGTCCAGTCCATATAGGCTGCCATCTCATCTTGGGTGAGTCGAATAGCGATTTTCCAATACCCATTACTGCACACTCCAATCACTGTTGAGAGGCCTTCTTCTTCGTAATATTTTAATTCCGTTTCACCCTTGGAAGAATCGGAAAGAGCCACCATCTTTGTCATTGATGAAAACGGTGCTTTTGCGGAGGTAGACGCCATCACCGTCACTGACGATACGATGAGAATTGCAACGATGAATAATATCCCTGCCTTAGTTAATTTACTCGTTCGATTTTCCATTGCTTTTCCCCCCGGTCGTACTATTACAATACGTATCTCTTTTAATAACCTGTCCTTCCCTGTAAATCATTTTTTTTATGTGAATCCCCTGACAATCCTGATGATCTTCAATTTCATATGTTCTCTACTCATCTCATCTCTGGGATATCATAGGCTTCTTATGTTGGGATGTCGATTCAATGTACACCGTTAAGGTTCATAGATGACAGTAATGAGTATATACACGGGTTCACCGTGTTGGGAATAATCATCAGCTTTGTATGGGGTAAAGGAAAGGATGATGGTATCGGTCCCATTGAAATTAACCGGTGGAACAACGAAAAGGTATGCAACGCTGGTCATATTAACGTCTAGCATTATCTGATCTGTCATCATTGTTATCCAATCACCAGGAGGTGTGCGAACGATGCTTCCAGATACAACGGTCCTTGCGTTACCTGCATTTGTAATAAAAAAACGTAGATACGAGCTCTCATTTGGAATGACAGCCATACTGTCATTTTCTGGTATGACAATGATGCTGGGTCTATATCCTGGATAAAAATAAAGGATACTGGTCAGGTTATATTCATTGACCAAAGGGAGGAAACCAAAAGGACCATGTAGCGCATCAACAGATGCATCTATAGGAACTCTACATGATACATCCGCAGGAGCATGTTCATCGACTGCTACTGTTAAAGTAATGAGTTGTGATGATTCATTTCTAGTGATGAGATACGACAACTCAGGGGTTGAAAGGGATGCATTACACCAACTTGGTATCTCTCCAATCTCCAAACTGACCGTGATATATCGTTGTGTTAAGCGACAATAAAAAAGAATGAAATCCCCAATAAACGTGGATACAAGGGTACGATACGTAACCGTAATGTTGATACTCCGAGGCGCTCCACCAGGCTCTAAGGGTTCCTCTGTTTCACTTGCATTCCAAGAAAGCTGTATGACACTATCCAGAGCAAGACCTCTTCCGGGGAGTATAGAGAGACCCTTATCAGTTTTCAGAGCTGAACGTGTTGTTGGTAACGATGGACTGTCTCTACTTTGTACAATCGCTGGGATGAGAGAGACTCCAACGAACAAGAGAACGATCCCAACTGCCACATATTTCTTTTTCATTTGATTTTCCCCCTATTCTTATAATTTAGGTTCTTGTTGCATCAAGGTGGGTTATAGAATCCCAAAAATGATGCAAACGTGGTCTGTCCGACTAATGAATAATTGTCAAACGAATGTGGAGTAAAACTAACGATAATCGTTTCCACTCCGGAGAAGTCTGATGGCGCTACTAACGAAAGGTTCATTTCTTTATATTCACCGACCTCTAAGACGAGCTGAGCAGGTAAAGAAACAATCCAACCATCTGGGTAGTCCACTACTTCATTTTCCACAATTGTTTTCCCATTCCCAAGATTCTTTATCCCTATCGGAAGCTCCACCTGGACAAGCGGAGGTGTTTCAATGACGTTTGTCTGAGGAAAAAAAGGCTGAATGAGTGGTTTATACCCAACGTTGAATGTAACATTTTCAACCCGGGTGGTGCCTTGCATTAAGGTGAACAAACCGAAAAGACCATGCAATGGTTCCACGGTCGCTTGTATCGTTACAGGAAATACCTCAAAAGCAGGCGCATCCTCAGCTACTGATACTGTAAGATAGGTTTGTAACATACTATAGTCGTTTTCGTTTGGCGGTATGTTACAAACGAGAGTTCCTTGTGAGAGAGTCGCATAGGACCATTCTGGCCTATCAATCACCGACACCTGGATAGTAACTTGTTTGTATCTCACCAGATAGTGTATAAGACGACCAAATACGCCCCATGTGACTCCAAACAACACATTCAACGCTATAGTACGTGTAACTCCCCTCGGAATAAGAGGTTCTTTTGTCTCATTCGCATCCCAAGACACTATAATATTACTAGACAATCCGAAGAAATCTCCAGAATGTGGTACTGCAATCGCTGTGACATGGGTCGGTTTTGCTGTTGAAGGAACGGCCCCTGCACCAACAAAGAGGAGAATGATTCCGACCGCTAGACATTTACCACTAATAAGCTTCCTGCGCATTATGTTCTACTCCCTTGTAACAGAGTAAAATAACCACAAATAAAACCGGGTTTAAGTATTCCATGAAACTCTGCTCCGCCCCAGCCGCACGAATAATGACCCCTAAAGTGGTCAAAGGAGAATCCCCAGGAACGGATACTATATCTCCAAAACCCGATCTTCCGTATATTATACGACTCAAAATGGTAATCATTGCCTTCAATAGTCAAGTTATGGATTTGTCCAACAAAATAGGTTCTATCGATCGGAGGTAGTATCGGCGTATCAGAGATATCGGGTTTTTGGACATCTAATACAGTGTAAGAGGCGCTCTCTGAGGCACTGCCATTCAACCCAGCAGCATCATAGGCGATAACCTTTACCATATGCTTTCCACACCCGATCTCCAATTCAAATTCCCAAGGTTCAACAGTAAGAGTTGCTACTAACGCATCATCAAGATAAAATTCAAGTAAAACGACACCACTTGTATTGTCAGAGCAATTTATAGTTAATAAATACTTGAAAAGCCCTATTCTATGCTTTGTAATTGTAATTGTTGGAGGCGTCATATCAATCTTAAAGGCCACTGAGAAGATAGAAGATTGATTCCCATACTGGTCAATATAGTACCACAACACCACATGAAGTCCCTCTGTATCTACAACAACGGGTCCAGTATATTCAAACCAGTCTCCACCATCGATTCGTAAAAAACAATGAACCCAACTACCGTTATCATTTTCAAATGTTATCGTAACAGGACTTGTGTACCAGCCGTTTCCCCCCATCGTCCCATTGAGAATGATCCCATCTGAGCACCCTTTCGTCATCATTGATTGTTCTTTTTCAATTGGGAGACTCCCAGCTATTGGTTGAATAGTCATACTCAGAAACAACACAAGGAGTACGATAAGCAGCTTTTTCCACACATAAATAACTGTTTTCATTTCTTTCCACCCCTTTACAATTTTATAACAATCTTCTCCTATAAATACATTATTGATAGTAAATTTGCTTCAGAACCTGACAAAATCAAGCGAAAACAGTAATGAACCAACAGAAAAAAGGATAAGAAGACACCAATCGTTCTCAACATCGATGAGTGAGGTATACGTCGGCACATCGGGATGGTCCTACGACTGGAACCTGGGAAACTCCCTCGACTGGTACATCACAGAATCACAGTTACACGCCATTGAGCTGAACATGAGCTTCTACCGGTTCCCCTACCCAAGCATGGTCAAATCCTGGACGGCCAAAGGAAAGAATCTCGCCTGGGTCGTCAAAGTCCACCGATCAATCACCCATTTCCAAAAACTAGGCAAACCAGCTGTAGCGAGTTTCCAGCGGTTCAAAACACTCTTCGCACCCATGGAAGACCTCATCCATTACTACCTCTTCCAGCTCCCGCCATCCTTCACCGATCTTACCATCCTGGAACAGTTCATCGAGAATACCGGCACAGAGAAATTCGCTATCGAGTTCCGCCATTCTACCCTGTTTACCAACGAGCTCATCGCATGGGGAAAACAACATGAGATTCTCCTAGTCAGCATCGATGCCCCACAGCTCCCCAGAACCATCATGAGCAAAGATATTGTCTACGAACGGATCCATGGCAGGACCGCATGGTACTCCCACAATTACTCAGACCAAGAATTAAACGAAATAAAGGAACGAGTACTCGCAGGACATCCAAAGACCACCTACATCTTTTTCAACAACAACCATGCGATGCTTGCAAATGCCATGCGAATGAACCAAATACTCAGATAAGAACCAAGGAAGCCTTTCGAATACGGCGTTGTCTCAAAAGTCA
>JAFNFT010000089.1 GCA_017885605.1 Methanobacteriota archaeon | reverse complement strand
CACCGATGTTCTTGTAGTACCAGATCCAGGGTTCTGGGTTGATTGTTTCTCCGACTGATCCGAGGAGCCGTAAGCTGCTGAGGTCATGTTTTTTGGGCCAGTCTTCGCCATGTCTCATGAACAGTCGGACACTGGTTGGTGAGGTGTAGAACACGCTGACGCCGTACCGCTCGATGATCTCCCACCAGCGGTCAGGCTGTGGCCAGTCCGGTGCACCCTCGTAGATCACTGAGGTCGCGCCAAGTATCAAGGGAGCATACGCGATGTAGGAATGTCCCGTGACCCAGCCGATATCAGCAGCGCACCAGTAGACATCCTCGTCTTTAATATCAAAGACCCATTTGAGGGTCTGTGCGATACCCACTGCGTATCCTCCGTGGGCATGGATGATTCCTTTTGGTTTTCCTGTCGTCCCTGAGGTGTAGAGGAAGTACAGCGGGTCGTTAGCATCGAGTTTCTCTGTTTCGCATTCACGGGGCATGTCTTTGGTGATATCATGCCACCAGGAATCTTTGCTTTGGTTCCAGTTGACTTGGTCGCCTGTCCGCTTATAGACGATGACGTGTTGTACGCTGGGTGCTTCTTTGACTGCTTCATCTGTCTGGTTTTTCAATGGTACTTTCTTTCCACGTCGCCAGAAACTGTCACAGGTGATGACCGCTTTTGCTTCACAGTCGTTCATCCGTTCGCGGAATGCTGCGGCGCTGAACCCGGAAAAGACCACGGAATGAATCGCTCCGATCTTTGCGCATGCGAGCATGGCAATCGGTAATTCAGGGATCATCGGAAGATAGATGCCGACGCGGTCCCCTTTTTTAATTCCCATTTTTCGTAATGCGTTAGCGAGTTTGTTGACTTCGATGTATAAATCATTGTAGGTTAGTTTTCGTACGTCCCCGGGTTCTCCTTCGAAGATGAAGGCGACTTTGTTTTTCCGCCAGGTTTTCACATGTTTGTCGACTGCATCATGTACGATGTTGTATTTCGCGCCAACGAACCATTTCACCCAGGGAACTTCCCATTCTATTGTTTTTTTCGGAGGGGTGTACCATTCGACAAGTTCTTTTGCGATTTCGCCCCAGAACCATTCCCAGTTGTCAGTTTTTTTGTAGAGTTCGTCGATTGTTTTGATGTTGTGTTTGTCCATCCACTGCTTCACATTTGTGCTGTTCACAAATTCTTTTGAAGGTTTAAAAACCCGTTTTTCGTCCAAGAGGACCGATATGTTTTCGTCAGTCATATTAAGATCTCACCCTGTTTTCTCATTCTGTTATTTTTCCTATTATATATCTAATGTCTAATGCTTCGAAAGACCGTTCTGCTGATGGTCTTCTCCGCTGTGTCCCATCAGGTGATGGGGATGTGCCGCAACAGAGTTGTAGTATATGAAGTTTTTCATATCTTTTTTTCATTTTTCTCCTTTGTAAGTGCCTAGGAATCATTCTTAAGAATCTTGCGGACGAGTGGTGAGAAATCGAAGTCTTTGATGACTTCCATGCGGTCGAACATATAGGTGCTCATGAAAGGCGGAAGGGAGAATAAATTATGTTCTTTGAGGAATCTGATTTTGTTCATTTCATCTTCTTTGTAGTCTTGGTAGGTTTTATACGCGGAGAGGAGGACTGCCTCAAATTTCCTGCTAGCGAAAAATATCGTTGAGGGGGTGTTGAGGATTGAAAGATCCTGTGTGCTGGGTGCTTTATTGAGATTGAAGCGTATGTGTGAGAAGGTGAGGATCTCTATCCCAAGTGTTTTGAGATTTGGTAGGATAAATGTCTGGAGCAGACCGTCTTCGAAGAATTTTTTTTTCATGCGGGCGACCGTATGTCGTGAGAGGCTGACGAGATCTCCGATTTGTTGTGTGGTCGCGGTTGGATGCTCGACGAGGACATTGTACACTTTTTTTTCCTTGGGAGAGAATTGTACGGTGTTGGTATTTCGAAAGAGTTCAGGGGTTGTGGAGATTTTTTCGTTGTCCTCTAATTTGAAGAGGCTTTGGAGGAACGGGGAGAAGTCGAAGAATCGGTGGATGTGGCTGGTTTCGAAGGGGAAGATGACCTCGTGAGGATATTCTTTTTCCAGCAGCCCGAGTTTTCCAAATGTTTCTGTACGTATCTCGTTGATCCGTCCGATGTTGGTGTAGTTCTGTGAGAGACTGATGGAGAATCCTTTTTCTTCTTCTCCGACTGAAAAGAAGATTTCATCGAAGACTTCGATGGTTCGTTTGGTGGTCTCCATGCGTTGTTTCAGGGGGATGACGGGGTTGAATTGCATGTAGATGATGGCGAGCAGTTCACAGCCGAGTCTGTTGGGGAGTGGGAAGATGAGTGGTCGGTAATATCCTTCTGCTGTGAGTCGTCGTTTGATGGAGGTGAGTGTCGAAAGTTTGACTTGGAGGAGTTCTGAGAGTTCACTGTCTGTTATGTGGGGATATCTGCAAATTCCGTTGAGGACTTTTTTTTCGTTCTTGGTGAGGAGGTGTTGGTTCACAGACCTGCATTGGAAAACACCCATAAATAATTATCTCATATTACCCAAATAATTTTCATATTTTAGTAAAATGCTCAAATTATTAGAAAAATTGGGCCAAAATACAATTAAATTATCTTTTAATTGTTTATGTGGGGAAATGATGACAAAAAGTTTATTAAATCAATTCCTATTTCCCGCACCGATACACAATACAAGAGGTTTGATTATGGGAAAAACAATCACAGAAAAAATACTTACTACCCACATTACCCAAGGAAAACCAGAAAAAGGAAAAGAAGTCGGTATAAAAATCGACCAAACACTCACCCAGGATGCCACAGGAACCATGGCATACCTCCAATTCGAGGCGATGAACGTTCCCAACGTAAAAACAGAACTCTCAGTCAGCTACGTCGACCACAACACCGTACAAATCGGATTTGAAAACGCAGACGACCACCGATACCTCCAAAGCGTCGCAGCAAAATACGGCATCGTCTACTCACGCGCAGGCAACGGCATCTGCCATCAGGTCCACCTCGAACGCTTCGGAAAACCAGGGAAAACCCTCCTAGGATCAGACTCGCACACCCCGACAGGCGGTGGCATCGGCATGATCGCGATTGGCGCCGGAGGACTCGACGTTGCCGTCGCCATGGCCGGTGGACCCTTCTACCTGACCTATCCCAAAATCATCAAGATCAATCTATCCGGAAAACTCAGACCCTGGGTCGCAGCAAAAGACGTGATTCTAAAAGTCCTTGAGACGTTCTCCACCAAAGGAAACGTCGGATGCGTCTTTGAATACGGCGGCGAAGGCGTCAAAACACTCTCCGTCCCTGACCGTGCGACCATCACGAACATGGGTGCGGAATGTGGTGTCACAACGTCGGTTTTCCCTAGTGATGACATCACCAAACAATTCCTCAAAGCACAAGGCAGAGAGAAAGACTGGGTGGAACTTCTCGCAGATGAGGACGCAGTCTACGACCGAATCGTCGACATCAACCTCAGTGAACTTGAACCCCTCGCGGCGACACCGCACAGTCCAGGCAACGTCAAGAAAATCAGGGCTATCGAAGGACTCCCCGTTGATCAGGTCTGCATCGGAAGCTGCACGAACTCCTCTTATACCGATATGATGACCGTTGCCCATATACTCAAAGATAAAAAAGTCCACCCTAACGTCAGTTTCGTCATCGCCCCCGGATCAAAACAAGTCCTTGAAAATATCACCCGCGACGGGGGCCTCGCACATCTTCTTGGTGCTGGCGCGCGAATCGCTGAATCCGCCTGCGGATTCTGCATCGGCAACAGCCAGTCACCAAAATCTGGGGCAGTCTCCCTGCGAACAAGCAACCGCAACTTCCTCGGCAGATCCGGAACTAAAGACGCACAAGTCTACCTCGTCAGCCCCGAGACCGCTGCCGCAGCAGTCATCACCGGGAAAATCACCGACCCACGCGACTTAGAAAACATCGGCATCACCTACCCCAAAATGACCATGCCAAAGAAATTCCACATCGACGATGGCATGTTCATCATCCCACCAAAGGATCCCTCAAAAATCAAAATCGAACGCGGACCAAACATCGGAGAACCCCCAAAGAACACCCCGCTGCCTGAGAACATCACCGCAGAGGTCACCATCAAAGTAGGAGATGAGATCACCACGGATCATATCATCCCAGCGGGAGCGAAAATGAAGTATCGGTCAAACGTCCCAAAATACTCCGAGTTCCTCTTCGAAGTCGTCGACCCGAAGTTCTACGAACGAGCAAAAAAAATAAAGGAATCCGGCCTGCATAACATCATCATCGCTGGCATCAGCTACGGACAAGGCTCCTCACGAGAACATGCAGCGCTCTGCCCGATGTACATGGGTGTGAAAGCAGTCATAGCAAAAAGCATGGAGCGGATCCATAAGGCAAACCTGATTAACTTTGGCATCATTCCCTTAACCTTCGTCAACAAAGATGATTACGCAACCATCGACCAAGGAGACCACCTTGAGATTCCAGGGATACGCAAAATCCTTACCAGTAAAACAACCACGGTGAACGTCATCAACAAGACAAAAGGAAAGGAATTTACTGTGACGTTTGATCTCTCAGAACGTGATAAAAACATCATCCTTGCGGGAGGATCATTAAATTACATAAAATAAGAAAGGAGAACTCAGACACATGAAAAAAACAAAAGAGACAACCGGAAAAATCAAGATGAAAAACACCATCGTGGAAATCGATGGAGACGAAATGACCAGAGTCATGTGGGCGATGGTCAAAGAAAAACTTCTCTTCCCGTTTCTCGACATGAACCTGGAATACTATGACCTCGGGTTACAAAAACGTGATGAGACCGATGACAAGATCACCCATGATGCTGCAGACGCAATCAAGAAACACGGCGTCGGAGTGAAATGCGCGACCATCACACCAAACAAGGATCGCATCAAAGAATACAACCTCAAAAAAGAATGGCCCAGCCCTAATGGGACAATACGGGCAGCTCTTGATGGAACGGTCTTCCGCAGCCCAATCCTATCCAAGAACATCCCGCCAGGAGTACGGAACTGGACCAAACCTATCCATATCGGCAGACACGCCTATGGTGATGTATACAAAAACCAAGAAATTCGCGTACCAGGACCAGGTAAAGGAGAATTGATTTTTTCCCCCGCAGATGGTACACAACCCATTCGACTCACCATCCAGGAATTCAAAGGACCAGGCATCCTGCAGGGGATCCATAACACCGATAAATCCATCAGCAGTTTCGCCAAAGCATGTTTCACCTATGCATTGGACCAGAAGATACCACTCTGGTTTGCCACAAAAGATACCATCTCAAAAACTTATGACGCACGGTTCCGACAAATCTTCCAGGAGGAATACGAGAAAAACTGGAGGAAAAAATACGAAGATGCAGGAGTAGAATATTTCTTCACCTTAATAGATGACGCGGTCGCACGCATCATGAAATCCGAAGGCGGCATGCTCTGGGCATGTAAGAACTACGACGGTGACGTCATGTCAGATATGCTCGGGTCTGCGTACGGTAGCCTTGCGATGATGACATCGGTGCTCGTCTCACCAGAAGGATACTTCGAATACGAGGCAGCACATGGCACCGTGCAGAAACATTACTACAAATACCTGAAAGGAGAAAAAACCAGCTCGAACCCCATGGCACTGATTTTCGCCTGGACTGGTGCACTCAAGAAACGAGGAGAACTGGATAACACACCTGATCTCATCGACTTTGCCCATAAATTAGAGGAAGCCTCCCTTGAGACGATTCAAAGCGGCATTATGACTGGAGATCTCCTCAGAGTCGCGACACCAAACCCGAAAAACAAACAAGTCTATACAGAAGAATTCATCGATGTAATTGCAGACCACCTGAAGAAAAAGCTATAAAAAAAGGAGGATGAACTATGGCGCAGAAAGCAATCCGAGAAGCAGACGGGAAAAACATGATCGCCCGTTTATTAAAAGAGTACACCAATGGAACATACACGATAGAGAATAAATTTATTAGCATAGGGCCGGACACAGATCTGAAGAAACTGTCGACAACCTACAAATGGCTCACAAAAGAAAAACTCGTTGTGAAACCAGATCAGCTGATCAAACGACGAGGCAAAAGCAAGCTGTTATTACTCAATACGGACTGGAAAGATGCGGAGAAATGGATCAAAGAGCGGATGAACAAACCAGTCACGGTGGGAACCGTGACCGGGATCCTTGATCATTTTATCGTCGAACCCTTCATCCCGCATAACGAGAACGATGAATACTACCTGGCGATTCTTTCACAGCGAGACGGTGATCAAATCTTATTCCACCATCAGGGTGGGATTAATGTCGGGGACATTGATGCAAAAGCAGTCCGTATGCCTATTCCGATTGGGACCTACCCGACCGCTTCTGACATTGAAAAACAACTGCTCGGCAACGTTCCAAAAGAACGAAAAGGACTCATTGCTGGATTCATCGAGGGGATGTTCAAATTCTACGCGGATCTCAATTATACGTACCTAGAGATCAATCCGTTCGTGGTAACCGGAAATCATATCATTCCCTTGGACCTTGCCGCCAAACTCGACGACACCGCTGAGTTCGTCAGCGGGAAAAAATGGGGTAGCATCAAATTTCCCTCTCCGTTTGGCAGGATGCTGACGAAAGAAGAAGCATGTATCCAAGACCTGGACTCAAAGACTGGAGCGTCGTTAAAGCTTACCGTCCTCAACCCAGAGGGACGGATTTGGACCATGGTTGCTGGTGGCGGTGCTTCGGTTATCTACGCGGACACAATCACGGACCTTGGGTTCATGAGCGAGATGGCGAACTACGGCGAATACTCTGGTGATCCCAACGAGGAGTTCACCTATCTGTATGCAAAAACAATCCTGGATCTCATGACACGGAAGAAGAACCCAAAAGGAAAATTCCTGCTCATTGGCGGTGGTATCGCCAACTTTACTGATGTCGCCAATACCTTCAAAGGGATTGTACGAGCGCTACAGGAATACAAAGACAGACTCCGAGAAAATAAAGTGAAGATCTATGTCCGGAGAGGCGGACCAAATTACAAAGAAGGCTTGCGAGTCATGCGGGAACTTGGTGAACAACTTGGTGTACCCATCGAAGTCTACGGACCGGAGACGCATATGACCAAGATTGTCAGCATGGCGTTAAAAGGAGGGAAATAACCATGGCAGGAAAGAAAGACTACAATTTATTTGATAAAGACACCCAAGCGTTCATCTACAATATGCAAACAAACGCGGTTCAGCGTATGCTTGATTTCGATTACGTCGCAGGACGGAAAACCCCTTCAGTTGCTGCAATAGTAAATCCAACAGGAAACGATGGCTTCCAGAAGTTTTTCTTCGGACCAAAGGAAATCCTCGTCCCAGTCTACAAATCATTAAAGAACGCGGCGAACAAACATAAGAATGTCGACGTGATGATCAACTTCGCCTCATTCCGATCCGCTGCGGCATCGACCGAGGAAGCCTTTGCGATACCCCAGTTGCGGACCGTCGTGATCATCGCAGAAGGTGTCCCGGAGCGTCGGATGCGGGAGTTGAACGTAAAAGCAAAACAACTCAATAAAGTCATCATCGGCCCTGCGACCGTCGGAGGGATCGTCCCAGGCGCCTTTAAAATCGGTAACACTGGTGGAACCATAGAGAACATCATGGACTCGAAACTTCATCGGCCAGGCTCCGTTGGTTTCGTATCAAAATCCGGTGGGTTGAGCAACGAAGCCTATAACATCGTATCTCAGAACACCGATGGATTGTACGAGGGTATCGCCATTGGTGGTGATCGGTTCCCCGGGACTACCTTACTTGACCATCTGCTTCGTTATGAAAAAAACCCTGACATTAAAATGCTGGTGTGTCTTGGTGAAGTCGGTGGATCTGATGAGTACACAATCGTGGATGCACTGAAGAAAAAGATGATTACCAAACCCCTTGTCATGTGGGTGACGGGCACCTGTTCTAAAGCGTTTAAAACTGAGGTGCAGTTCGGCCATGCCGGGGCAAAGGCAGGATCTGAATCGGAGACAGCCGATGCAAAGAACACCGCGCTGAAAGCAGCTGGTGCAGTTGTACCCAATTCGTTTGATGATTATGGCGAGAAAATCGCAATAGTGTACAAAGATTTGGTGAAAAAGAAGATCATCATCCCCCGACCAGAGCCACCCGCAGTCAAGATGCCTATGGATTATAACGCGGCAGTCAAAGCAAAACTGGTCAGAAAACCAGCAAACTTCATCTCAACGATCTCCGATGACCGCGGCGAAGAACTCATTTACGGGAACATGCCAATCTCTGAAGTGTTTAAGAAAGACATTGGGGTTGGTGGCGTACTCAGCATCCTCTGGTTCAAACGACTGCTGCCTAATTATGCGACGAAGTTCATTGAAATGGCGATCATGGTAACTGCTGATCATGGACCCGCCGTATCTGGTGCGCATAACACGATCGTTGCGACCCGTGCGGGCAAAGATCTGATTTCTTCCCTCGTCTCAGGCATGCTTACCATTGGACCACGGTTCGGTGGTGCAATCGATGGTGCGGCGCAGATGTTCTCCGAAGCGTATGACGCAGGCAAAACACCCCAACAGTTCGTCGACGATATGAAAGCAAAGGGCGCTAACATTCAAGGGATTGGTCATCTCATAAAATCCATCCATAACCCTGACATGCGGGTGACCATCATCAGCTCGTATGCCAAGAAACATTTCAAGAGCACTCCTCTGCTTGACTATGCGCGAGAGGTCGAGAAGATCACCACATCAAAACGAGATAACCTCATTTTGAATGTCGATGGATGCATCGGGATTTGTTTTGTTGACTTGCTGCGGTCAGAGCTGACCAAACAGGAAGCTGACGAGTACATCAAGATGGGTGCATTGAACGGATTGTTCGTCCTTGGTCGGAGCATCGGTCTTATCGGGCACTATCTCGACCAGAAGCGTCTGAAACAAGGGTTGTACCGACACCCCTGGGACGATATCGCCTATATGCTACCCGAAAAAGAAAAATAATCCTGATAGAAACGAGCCGTCCCTCTGGCTCATCCTTTCTCTTTTTTTTTAAAAAAAAATATTCTTATGAATTTTCTTATGATATACACTAAAAAAGAAAAATAAAAGGAGAGAAGTATTATTCTTGGGTAATACTCTTGTTTACTTAGACAGAGATATCTCAATAGATGAGACGTTTGAGGTTCGTCCTTCTTCGTTGGTGATTGCTTCTGTTCCGATGCGTATATCTTTGACCTTTGCATCGGTGACAAACTTATTTCTGGTTATCTCTGCTGCATCGACCGCTCTGCTAATCGCTCGGCCCCGTGCCTTGATGACGACTTCGCTGGATCCGCTGTTGAATTGTGTAACGACTGCCAGAACGTAGCTCATTGGTGGTTTGTTTCCTACATAGATCACGTTTTCTTCGCTTTCTTCTTTTGCTGTCATAAACTATACCTCTCCGTAAGTTCCTAGGTTAGTGGGCGGTCCTATGGACCTTATCATTTATATATGTTTCGTAATTTTATATCTTATAGGAATGAAGCGTCTGTTATCTTCTTTATTTTGGCAAGAACGTCTTGCGGATTTTTTCCAAGCACGCGGATCATGGGCTCTTTTCCGATAGTACCGGTGTCAGAGATAATATCCGGGACGTAACCACATGTTGTGATAGCATGTTTCGTTCCCCATTCCATGGTTGAGGTAGCGTTCTGTGGTTCGAATTTCCGGTCGAATGAACCGAGCGTGAAACCAAGATTTGTGGATAGCTGGAGAGTTTTTTTTGTATAGCGGATGTTGAGTGCGGATCGTATGGTTGTATCAAACGACATTGCTGCTAGAACAATGGATGCCACATGTTTGGAGGCACCAAAATCTAGGGTGCCGCACAACAACGCTTGGTCCTTGTATCTGGTGATTCTTCCCTCGATCGCGCAGACATCGTTCCTTGTTTTTGCGTTTGGGGAAGCGTAGACGAAGTTCATACCGACCTCGGGGATATACTGTGATTGGAGGAAGGAGACCAGTGTTTCAACAGCGGTTTTGAGCTGCAGCCAAACGTCGAATTGCTCGTTGTGTTGTACGAGAGGTGGGATCTGCAATGTGGAGGAATGGTTCAGCACATCAGCGCCTTTCCCCGGGGTGTATCCCTCTTGTATCATGCTCCAGACAATGGATTTTGCTTTCTGTACCGCAGTGACTGGTGATTCTCCTGCGGCAAGGAGCCCGGTGATAAGAGCGGATAACGTACAGCCTGAACCATGCGCCTTTTTCTGAGGTATCCGAGGGAGGGTGAAGCGGTGGAACTGTTTCCCATCGTAGAGGAGATCTGTCACCATTTCGTCTTGGAGATGACCGCCTTTGACTAAGACGTACTCTGGGCCGAGTTCAAAGATTTTCTTAGCTACGTTCTCAAGATCTTTTTGTCTGATACTTTTCATGTCTGTTAGGGCACATGCCTCAGGGATGTTTGCTGTCACCATGGATGCTTGAGGAAGCAGTACTTTTTTTAATGATGCAAGAAAGCTGTGGTTCGCAAGTGCATCACCACTCGTTGCAACCATCACCGGGTCGACAATTGGTTTCAGATGATGTTTTTTTAATTGTTGTGTCACGACATGGACGATTTCTTCGTCGTACAGCATCCCTGTCTTCACAGCAGCAATGGAGAAATCATCACACAGGCTTTCGATCTGCTGGGCAATGATGTCCGCAGGGATCTTGTAGATAGCTCTGACTTGTTGTGTGTTCTGCGCAGTAACACAAGTGAGTGCGGTGACACCATGCAGGTTTAGGTATGAAAATGATTTCAGGTCTGCTTGGATCCCTGCTCCCGCTGAGGAATCCGAGCCTGCGATGCTGAGCACAACCTTCTTGAGCATAACAGATGAGCAATACTGTTGAGATTTATATGGATTTTTCTAAGAAAAAGAGGGCTTTTCTATGAGTTTTTTTTTTTGGGTCATCACAAAATTTATCTTTTGGTTGCAACGATAGCGTAATACCCCAGATTCTTGGTAATCCCCAGAAGCATCTCCATAAAACCAGCTCCCCCGATTATTTTATCAGTGTCTTCATTTATTTTTCCTTTTACTTTATTTTTAAGCCGTTTAACTTCTGCGGACACTAACCCTCTCAAACTTACAAAGAACCCACCAAAAAAATAATGCTTACTGATATTTTTTGAAAGATCATGGATGATGATGTCTGTAAATCCAGCTGATGTCAGATATGATTGTATTTCTTGTACTGAGATGACACTAGGGATTGAACGTTTCGATAACATAATCGAATAAGCACTTTTTAGAAATGAACTCGAAGGTTGGTTTTTTGGGAAAAAACCATCGATGATCACAACCTTGCCAGAAGGTTTGAGTATTCGGGAGATTTCGTTGATCACATCTTTTTTGTTCACTGCATAGACGATTGATTCGAGGGCAAACGAACGATCGAACGAGTTATTTTTAAACCCCGTGTTATTGTAATTCCCTGAGATGAATTGCATGTTCTTTAGATTCTGATCTTTTTGTAATTTTTTTGCTAGTTCAATTTCCTCCGTCCCAAGCGATATCCCGGTAAAATGACATTCCGGATATTGTTTTGCTAAATAGCGAGACGTTGCCCCAATCCCGCAGCCTGCCTCTAAGATATCTAATGCGTGTCCAGTTCCTAGCTCAAGAAGTCCGCTGATGTATTTGTTCATATTCTGAATAGCCTGTCGATAGTTGATGACACCTTTTTCATAGTATCCGAAATGAAAACCGCCATCGATAAATTTTTGATTAAATTTTTTCCCGACAGACCAGAGATTATCATAGTATCGCTGTATTTTTTCTTCTGAGGCTGTCATCGGTCCCATACTTTTCAGTCGCCTCCATTGAATTATCATAATATATATAAATGCTCTCAGTCGACTATCTTAATTGAATATTTTTTTCCTAAGATCCTCCTAAGAGTTCTATGGATACACAGTCTAATAGATATATCTTTTTTTACAGAAAATGAATGTGTCAAAAAAAAAAGGTTATTAATTTGGTAAACCCGTGGTAAACAGTGCGATTCACAAAAAAAAGACTGGGTTATGCTTCCTTTATGTATGGTATCAGGTTCCCATCGTCTTGCTCTTCGAACAGCGGTACTTGTTTCGGGACTGTCTTATATTCCATTATTACGTAATTTTTAGTGGTCATATTTCTCCAACCCTCCAGTATTTTTTTTCAGTCAAGAAGTCGCAAAAATCAGGACACCAAGCAGATATGGTAGTCGTGTAAGTGATCCCAATAATTCCTTCTTAATCTCTCCAATTTTTCTGTAACCATCGTTGAGTACATATACTTTCGTATTTGTGCAAAAAAACCATGCCGTGTCATGGCAAGAAAAATTTTTTTTAGAACAAAAAAGGGAAGGATGCTGGTCTCACTAGGAGGGATGGGATGCACTCTACAACTACCAGCTTAATTCCTTCCAGGCCAAAGAATTACGTCCTGTTATAATAACCTTGTTTGTAGATGGATATGCAAGTAGTGATGCAGGTGCGCCATCACAGGAAGGTTGCCCTCCTGGTATCTCCGAGTAGGGTTAGATTTATATGCTGTTCTTTTTTTACCACACCCAGGGGAATTGCGCATCTTTTACCTCAATGGTGTTGATGATGTCTGAAATCACAGAAGATAAACCCGGAAAGCAAATACTGCTCTTAGGAAATGAAGCGATCACCCGTGGGGCCCTTGAGGCGGGCATCGACGTCGCAACCACCTACCCGGGCACGCCCGCATCGGAGATCGCTGATACGTTCTCCGCGATCGCAAAAGAAGCAACCCGGCAGAACAAAGACCCAGGTTTTTATTTCCAGTACTCCGTCAATGAAAAAGTCGCCTTAGAGGTCGCTGCTGCCGCATCGTTCTGTGGTCTACGATCACTGACCTGTATGAAACATGTCGGTCTGAATGTCGCCAGCGACACATTCATGACGTACATGTACGTGGGCTGCCGCGGCGGTCATATCATCGTCTCTGCGGACGACCCCTACTGTCATTCATCACAAAACGAACAGGATAACCGGTACTATGCGTTGTTCGGCGGCGCACCAATGCTCGAGCCGACCACACCACAAGAAGCAAAGGAGATGACACGCATCGGGTTTGATATCTCTGAGAAACTCTCACTTCCCTTGCTCTTACGGACAACGACACGGTTGAACCATGCGCGAGGTCCGATCACGCTTCATGCATTGCAGCAGCCACGCAAAAAAGGGTTCTTTAAAAAAGACCCATTGCTCGTCACGGTCCCTGCGACCGCACGGGCAAAACACCCGGTATTACTCAAACAGCTTGAGGAAGCAGAGAAAATCTCAGAGAAATCACCATTCAACGAAATAATAACAATCGGAAAACCAAAGGACGTTGGGATCGTCACCTCCGGTGTTTCTTATACGTATGTCAAAGAGATGGCAGAGGAGCTGAATCTGAATGTGAAGATCCTCAAACTCGGGATGACCCATCCGATCCCCCGTGCCATGTGCGAGAAATTCATCTCATCTTGTTCATCCCTTGTGATGGTCGAAGAACTCGAACCGTTCCTTGAGAACCAGTTCAAGCAATTAGCATATGATATTGGTGCCGACGTGAAGATCTACGGGAAATCCACCGGTCATTTCTCCCGACTCTATGAGTACACACCGGATATCGTCGTTGACGCATTCTCAAAAATCTTCAAGGTAAAAACCCCATTCCCAAAACCAATTCAATCCACATTGAAAGCCCCACGACGCCCCCCATCGCTCTGCCCAGGCTGTCCACATCGAGCCACATATTATGCAGTCAAAAAAGCAGCACCAAAAGACACAGTCTATCCAACAGACATCGGATGCTACACGCTAGGCAAAGAACCACCACTTGAGATAGCAGATGTACTCCTCTGCATGGGTTCCAACGCGGGGATGGCCTGCGGTTTCTCCGTTGCGACCGATCAAAAGATCATCTCATTCATGGGAGACTCAACGTTTTTCCATTCCGGGATCCCACCCATTATCAATGCCGTGCATCACAACCATGATGTGGTCATCACAGTCCTTGATAACCGGACCACAGCAATGACCGGTCATCAACCACACCCGGGGACACCCTATGACGGGATGGGACGACCAGCAAAACTCATCAAAGTCGAGGATGTCGTGAGAGGCTGCGGCATCGAACATATCGAAATTGTAGATCCCAACAAGATCAAAGAAACGACCGCCGCATTCAAAAGAGCAATAGAATTCAAAGGCCCCTCGGTTGTAATCAGCAAATCACCCTGCATCTTACTTGAGGTGCAGCGGAAACGAAAAGCAAAGGAGGAGATCCAGCTCTACCAGATTAATCAGGAGATCTGTAAACGCTGTAAAACCTGCATTGGCAGATTCGGCTGCCCTGCATTGTATTTCGCGGAGGACGGCAGCGTTCACATCGATGCAGCACAATGCAATGGTTGTGGGAACTGCGCGCAGGTCTGTCCGTTTGGCGCGATCTCAGCGGAGGGAACCCAATGAAGAAAAAAACCAGTATCGTCCTCACGGGTGTCGGCGGACAAGGGGTGATTACCGCTGCGAATCTTTTAGGCAAAGCCGCGGTGAACGCAAAGGTCGGAGTGTTCGTCTCAGAGATCCATGGAATGGCGCAACGAGGTGGGGCAGTCGTATGTACGGTTCGGATGGGAGATGTCTCCAGCCCGTTACTGCCGAGTGGGACCGCGGATGTCTTGATGAGCATGGAGCCGGTTGAAGCATTGCGGAACATCTGTTATGTGAATAAAAAAACAAAAGTAATTACAGATATTAATCCGATTATTCCATTTACTGTTGCAGTGGGTGGAGAGCAGTACCCAAAAGTCGAGGAAATCTTCAAAGAGCTGTCAGCGCATGCTGAGTTGTTTACCGTCGATGCATTAAAGATCGCAAAGGATGCAGGCGCGATTATTACGAAAAATACGGTGATGCTTGGGGCACTTGCGGCAAGTGGAGTATTACCATTCACGTCTGATGTGTTATTGGAAACAATCCTTGAGGCCGTCCCTGAAAAGTATAAAGATGTCAATAAGAAAGCATTTGATGGCGGGATGAAGGCAATAAAAAAATGATAATGTTTTTTTAATTGAATTTTTTTCTATCCCATGAAATCCCAGATCGGTTTCCGCCAGCATTCCCGAAGGACATCAACGCTGAGATTAACAACTGTTTTTGTCCCATCCTTTATTATCAGATGATCTCCTTTGGTTTTACCAAACAGGATGAAACTGACGTCGTCCTTTTTCAATTGTTTTTCAAAATCGGTTTGAGCTTCTTTTTTTACCTCGATGACCCATCTGGTGTTTGACTCGGAAAACATTTTGACGTCAGTCCGTAGTTCTTTGCTAACCTCTGAGACGTCGATGGTTGCGCCGATATCTCCCCCTATCGCCATCTCAGCGAGACACGCTCCAAGCCCCCCTTCACTGAGATCATGACACGCGGCGATATACTGTTTCTTCATGCATGCAAGCAGCCCTTTCATACAGTGCTTGAGGATCTCCGGGTCTGTTTTTGGGACAATACCTCCCTCGATCTTCATCATGTTGTAGTATTCAGAGCCGCCAAGTTCCTTCTCAGTTGGTTTACCAACAAGATAGACAAGGTTTCCTTCGGTCTTGAAATCACTGGTGACGCAGGTTCTAATGTCATCGACGATTCCCACGGCGAAGATCTCTGGTGTCGGCGGGACCGCGGTTTTCACGGACTCATTATAGAAACTCACATTCCCTGAAACATACGGCAGGTCAAGCGCTCGGCCGATGTCGCCAAGACCTCGACAGGCTTCATAGAACTCTCCCATCCGCTCTGGTTTTTCAGGGTTACCGAAATTCAGACAATCAAGTAAGGAGTCTGGAGCCGCGCCGACCGCGATCAGGTTCCGACATGCTTCATCAACCGCGGACATCGCACCCCGGTACGGGTCGCGTTCCATGAACCGTGGGTTCACATCAGCGGTCACCGCAAGACCCTTCCATGAATCCTCCAAAGGTTTTAGGACCGTTGAGTCTCCATGAGTCTCCAGTCCAAGTTTTCCTTGCAGTGGTTTGATCACGGTGTTTCCTCGTACCTCATGGTCGTACTGGCGGATCACCCATTCTTTGGATGCGATGTTGGGTGATGATAACACTTTTTGTAATGCTTTGTTTAAATCAGGTTGTGGAAAGTTTTTCTCAGCAGCCTCTGGTTTCTTGATAATAACTGGTCGTGTGCATTCATCGTAGACCGGGCCACCGGTCATGAACTCCAGGTCCATCTCAAGGATCTTTTGTCCTTTCAGAAACACCCGGATGATCTGCTCTTTGATGACTTTCCCGACCACAGCTGCGGTGACATCCCATTGCTTGCAGATATGCAGGACGGTCTCGACGTTTTCTGGTGCAACCAGCATCATCATCCGCTCCTGGCTTTCTGAGACCCAGATCTCCCAGGGATTGAGTCCCTCTTCCTTTAAAGGCACGTTGTCGAGGTGGATTTCTGCTCCCATGTTCGCGGAGTACGCAAGCTCCCCGGAGACGCAGGAGAGTCCCCCGCCGCCGAAATCCTTGAATCCTTCCAAGAGCCCTTTTCTGTTGCATTCCAGACACGCAT
This sequence comes from Methanobacteriota archaeon, assembly GCA_017885605.1. Taxonomy (GTDB): domain Archaea; phylum Thermoplasmatota; class E2; order DHVEG-1; family DHVEG-1; genus SM1-50. The sequence continues at coordinate 26,848 of JAFNFT010000089.1, read as the reverse complement.
GAATCACTGGTTCTTTGGTGATCGGGTCCCCGACTTGCACGGCAGATCTGCTGCTCTCCTCGCTTTCATCAGTAAGCTCTGCGGAAGCAAAATTCACGCCATGGATGCCGTCCCGCCCGGTTTTCCCACCGACATAGATGTAAACATTACCTGGTGCTTTCGCCCAGCTGTGTACGAGCTCCCGTTTTTCCATGATACCAATACAACCGACATTAACGAGGCAATTCCCGGTGTACCCCTCATGGAAGTAGACTTGTCCAGCGAGCGTCGGGATCCCAATACGGTTCCCATAATCTCGAATACCATCAACCACTCCTTTGAAGAGATAGACTGGGTGTTTGACGCCTTTCGGAAGTTTCTCTAAGGGATAATCCAATGGCCCGAAGAACAAGGGATCGATGTACGCGATCGGTTGAGCTCCCATGCAAAGGACGTCTCTGACGATCCCGCCAACACCAGTTGCAGCACCTCCGTACGGTTCAATCGCAGAAGGATGATTATGTGACTCCAAAGCGACACAGTAATAATGATCCTTGTCAAACTCCATGACACCAGCGTCCTCACGGGCGATGATCCGTTTTTCATCGACATTGAAGACGTATTTTTTCAAGGGGACCTTTGAGGATTTGTAGCAGCAATGCTCAGACCAGGCTTGTCCAAGTGCCTGCAGTTCGATATCGGTTGGGTTCCGTCCCTGTTTCCCAAAATACTCCTTAATCCGTTTCATCTCAGGAAGCGCTAATGCAAGTTCCATCCGGTTGCTGATCTCAAGAAGTTCTTTGTCAGAGGCAGTATGCAGATCAACTTCATAGGTCTCAATATCAGCTCTGATCTTTTTGAATAAATTATCGAGTTGTATGCACACTCCCCCTTACTTTTTTTCTTCAATGGCTATCTCATAGTGATGGATCACCGGGTTGGTCAGTAACCGCTGACAGATCTGTTCAACATCTTTTTTCACCTGGTTTTTATCTGTCCCATCAATGAGGAGATCGAAGGTCCTGATGGTTTTCACCTGCTGAACTTTCTTAAAACCGAGCAGATGGATTGCTTTGAGGGTGTTTACCCCCTCCGGGTCTGAGATGCCTTTCTTCAGCTGAACGGTGACTTTGGCTTCGAACATACGAATCGTGGCGCCTAATCTGAAAATAGATAGATTAAAGTATCGTTCCTCAGAGGTTATTTAGCACGGTGAGAACCTGTTTTTGAAACTGATCGAGGCTTCCATTGTTCTGGATGATGATATCAGCGTCCATGATGACTTTTTGCAAGCCCCAGTGGATCTCCCGCTTATCCCTTTCCTCGAGGTCTTTGAGGTCTTTGCTGTCATCGGTTCTTCCTCTAGTGATCGCTCGTTTTCTTCTTAGTTCATCAGGCGCATCAATCGCAATAACAAAAAAATCCAACCCGAGCTCTTTTTTGAAATACTCGATTTCCTCCATGTTGCGTACGCCGTCGATGACAAGATGTAGTGATTTTTTCAAGGAATGGATTTTTTCAACGGTTCGTTTCGCCCAGATGTCCATCCCATATTCTTTCCGTATGCTGGTGGCGACGGAACCCACGTTTTTGTCATCCAGTGGTTTGCCTTGCCGTTTGGTCTCCTCCCAGACCAGATCACCCATACGAATCACTGGTATTCCTTTGTCTTTAGCGAGTTGGACCGCCTCTGATTTTCCAGAGGCAGGCATACCGGTAAACGCGATGATTTTCATTGAGTCTCCCTTCTTATCATAATAATTAATGCAGGGGACGAGATTTGAACTCGCGGAGACCTACGTCATAGGGTCCTAAGCCCTACCCCTTAGACCATGCTCGGGTACCCCTGCAGTTCTATGCACCGTTAATATCATCCCCTACTGAAAAAGGTTTGGAAAGAAAAAACCATATCACTCTGAGGGGTTACAGCGATTTTTCGTGTAACAGAATCTGTTCCCCAAACTTGGTGTAACACGACGAACAATATTTCCGTGCGATGAGCGAATGGATATGTGTAGTGATTCCCTCTTCAACATAATGAAGATCGTCTGGAGGGATTTGTGTGTTGCAGTAAATGCACACGGTGGGAAATTGCGAATGTCGTCTCACCAAGCGTGTTTCAAGTAATTTTTTCTCCATCATCTCTCCTCCTATTCTATTACTCCGTTATGGTATTAAAACTTTCTGTTTCCCCTGGAGAACAATCAAGAGAATGTGCTAGCTTTAAGTATAAGCAACAGTATTCCCGAAAGATACATTCCCATAAGTGATGTTTGCTATCTATAGCGAGGTGGGGTAGTCAGGAAATCCCGACGGGCCCATAACCCGTAGACCAATGGTTCAAATCCATTCCTCGCTACTTTCTTATTTCTTCAGAACATCAGGTTTATAAGACGATTTCTTTTCCGTTTTCCCTGTGAAAGAAACATCTTCAGAGCGGTTCTGGGAAATCGATGCTCTTCGCGGTATCGCTATTTTGATGATGATTACGTATCATGTTACTTTCGATTTGAACTACTTCGAGTTCACTTCCACAGATTTAAATTCCCTTCCGCTTCTTTTTTTTCTCTATCCGGTGGGGACGTTATTTCTCCTGTTGGTTGGTGTTTCTCTTACCCTGAGTTATTCACGAGTGAAAAACACCTATTCCAAGAATCAACTCAGGATAAAGTATCTCAAACGAGGAACCAGTATTTTTGCACTCGGACTTCTCATCACCCTCGTTACCTGGGTCTATCCACATAATGGATTCATCGTCTTTGGAATTCTGCATTGCATCGGCCTGTCGATTCTCCTTGCGTATCCGTTCATCCGGTCCCGTTTTTCTGCGTTCCTGATTGGAGTGCTTTGCATCATCATCGGGGTTGTCCTCAGGAGTACAGTCACTGTCGATTTCCCGTGGCTGCTGTGGCTAGGATTCGTCCCGACATCGTTCTACACACTTGATTATTTCCCGCTGCTGCCGTGGTTCGGTGTCGTGTTGATCGGAATCTTCCTTGGAAATACGCTCTATCAGAACAACGCACGGAATTTTACATTGAAGGAGTATTCGCGGTTCATCGGAACCCGCATGCTCTGTTTCCTAGGGAGACATGCGTTGATCATCTACCTGCTGCATCAACTCATCATCGTCGGAATCTTGTATCTCCTATCCGGATGATAACCGGTTCACGTAGCGTTTGATCCGAGGGATGGTGGTAATCACATGAACCTTCTTGGTGTCTTCTGTTGTTTTGAAATCCCGCAGCATCCAGAACACATGGTCAGCGACCTCTACCGGTGATTGTCGTACCTCGTACTGCTCGTACAATTCGATGAAACGGAGGATCTGTTGTTTGATATCGACTGGTTTTTCATGGAACATCCACGGGCAATGTTGTGCCTCCCTGCCGATCATCACCAGGTCACAGCCAGTTTTACGTAGCAACGCAAGCCCATCGTTGTAGGACGTAACGTCACCATTCGCAATCACAGGAATCGTTACTTTTCCCTTGATTTGCCTCATAATAGTCCAGTTGACTTTCCCTGCATAACCTTGATCTGCGGTTCGACCATGGACGCAGAGCGCTGATGCACCTGCGTTCTCGATCAGTTGTGCGACTGCAACGCCATTGATATGCTGGTTGTCCCAGCCGATACGGATCTTTGCACTCACCGGTTTTTCTGTTGTATCCACCATGGCTCTGAGCAGTGTCTCAAGCTTTGGGAGATCTTTCAGAAGGCTGGCACCACATCCTTTCTGCAGAAAATCTTCCTCGATGCAACCGACATTCAGATCGATGATATCAGCGAACTGTTCGACTGCTTGAACTGCTTTGACAAGAACGTTTTTTTCACTGCTGATCAGCTGAACGGTCACAGGTCGTTCCATCTCTTGAATGTTGAGAAACTGTTTGACTTCATGTTGTGTTTTTTGACTGATGAGATCAGCATCAATCATCTGGGTATAGATCAACCCTGCACCATTTTCCTTACATAACATTCGGAATGCAGTACAGCTAATGCCTGCTAAAGGCGCAAGCACAAAACGGTTCGGTATCTCAACAGTTCCAATTTTCATAGGTCCCTACAAAGAAGGATTTTTTAATGGTACCGTAGCTTGAGATGAGGCATTTCAACCCCGGTTCCTTTCTGGACAGTCCCCACACGTTTCACGGTAGCATCAGAGTAGTTCTGCAGAATCTTGATGGTCTCCTCGGCATCCTCATCTTCCACAATGACTGCGAAGCCCATCCCCATGTTGAAGATCTGGTACATCTCATAATCATCGATGTTCCCATACTGTTGCAGGAACGTGAAAATCGGCTGAGGCTCTAAGGGGTCGTCTAGAAGGTATTTTACTTTTTCTTTTAAACGCGGGATGTTCCACAGTCCACTCCCCGTGATATGCGCAAGCCCGTGAACATCGATTTTCTTGAACAACTCAAGGATTTCTCTCACATAGATCCTGGTTGGTGTCAACATGATTTCTCCGATGGTTTTTCTTTGGTATAACCCATCAGGAAACTCATCGGTGTAGGAGAATTCCGCTTCTTCGACCACGCGTCGAGCAAGGGTATACCCATTGGAGTGAATCCCGCTGCTGCTCAGTCCGATGATCGCATCACCAGGATAGATCGTATCACCAAGGATGATACGGTTTTTCTTCACATACGCTAGGCAGGTTCCCGCAAGGTCAAAACCGTTGATAAGTTCCGGAAGATCCGCGGTCTCCCCGCCGACGATCGAGATATTCGACAGTTTTGCGCCTCTCTCAAGACCCTTGCCGATTTCCCTGGTGATCTTCGGATCCGGGTTCTCCATCGCGAGATAATCGACAAAGGCGAGCGGCTCCGCACCGACACATAACGCGTCATTGACGTTCATCGCGATACAGTCGATGCCGACCGTGTCATATTTCTTTACTGCCTCCGCTATCCTGACCTTGGTCCCGACACCATCGGTGCATAGCACGAGCGCGTAGTCCCCAAACTCGATAAGTCCCGCATAATGTCCGCCCATAGGTTTGCCAATGGTACCTTTCCGCTTGGTAAGGATACTTGATAAAAGCTGTTTGATGGCCTCTTCTTTTTCTTCGATGTCAACGCCACTATTTTTATAGGTCATTTTCTTCAAGAAGGATCGCCTCTGTTTTCCCTGTATAGAGAAACATGCTGGTTGTGATAAACTTTTTTATACGTATGGGGTTGTCATAGTTGTGAAAAGATTAGCGGATCTCGGGGAGCGAGTGGCGATTCAACGGATCGCAGCGATTCTCACAAAAGGAAAGTATAACCTGGGTATCGGTGATGATTGCGCTGCGATTGATCTGGGAAATAACTATTTGCTGGTCACCACCGATATGATGTCTCAACGGACGCACATCCCCTCTCAAATGACGCCGTATCAGATGGGATGGTTTCTTGTTGCGATCAATCTATCCGATATCGCAGCAAAAGGAGGAACACCGCTTGGTGTTGTCTGTTCATTTGGTCTTCCGAAAAAAACATCAGAGATGTTTCTCAGGGAGTTAACGAAGGGCGCGGATGCATGCGCAGTTCGTTTTGGGACAACGATTGTCGGAGGAGACACGAAAGAAACAACAGAGATAACCTTATGTGGGACTGCGTTTGGTACTATGAAAAAAGACGAGTTCATGTCACGGAGTGGTGCACAACCTGGTGATGTTGTCGCGGTGACAGGCACGTTAGGAAAAGCTGGCGCTGGGTATTATGCACTTCAAAGGAACAAAAAAGAAAAAAAACTCTCCAACACTTTGTTAGAACCTCAGCCAAGATTGAAAGAGGGTAGGCTATTGGCACAGCTTCATTCTATAACATCATCCATGGATCTATCTGATGGGTTGTCTGCATCTTTGTATCAGCTGCAGGAGATAAACTCTGTCGGATTTGAAATAGATAAAAAAGCTCTCCCGCTTGCTTCCGAACTGGATCGGCATTTTCATACTGATTATAGTGCTGATCCGTACTCTCTTGCATTGCATTTTGGGGGGGATTACGAGCTGCTGGTGACGATACCACCGCAGAAGTTTGAAAAAACCAAACAGACACTGCAAAAACATGGTATCATTTTCACACCAATTGGGATCGTTACACAAAAAAGGAAGATATTGCTGCTTGAAAACGGAACAAAGAAGATGTTGCCAAACAAAGGATACGAACATTTCAAAAAACATGATTTTTAGCTGAACAAACAGGTAAGGGATGTTCAACAAAGGTTTTAAGGGAGTAAAGAGACACAGTATATACTGAGAACAATGAGATACAAATGGATAATCGCTCTTACTGTCATCGTTGTCTTCACATTACTAATCGGTAACTACTTAGGGTTATTCGGTACAAATTTTAATTTCAATAACAACAATCCGACTGTTATCATCACCTATCCATCCGACGGGACGACCGTCTCAAAACTCGTAATGATTAGCGGGTCGGCAAGCAACCCTGATGGAGGCAAAGACATCAATAGCGTACAAATCAAAATAGATGGGAATAACTGGGTGACCGTTACAGGAACAACACTCTGGAGCTATGACTGGACGACCTATACCTTACCAGATGGACAATACAATATCAGTGCACGATCCTACAATGGGGAGGATTACTCAGAGATCGTATCGATCACGGTGAGGGTGAACAACCCCACCTCTATCGACTCTGGCACCCATAAATGGGCGATCTTCATCGCAGCAGCAAACTTCCCAAAAAACAATGATTCAAAACTAGGCAACGGTGGCCTCTATCTCGCAGAGCAAATGGCAGCGTTCTTTATTGAAAACTACGAATATCCGACATCCCAGATCATGGTCCTTTTTGATGATGGCTGGATCCGCAGTGACAACGGATATGGCACGAAACAAAAAACCTTGCAAGAACGCACTCATGAGTACGATATTTCCTATGGAGGCACGACCAAAGCAAACGTAATCACTTCCTTGCAGTACATCATCAACGAGTCCAATACATACCCTGATAGTGAGGTATTCATCTGGATATTTGATCATGGAATCGGTAATAACAATAAAACATTCACTGGAGGAAAAATCCTGCAGAGAAGCGAGATTTTCCTCTGGGATGATACCATCACTGACAAAGAACTTGGCGATATCCTTGCGCCCCTGGAATCCAAGAAAGTAGCGATAATCATTGATGCGTGTTACACAGGGGGGTTTGCAGACCGGACGATTCTCAGCCTCCGGACCTCATTGTTCATGCGATCAGGCATCCCTCAAAACGGACGAGTTGTGATCTCAGGGACTAGCAAGTTCCGTGCCGGGTACGCAAGCACTATCCAAGGTCCGATTTTCACATTGTTATGGTTTGAGGGACTCTCCACCGGGAACGCGGACGGCTACAGACCTGGGTTATTCGATCGAGGGATCCTCCGAAAAATGAAGATATTCCAGGACGGACAAGCCTCCGTCGAAGAAGCATTCTACTATGCTCGGACCATGCTTCGCACCGATGAGAAATATCAGGATTTCAAATCCATGCAGCCGCAGATCAACGATGGATACCCGCATCGAGGCCTGTTCCGAAGCCGAGGCGAACTCATCCCATAAAAACATTAATAAAGCCTCAAGGATTGAAAATCCTGCGATGAAAAAAGAGGCATTGTTTTGGAAACCAATGAAAAATCAGACCGTGCAATGTTTTCTCTGCCCACACCATTGCCTCATCGCCCCTGAGAAACACGGGATTTGCGGTGTGAGAAAAAATGAACGCGGGACATTGTTCAGCCTTATCTATCAAGCGTGTTCTTCGATTGCGGTTGATCCGATTGAGAAAAAACCTTTATATCATTTTTACCCAGGGTCTCTTGTTCTCTCGTTAGGCTCCGTTGGGTGTACTTTCCGATGTGACCATTGTCAGAACTATCATATTTCAATGGTGCACCCTGAAGAACAGTCTCTTCGCGAAATCCCAGCAGCACACCTTAGTAAGATGGCTAAGGAAAATAACTGCAGGGGGGTCGCCTGGACCTATAACGAACCAACGATCTGGCATGAGTACACAGTGGAAGCTGCCAAACTAGTGAAGGACGCAGGTCTGTACACCGTATATGTCACGAATGGGTATATCGAAGAAGAACCTCTCAAAGCGATCGCCCCATATCTAGATGCGATGAATATCGATGTCAAAGCGTTCCATGAGCAGTTCTACCAGAAAATCTGTAAAGCGAAATTAGCACCGGTCCTTCAAACCTGCGAGCGTGCGAAAAAACTCGGGGTTCATCTCGAGCTGACCTACCTTGTAATCCCCGGTTATAATGATACCACGAACGAAATTAGAGAATTTTGCCAATGGGTTGGAGAGAAACTCGGAGCAGATACCCCAGTACACTTCTCCAGGTTCCACCCGGATTACAAAATGACTGACGTCACAGCAACTCCTCGAAGCACTCTTCTTACTTGTCGCATGACCGCAAAAGACGCTGGTCTTCAGTTTGTCTATCTTGGGAACATCGATCATGGGGACTACGACAACACCTACTGTCCCGTGTGTAAAAACCTCCTGATTGAGCGAAACGGCTTCTCTGTAACCATAAAAGGATTCGCGCAAGGAACGTGTTCTCAGTGTGGAGCCGTTATCCCTATCCAGATGGGATAATTTGCATGTTTTTTCCTTCTGTCTGATTAAAACCTGTTTAAATATATAAATTGAGGAAAAATTTAATAAAGGTGGAAGCATATTTATCATTATAGATTAAATTACCTCCATAGTAAGAATAATTGTACAGGTGACTCTATGATAAAATTAAAAAAGAACGATAAAATCATCATCATTGTCGCGGTAGTAATCCTTGTTATTGCAGGTGTTGGTGTCGCGATGTACCAATCACCGAAAACAACAGGGAATCTCCCTTCGAATACCACAGGTGAAAAAAGCTATGATATCATCTGGACAGAACGAAAAGTCACTCTGCCTACAATTTCTGAGTTCGCTAATAAGAATTCTCCGTATGACGGGACGTTTACGATACCTGAAGGAAATCTGAAGTCTATCACGTTTAACCTTAGCTGGACTGATGATCACATGACAGTTATGAAACGGATGGGATTAGACCGCTTTCACTTAGACGTGACAACCCCTGATGGTGTTACTTTTATCGAGATAAATACAAGTGCACCAAAAACGGGAGAAGGGACCATCACTCATACCGTGTCAACAGGCATTATCCCTCCTATCTCCTTCAAAGCAGCTGATGATCAAGCTGCACAAGCAAAACTCAAAGAAAAACCATATTACGATGATTCGTGGTCCAACAAAGAAATTAAAATCATTGTCGGTGTAAAAATCGGTGAAATAAGGATCTTGAAAAAAATACTTGACAAGGGAAATGACTTTGAGTTAAAAATAAGTTATCAGTACTATGATGGAGCCTTAAAAGTGGATACAACTAAAAATACTGGAGGAAACCCTACCACGCCACCAGATGATTTCTGGGTTGATGAGGAAATAACTCAACCACCTTATATCTCCATGATTATTAGCACTGGGTGCGGTCGGTACGTCTAACAGAAATTTTAATATCTAAACCGAAGCAGCGCTGCCACACCACCGAGTCCTTCGAATTTTTTCCCTGCCTCATGCATCGTGTTGATAATCATGAAATTACAGTGAGTTTTTCTCACAAGATCAAGCAGATGTTCCCCGTTATTCGTTCGTACCAACACATCCGAGATAAGCAGGTGTTCAGCGGCACCTCGCGAGAGTGCGTCTTCCACTTCTTTTACACCATAGGTGACGAGTCCGTCTTTTTTGATTTGTTCAAACACTTTTTCAATAGCCTGGGTTTCTTTCGACACACGGTTCTCTTTAGTGATTTGTTCGACAATTCCTACCTTGAGCGCTTCATGGACACCATTCATCCCTGCGTTCGCGGTTGCATGAGTGATACAATCTTTAAAAAGCTGTGGTTCCTTTTCTTTCCCCTCTTTCATGAGATGTTCTCGTGTAAACCCTGGCCCTATGACGACAAGGGGCGAATCAGGTTTTTTTACTGTTTTTATCACAGAGAAAATTTCACCGAAGTACTCCGGGGTTGTCTCTTTGCTTTCATACATCTTGCCAGACCGATGCGCGTCAATCTCAGCAACAAGTTGCACGCCGCTCTGAAATAGGAGAGCCACTATTGCAGAATCATCGTCAAGGCACACGAACACCAGCATCGGTTGCGTCCGCTGCAGGACCGCCTCATCAATCCGTTGGAGCTGATGTGCTTTCCAATGTTCTTTCAGAATGGAGAGCGGTTGCATCTCCTCAGCATCGACATTAAAGGTATGGTACGAACCGAGATCCTGCGGGCCTTCCTCGATAACACCTTGGATGCGAAGTCTGTTTGAGAACTCATGGAATGTTACTTTTTCTACACGGATCCCGAGTTTCATTTTTTTCTTTTCTGCTTTTTTTGCTCGAAGTTTATCTGCTTTTTCTCCCTCTGCGGTACGGAAGGTCACTGCTCGGACTAAATCCCGTTCCTCAATGATGTTATACAGATGCCAGATGTCATCAAGGTTCTCCGGGATTAGTTTAATTTCACCGCTTCTGGGGTCTTTAAAGATAACCTTCACAGCTTTTCACCTATCGTAATTCAAATCCCATGGTTTTTACAATGGTACACTCCCCTGGTGGGAGAACTTTTTCGATTGTATCGGTCGAGACGTGAAATGCTTTTGCAAGCTTCTGTGCAATCATGCTTTTCTTTGTTGTACCCGGGGTAAGGATAACGTATCCTTTCACTGCCCGTGCAGCAATAGCAGTGATTGGACCGCCCATAAGTTTCTCTTGATTTTCTAGGGGAATAAGCCCGACAGCGACTTCTAGTTTAGATCGACAATAATTGCGTTTTCCTCTGATGATAAATCCGCCTTTTGGGACGAATTCTCCGCTCTCCGGTGTCTTGCTGACCTGTTCTGGCAGCACCCAGTACGCTGAGGCTTCACCGAACTGGTTCCATGCGCGTGAATAAGATGCGGCAAACATACATGCCTCTTCAAGTGTTTTTTCAGAAATAGGGATTTTCTCATCGTTCAACCCTTTGCTTTTAATGACGCAGCTAGGGGCACCATGGATGTCCGCATGGGCGTACCGATCTCCCTCTGAGAGGTATTTCTTCACGACGGTATCGTTGCTTGAGGCGTCTCTTCCAGCCACCACCAGGTTTCCTTCTGTTGAGATGAACCAGCGGAATCGCTCAAACCACCATTGTTTCTCATGAGTCACTTTTTTTTTCTTTTCGACGACGTCAACGTCTTTTCTCGTGGCAAGCTGATGTTTTGTCTGTTCGACCGCCTCCAGTGCTCCTTTCAATTTCTCCTGGATTTTTTTACTCTCTTCGTACTTCTGATCAGCGTTTTCAGAAACACTTTTACGAAAATCCAGACTGATTTCAGTTTTGTTTCCTCCTTCGTCATTAAGGAAGATAAAGAGTTCGTTCGTTGTCGGATCGAACAGCTTTACCAAGGGATTCTGGCGAATCTTGTTGATTGCATCGTTTTTCTCTTTTTGTCGGAGGAGGACTGCGATTTCCTGGAGGAGTTTTTCACAGGGTTGAAAATTGAGGTACAGGAGATTGGCTTCTCGTTTCTTTTGCTCGATATTTTTTTTGAATCCCTCGATTAATTCTTGTTGTTGTGTGAGCTGTCGCTTGAGTTTTTCGATCATCTTTTTATGTGGTGTTTCCAGAGGTTTTTGTGTTTTTTTACTTGGGATGAACAGTTCAAGACCTTTGGAGTAACTTGTGGTTGCTTCATAGTCGATAGAGGTATAACTCAAAAAGGGAAATGGGAGGATGTCGATGAGGGCTCCTTCTTTTTTGACGAACATGGGTTGAATGTTTTTTTCTTGAAACATCGATAAAAGTTTTTGTAGTTCATCATATAATTTTTTCATGGTTGCTGTATCGATCTCTCTTGTTTTTGTGGCCTTATCAACCCCAGCACGCATGCAGAGCTCCTCTGCGTACAATCCGCTGAGGTTCATGGAGGTCGCAAGGGTTCTTACAAGGTCTTTCGAGCTCTTTGATAAGCGTTCTTGGAATTCTTGTTCAGAGATATCAAATGGGTTCGTCTGAGCTGGTGGTGGTTTGTAGATCTCACCGCTTTTAATCATGCGGGACGCCCATTCCTGTTTGATGAGCGGTCGGATGATTCTTCCCTCAGGGTTGAGAAGGATGATATTCCCCTTGGAGAAGAGTTCGCATACCAGAGTATAATCTCCCTCTTTTCTCCCGATCTTTATCTTTATGATACGATCGAATTCATGTTGGGTGATTTCACTGATTTTTCCATTCAGCAGGTATTTTCGTAGCGTCATCGCGAACAAGGATGGTTTCTCAGGGGCGTCAAACGATCTCTGGGTGCGGCAGAAGAGTTCTCCGTTTCGTATAAACAGTGATTCTTTTTGATTGCCTGTTTTCTGCTGGACTTTCAGAAGAATCTCGTCGCGAGAGAGTTGATAGATTTTTTCTACGAAACATCCTCTCAGGTCTTGTAGATCTGAGACGATGACGTAGATGTCAAATGATGCCAGTCCTCGTTCCATGGTTTACGTGCCGTTATCTGTTTCACTGTTAAAAAAGAATAGGATGGAACGATGGTGAAAAGACTGAGTGGTTTCATTAGCTGATTTTTTTAAAGATGTTGATGAAACGGATTTCCCTCCAATCTGAGGAGTTTCTGCCTAATTGATCGTACACCATGACGGTTATCTGGTGCTTCCGTAAAGAGAATTTGTTGAACTCCCATTTAAACGGCGCCTCAGTATCGGTATAGACGAGTTTCCCATCGTAGTAAAACTCAGCTCGTTGAATGGGGATTGTTGCATTGTCGACTTCCGCCCAGATCCAGATATTGTTGATGACCGTTGTTTTGAATTCACTGAGTGGGCGTTTTTGCATCCCGTCGTTATAGAGAAATCCAACGCGTGGTGAGGTGATCCGTACTTGCGGAGGGGTTTGGTCCATATCCGCGAGATAGGCAAGTGCTGCAGCGATCATACGGGTTGTATTCACCAGGTAGCTGAGGTTCACGTTGCTGAGATTGTCCAGTGCGGAATGGAAGTTTGGATCGTGGTCTCCTTCCCAGCAGCAGACAGATTCCCAGCTATACGGAATAAATGCTGAGTAGTCACTCCCACCAAGACCGTGACCTGCTCGGTTGATAGTTCCGCGATTGACGGTCAGCCCAATCGTATAATTCGCATTCATGCTTTGGAAGATCTCTGCGACCCATCCAGCATCCTCTGTTGCGGTGACGGTCATCGTTTTACTTCCTTCATCATGTCCGACCATGTCTGCATTGATTTCGACAAGAATGTTGTCGTTTCGTGCATACGCTTCTTTTGTACAGGCCTGGCTTCCGAGTAAGCCTTCTTCTTCTCCTGAAAAAGTGACAAATTTAACGGTACGTTTAAAATCAAAATGGCTCAGTGCGTAGGCTGCTGCAAGTACGGCGACGGTCCCTGAACCATCATCGTTCGCCCCTGGTCCTTTTGCGACTGAATCGTAATGTGCATTAAAAATAATGATTGATGTATCTGTCGGATCTGTTCCCGGTATCGTTCCTTCTATGTTCTGGCTTGTATACCGTCGGGGAATCACCTCGTTTCCCCGTCCTGTCCAGTTTTGGCGCCGTGCGATAAGACCATTTTCTATGAATTGTTGATGGATGTACTGAGCGGCTTTTTCACATCCGTATGTTCCTGTCTTACGAGGACCAAAGCCAACGATATTTTGAAGATATCTCAAAATGAGGTTTTCATCAATCAAGGAGAGAATATCTGAGATTTTTTGACTACTCGTTGTCTGTACCTTTTGCTTTACAAGCAGTGATGAGTTTGTCGTGTTTTTTTGGGAAAACGAACTCGAGGCTGCTGTGGAGCTTAGGAGAAAAATAATGAAGAGAACGAATACTGTTTGGATGATATGAACCGATTCTTTCTTCATGTTTACTATTTATCTTATAAGACGTATCAATATTATATAGTTTTTCTAATAGAAATAAAAAAATAAGTTGTTTTTAGTATCTTCTTTTCACCGGTGGTTTTTGCGCGATTTTTTTCACAGTATTCAACAGGGTACTGATATCAAACGGTTTGGTGATATAATCGGCGATATACGGGTAGATTTCGTTGAACTCTTCTCCTTGGATGCGTTTTGCGGTCAGTACAATAATAGTGTTATCGTCGGTGAATCCATCGACCGTCATTTTCTTTATGGTTTCGATGCCATCCATGATCGGCATCATTATGTCTAGGATGATGATTCCCTGAAAACCTTTTTCGAGTTCAACCAAACAATTTCTTCCGTTTTCCGCTGTGGTGACCTGAAATCCTTCTCTTTCAAAAAGTTCCTGAAGGCTCAGGACGATATCAGGGTCGTCGTCGACAATCATAATATTTTTTTGATAATATCGTACCTCGTTCATATGTGTATATCTTCCTTATTTTACTATATAAAATTACGTCGTACAAATGTCAAAACCGACAAAAATACATCTGGTTTGATGGGATGAGGAGAGGTACCTCTGGGAAAAGGAGAGATGGGATGCTTTGAACGGCCGAGGTACCTCATGAATGTAGGAAGGATTTTTTCTTATTGGGTGTTTGAAGAAGGATGGGATGTGGGAAGAGATGAGGAGGAACGTTGCTACCTGATTTTTTGTTTGAAGGTGTTTTACTCCCCCAGGCGGATGCTTTGATGGGTTGGTAGCGATGCAGTTTTTTTAGAGGAGAATTCATATTTTTTTATCCCTTCACCACTTTGCCAGGCGTTTCTGCATGGCAATAAAAGCATCATCTATGTAGTATATATACTTTTCTTTCTTTGCATGGCATTACTGATTGGCAATAACGAAATGCATAAATACACAGGAACGGATAATCAGTCGTGGAGAGTTATCAAGAAGAATTAGCACAGATAAAAACGATTCTAAAAAATAATCCCAAAGGAATGACCGTCAGCGATATCGCCCACGAAATCCACATCAACCGAAACTCAGTTGCAAAATACCTCGATATCCTCCTCATCTCCGGTCATGTCGAAATGGTTACCTTCGGCCCCGCAAAAGTTTTTTTTCCCTCATCCAGAATACCACTGACCGCCTTATTAAATTCCACCCATGACTTTATTGTCCTACTGAACCGCGAATTAAAATTTTTTCAAGTCAGTGAAAACCTCTTAAAATTCATAGAAATCCAACGCTCTGAAATCATTGGCAGGCCGATCCAAACATTCGCTGTGTCTTTCTTTGAAATCCCTGAACTCGCGCAAAACGCGAAAAAAGCACTCGAAGGAGCAGAACAGAGCATCGAAAAACAATATATCAAAAATAAACAATTATTCTACCTTTGGATCAAACATATTCCCACGACCTTCGATGACGGGGAACCGGGAGTCACCCTCGTGATTGAGGACATCACAGATCGGAAACAAAACGAAGAAAAAATGAAACGCAGCATCCACGAATGGGAAACAACATTCAATTCCATTTCGGACATGATTTTTATTCAGGACAACGACTTCTTTATCCTTCGAGCGAATCGCTCGTTTGCGGAATTCCTTCACAGAACACCAGAAGAGTGTGTCGGAAAAAAGTGTCATCAGCTCCTGCATAACCTGAACAATTCACATTCTTCCTGCCCCTGTCAACAAGTACAAAAAACAAAAAAAACCGCAACCGTTGAAATCTATGAACCGCATCTCGGCAGATATCTGGAGATCACCGCATCACCGATTTTCACAGACAGCGGAGAAATCACCGGCTCTGTCCATATCATGAAGGATATCACCGAACGAAAACGAAAAGAAGTCTAGCCGACTCTCCGTTTTTTTATGAAATTTTAATGATGGTCAGCAGTTTTAAAGTAACCAACACCAGTAAGGTAAGGATCGAATTGGTTTTCAAATCAAAGACTTTGACCCATTCGAGCAACGCGATGATCACATAGGATAAGATTAGCAGTAACACCAGTTGAAGTACAGCAATACCAATGGTGTAGAGCATAGTTGGGTACGATCCGTTGATAAGAACGTCCCATATCGTAGCAAAAAAGGCTAACAAGCCAATGGTAATTTGAGCTTTCGTAATCTCTCTCATCGATGTTGTCAGCACGTGCTTTCTATATAAAGATTATTCATCGACGGTCTCTTCACCTAAGCAACTTTCGCTCCCAGACTTACCTGTATTGCTATTTTCACTGCATCCACCATTCTTTCTAATGACATCCCCTGAGGATCTTGCGAATCTAATAATGGTACATGAATAAAACCTATTGAGGTGTTAAGGTCCTGCTCATTTGCATATCCTAACAGTCCATAGAACAATGCGTTGCAGATATACGACCCAGCAAAAAAACTCTGCTTCGCAGGAATATCGGCATTCCGTATTTTTCGAACAATGTCATTTGCTCTCAGAGAGGTGATGCGAAGAAACGGTCCGTTTTTATCAATCCGCTGGGGAAACGACCATCTTCCATCATCTGTTGTATATCGTTTAAGATTAACCCCGATTTTTTCTACTTCAATGACTTTGGATTTCGCGTTCAGACCAAGACTTATCACCACATCCGGTTGGTATTGCTCAATTGCGTCTCTGGCTCTTTCTACGGATGATGTAAAATTAACAGGGAGGACGACTCCGATGATTTCTGCATCGTTCAGGGTAGATCCATTCAGCGTTTCAGCGATTAACTGCGACGGGTTTGTTGCATACGTCCCAAAAGGTTCAAATCCAGTAACAAGTACGACTGTGGCACCAGTCGCACTATAGATCCCAAAAGGAACCACCAGGATGAAAATTCCAATAACGATGAATCCCTGTCGAAGTCTCATCCAATTTTTATATGTTCTTTCCCTATAAAACTATTCCTCTTCGACGATCATTTATACGATGTCGCAAGTTCCACAATCGTAATATCCATTTGATCAGATGCTACCTTCCCCGTCGTCGTATACGCATAGACATCAAGGATATGCTTCCCTATGATAGGAATAAACCACCCCTGGATCGTCCATTCATACGGTGGTTCTGAATCCCAGAACATGAAATACCCATCGATACAGAAGACCACATATTGAATCGGCTCATGGGAAAAAACCTCGGCACTCGCCACAGTCCTTCCCCCAAGGATAAATGTGGACCCCCGAAGCCCACTAAAATATTTTTTCCCAAATGAACTTTCAAAAATCGGGTTTTTAAAGAAATACGTGTATCCCTCGTACGGTTGATTTAGAACAACCTGAACATCTAGTGGTTTTTGTGCAAACTCAACAGTAATCGCAAGCATCAGTTTTGTTGCCTTCACATAATACGACCAGTTCAGATGATCAGCGGTATCATTTGGTGAATGACCCCAAGCGTACCCGTCTTGGTGCGCGATCCAGACCCCATCATACCCGTAATCAACAAACGCCTGATTATCAGCCCCACGGTACCCTGGGAGTGTCACAACCTTCATATCAATAATGTCATTGTATTTCTCACCAATCATGGTTGCATCACTCGCAATCCAGGAAGAGCGCTTTGGTGGGAAAAACCGCAGGACACGTCCACCTTCTGTCGTGCTTGCATATCCAATCATGTCCATGTTTAAAACTGCGACGATGTTATCGCCACGATAGGATGCATCTCGTGCATAGGTAAAACTCCCGTACGTTCCAACTTCCTCACCAGAAAATGTGATGAACCGGATTGTATGGTTAAACTGATAGTTCCTCAGAACCGAGGCAATCGCAAGCACTGCTGCTGTCCCAGAGCCGTCATCATCTGCACCAGGAGCATCGACAACCGTGTCATAATGGCCACAGAGGATGTATTCTGCCGTACTATCCACATCAGTTCCATACAAGGTCGCAACGACATTTTTACTATGAAAACCACCATACCGCCATTCATGAAACTCGGTCTCAAGCCCCATTTGAACAAATTCATCGTAGATATATTCTGCAGCAAGGTTACAGCTAATCGACCCTGTATATCGAGGCCCAAATTTCAGCAATCCAGAATGATACTCATATAAAAGTGACTGGTTGATTTGATTGATCATCTCGATGATGGTTGCCTCATCAGACAATGCAACGGCTCCATCGGACTTTTTTTCCTGTGCTGATACGAGGAAAGCGGATGAATCGAACAGCAATGCAACAACAAGGAATACCAACAGTGTCTTTTTCATACGTCTCAACCTATGTGAAATGATTCTCCTTTGATTATATAAATATTTCTTTATAAAATATCACTAGAACAAAAAGGAAAAGAAAGATTAGGAGGGATATCCTCCAATAAGTAGACTAGGGTCACCAAGGAGTACCCATTCCTGCGCAATCTTGCAGTCTGTTTGATCCGCCATGGGAGGATGCTCATTCATGTAATAGATCAGATTGGTCCCATGCGTCGCCCCAAGGTTCACCTCTCCATCGTGATAGGCTTTGAAGAATAACCATTCCAGGTGCCGTCCCCTTTCGGTCAATGTATGCTCCCCTGGTTCTCCGTATCCAAGACCACTATTTGCAATTACCGCGATCGCACCCCCTCTGCTCTGACTTGTCATTGCCCATGCCCAACAACGAGGGATCCACTCATCGTACCAGAAAGCCCCAAATGGCCGAGTCGATTTGAAGTAAGATAACCCATCCTCTAATACTCCCTTGAGTATGTTATAGAGGCTGGTGTTGAACTGCGCGTTATGACAGCCGCCGACAATCACAACTGGTTGTTGATCCCAATTGGACAGTTTCTTCATCTCAAATGCATTCGGCCCGTCCACCCATGTCTCATTTCTCGGAGGATGAGTCGACCAGGCCAGAGGGTTCCCATGACCCGAGAAATGCACAAACCCACAGCCTTTGCTTATTTCAGCGATCACCGCATCAGCATCCGTGAACCGACCATTGGATGTCCAAATCATAGAGGCATCAAACCCAAGGCTTTCCAGCTGCTGAAACGATGCATTGGTCGCAAGCTCGCCTTCATAATACGGATCATTGGGGTCTGGATAGGTATCACCAGCGACCCCAACAAATGTCTTAAACCATTCAGCCCCATAGGTTGTCGTCTCATACGTAATGATTTTTTTCACAATGGTTTTTACTTGAGGAACATTTGTACAAGGCAGACGACCAACATACACATCAGGATACATATCCAGGACGTCATTCTGTGTGGTCGTCCACTCCGCAAAAATCCCGTTATTGTTCGAATCCCAGCTCGAGAAACTCCCGTTGATGTCATACAGATCAGCAAAATACAGGTCGGTAAGATAGGAGCCTTCCCCGTCGTCATTGAGTAAAGAGTATCGAACCGGTATCCACCATTTTTCTTCCGTGACACCACCGTTCCTTCCACCCACCAAAAGGACGTATTTCGTCGCCCATTGGTCACATGCGTTCTTGATGAAATATTTCATTTCCTCAGCGCAGTCTCGTCCTTCTGCAGGGAAGTAGACGCTATTGCAGATATCATCACGGGTAACAAGTTTGGTTGTCAACCCTTTGTCAATCTTATGGGTGACAAGTGGCTGTAACGCATCTGAGAATTTTTCAGGGGCGATGATCACAAGCTCGTATTGATCAGAGGATGTTGTCGAACGTGTCTCTGGAAGTACATAGGTAATCGTGATCTTCGCATTTTTGGTACAACGCAGGATACTCTCTGAAGGAAGATACTGAACCGGATAGAGATGAATCGCTAAAAACGTCGCCAGGTTATCATTCTGCCTTCCAGCTGCTAAATGATAGCTATACCTTTGCTCCGGATAGATCTTCAATGAAGTCGATTGAAGGGATACGTCGGTCGATTCCACTCCGTTATCCGCGATCGCTTCGGGGACAAGCTTCAGTGGTTTTGAGATTGATACTTCTTGTATCTCTGAAAAATTAACCACAATATCTGTTATTTTCGTCATGAATGGAAACGTATACACCCGCGTCACGACCGGTACCGCATAACTTCCTTGTGCGGTCAGATACGAGGTTGCTTCAGAAAGATCAACAGTGGTGAAGTCCTGTTCCTCAGAAAGTTGGACAGACGAAAACACGAAGGTATCTGTTTTTTCTGCGCTATTCTGATCTGCAAACGACGTGGCAACAGCTTCATATCCGCTTATGATCACTACAGCGACGATAATTCCAACGAGGCTTTTCTTCATAGAATATCCCCTAATTCAATAATTAATAAAAACTTTCAATAATATATAAAACTTTGCGAACAAAAAAAAGAAAGAAAAAAGGGGAGTAATCTACTTTACTCCAATCACAAATAACAGGAGAACTATCCCTGTCGCAGTCGCCTCAGCAGCCTCTACGTGCATTGCTATCCCTGTCTTTCCAAAACCAAGGACGAAATCGTTTACGGTGACCGATTCGCCTACTGCAAGTTCGTCAATGGTGCCTGATTTTGTTTTTCCAACAAAAATCAGTTTTCCGTCCAGACTCATCGTCCAGTCAAGGTCCGTCAGATTCATCGTCCCCGTGTTCGTAATGGTTGCAGAGACGCCTAGCCCACCTTTTATCGTGATGGTGACCGATGGCACCTCCTTCTGGATGATAAAGGAGCAGGTTTTCTCCGTCTCCGTGTTACCAACGGTATCAGCTGAATAGAATGAGACCGTATGATTTCCATTCGTTGACACGACAAATGGTGCAGTATATATCGTCCATGTCCCATCGTCGAGTTTGTATTTCGTGTAATCAACACCAGAACCATCAGTCGCGATGAGGGTAACGATCACATCGCTGACATAGACATCACCTTCCAGCTCCCCTGCTAAAGTGCAGGTGGTCACTGGCGGGGTTATGTCTTCACCTATTGTTACGATGATCTTCTCAAGGGTGCTAAAATCACACCATCCACGTTCATTATTATGGCCTTTTACTCGGTAATAATAGGTTCCGTTAGTCTTCCCGGTGATATCATAGAAATGGTTGGTGATGGAACTCGAAAGTGTCGTCACCGTATCGACATCTGCGACAGGGGTTATATCGTCCACATAGAATCCTTCTTGTAATGTTCCTGTATCGGTCGTATACCTGAATCGAATAAAGAGGGATTCCCCCGAGTAATTATTCAAATCGTACTCTTTGTAAATCCAATCCCCTGATGATCCGGTGAAGATATCCAAGACGTCGTAGGACCGGCCATCTCTACTGACCTCAACAAACGTATCATCGTAATTATTCTCGGTATTGTACCAGCACCAGAATGAAAGCTTCATTCCCGTAGTTATAGGTATTGGATTGACGGTCGTCATTGAGGAAACATCAGCATCGGTATGACGAGATTTGTAGCTGGTGCTTCCTGAGTGATATCGTGAGGTTGACAGAGCAAACCCGTCAAGTGTCCAGAGTCCGGATCCAGACTCCGCGTCATCTGTCCCAATCGAAAGCCCATTGAGTTCATCAAGTTGGAAATAATCTGGCTCTGCTAACGGGTTCTGTTCCTCCCATGAGACCCGATAATTCCCATCAGAGTCATTGGGCAACTCATCAAGAATCGGTGGCATCACACGAGGGACGACCGAGTCGCGTATGTTCTCTGCCTCTGAAAGGAGATATAATGCCCCATCGCAGTTCTCTTTACAGATCTGGTCAAGGTAGCTAGCTGAGGGATGGAAATCCGAACAGGCTTCGATGGTATACCCAAAGGTTGTCCTGCCCAGAACATAATGACTATACCCGTACTCCCAGTCGATGTTATCTCCGGTAGTACCATAGAGCCCATAGGATTGTCCTGGTGTATAGGTACCAGACCCACTCTGTCGTGTGATCCGCTGCGCGATTCCTGTCCCCACTGCACTGATGTACGTGTTATCTGGGACATGTGACGCGGTGTACCCCCAGGGCCAGTACAGTTCCTGTTGGTAGGTATGCCAGGAGATAGATGCGCAGATGTCATGGGTTACGAAGAAATTACTCACTGCTTGTATTTCAAGTTCTGAAGCTGGCCCAGGACCACAGTACACCTCGTTCCCTGGTTCATGAGTCACAGATGCATCAAAGATAGACCCCCACGCACCCCATGCATTTCCATCACTAGATCCAGCATAGTTCCGATTTAAATCAACACCATAGGTCCCATATTGAGAGAAATAATGTCGGTTCTTCCGCCAATCGTTCCCAAGGTCATGACAGTAATAATACCCGTCGGGGTTCACACAGGGGACGATCCATATTCTCCGGTTATTCACAAAATTGGTGATCGTGGAATTGGCCCCATACCCGGAAGTCAGATTGTTGGCAACGGTAAGACAGATTTCCACCGTTGGCCATTCACGGGCATGATGAAGCCCCATGAAGAACACACCGGGTTCCCCTTCATCCACACCAGGATTATCAGTGATTTCCAGGCACCAGAGAGAACGTCCTTCATAGCTTGTCCCAATGCTGAAGAGACTCGCGATGTCTGAGTGATTGGCTGCAATACCCTCCATGATACTTTGCATCTGAGCATAGGTATGGTACGATCCCATCATTGCCGCATGGTAGGCATCCATATCTGCAATAAGAGTAGTATACGATATCTGATGATTTGTCAACTCTTGTAAACGATACTGTGGGATGACAATATCGACCCATTCACCCTGGCTTTCTGCGACGATCTCCACACCCTGTGGAAGTACCACATTTCCCTGGGTGATATCAACTCTCACCAGGGCTTTGACAAAAGCCGTGGGCTCATCACTCGCTGATCCTGATAGAGGAACAGATCCACAAAGAAGCAATACCAGCGTTCCAAAACAAATAATTATCTTTTTAGTCATTTCTTCTACCCCCTACCTATGAATATCCTCCTATTTGCAGACTAGGGTCACCAAGAAGAACAAACTCCTGGACAGTTTTAGCATCAAGTTTCTCCAGCATCGGTGGATACGCATTGAGATAATCGATGAGCGTTTGAGTGTGCGCCTGACCAAGAATTGTCCTATTGTTCACCCCGTAATTTTTAAAAAACTGCGTATTGGCATATCCTGAAAAAAATTGGGTGCAATCAGGGATGGTATCAGTGTTGTTATCTCCAGTTCCAAACCAGTCAAGCCCTGTGTATGCCATGGTTGCGATACTCCCACCATTTTTTACACTCATCAATTTCCATGCCCAGCATTCAGGCGTCCATTCCAATAAGTAAAATTTCCATTGGAAGTATTTGAATCCCTCTTTGATAAAGCCTTTCAGAATATTCAAGAGACTCGTGTTAAACTGTCCATTATGACACCCGCCACATACCGTAACCGGGAGTTTTTCCCCATTTGTCAACTTCGGCATCTCCTTCACCTGCAGTCCGTTTATCCAGATACTTTCGTTATACGGCGGATGTGTGGACCAGGATGCAGGATTGCCATGCCCGTCGAAGAATAAAAATCCACAGCCTGCGTTAATCCCATCAATAACATCTTGAGAACCAGTGAAATTTCCATTTGATGTCCAGAGTCGGACACCATCAAATCCAGTCATATACTCTAACGCTAGTGCGTTTTCTTCTTCACCTTCATACCAAGGATCTGTCGCATTCGGCGCGGAATCACCTCCTACCACAACCATTTTGTTAAACCATTCTTTTCCAGCCGTTGTGTTTTCATAGGTGATTATCTTTGTGACAAGAGTTTCAACCTCATCGATGTTTTTACAAGCAAGTCGTCCGATATATACCTCAGGGTACATGTCAAGGATATCCTTTCCTTGGCTGTTCCATTCAGCAAAGATACCGTTCCCATTGGAATCCCACGTAGAAAAATTACCAAAGGCGTCGTAGAGATCTGCGAAATACAGATCTGATAGATAGCCTCCCTCCCAGTTCTCCCCATCGTCAAGGTTGGTGTATCGGACCGGGACATACCATTTTTCGTTCAGAATCCCACCGTATCTTCCTCCAACCAAGAGCACATAATCGGTTCCCCATTGATCATAAGCATTCTTTATGAAGTATTTCATCTCCTCGGCACAGTCTCGTCCTTCTGCAGGGAAGTAGACACTGTCGCAGATTTCATTGCGGGTGACTAGTTTTGTCGTGATTCCTTTGCTGATCTTATGGTTCACCAATGGTTGGAGTGCCTCGGAGAATGTTTTCGGAGCAATAATAATTAATTTGTAATCATCGACAATCGATGTTTCAGAGGATGGGAGCTCATAGGTTATTGAGAGCGATACTTTGTTTCGGAAAAGGATTTTGTTCTCCTCTGGTTTGTATTGGATGGGGAAACAGCGGACTGTCACAAAAAGAACATGATCTTCACCGGAGATGCCCGCGCCAAGGTGATAATCAAAAAGTGTTTCTGGATAGGTCGATCCCATTACTTGATTTTCTTGCTTATATGTTACTTTCTTCCCTTCGACATAGGTTATTGGTGCTTGGGCTGACGCGATCTTTTTTTCTACATTGTATTCTTCTGGTTCAGAGAATGTCACGTCCACAGTTTTTATCTGAGTGCCGAATGGGAAGATATAGGTAGTGACGGATGCGGGAAGCATCGGTGCACCGGGTGTATTGAGCCATGCGTTCGCATTGTCTACTGTAACAAACGTATAGCCTTCTTTGGTTGTGATTTCTGGGTCTGAAAAAGTGATTGTCTCTGTTTTTTTCAATGGTGTTTCTGAGGTTTTTGAAACAGCAGCAGCTCCAAGTCCACTGAGGACCATGATTCCAATTAATACCAGTGATACTATTTTCTTCATAACTTATCCCCTATTTTTTTTTATTTTTATTGAACATCTATGATGTTTATCCCCGTATGTTCTTAATTATATAAATCTGTATTTAAATCTATCTTAGGAGACGGACCTGGAGGAAAGACAATATGTCTTTTGAGACAGCACCATCGAATCCCTTGCAAAATAAATTCCACTGCAGGAAAGTCTTCTCGACGGGGGCTACGAGTTGGACTGATATGATTCCGTAATCTGCATGGTTCTCCGTGTTCCATATTTTTATTGAGCCTGTGAATGTCCCTTGTTCATCTGGTACGTCAACATACACATGGACCGTGACTGGATCGTCTGAGGGAAGATTCATGCCACTGTTTGGTTCAAAGACCCAGTTGCTCCCCCAGTTTGGTGTCTCAGCGATCGCCCAATCCAGGTACGAGTCGCTAAACCCTTCGGGGTCACTGCCGATGTTTTCCACTATGAACGTTCCAAGGGCGTAATGATTCGTACCAATTTTTGCATTACCCTGAAGCGTGCCACTGACCTGGAGATTTGGTTCAGGAGGCTCATAGGAATCTGAGAGCTGGAACCAGACTTTCGCATCGTTCTCCTCGTCGCTGTTGTCTCCTCCGTCTGGCTGGTACGTTCCTGAGGATGTGATGTATCCTCCTTCTGAGATGATTGTATCGATCTGGATGAGTTGGTTGGTGATGAGGTTGTATTGACAATGGAATATCGCTCCTCGGACATCCGTCGTACTGTCATCTGTTCCTCCACCGATATATCCGCTGACATCTGCAAGGTCGTCTCCGGTAATCGTATCTCGATCCCAGACTTTTATGGTTATTTCCGGTGTTGGTGTCTGGACATGGAATCGGTGAATTACGTCTTCCGTATGGTCGTCTTCATTCCTGGAGTAGTCATCATTGGTTTGTTCGAGCCATTGGCTCCCAGTATAGACTTGCACTCGATAGGACCAGTCCGCATCTCCCTCTAGCCATCCTTCAATCTCGCCGATCATCTGGATTCGATGTATCTTGAGATCCACTAGAGGACCTGTTTGAGGGATATAATCAAAATATACGATTTCTTGTCCGATTTTACAGTCTCCATACAGGATCTTGAACCATCCGTCCTCACCCCAGGTTGTCCCCCAACTGTTTTTACATATCCAGCAGTTTTGCGCATCATCATAGCCGACGATGACAACTGCATGGTTCATCGGGTCAGGGTCGCTGCCCGGATGTTCGTACACATCTCCGCTATAATCAAAGAAATCATCGTACACTATCATTCCTGCAGTCAACGGACCATGTTGAATCAGAGCATTTTTTATCGAGGTGATATCACTTGCGACCGTGTGCCATCCGTTGATTTGGATGATGAGATCTTCCCAGTTGCTGCATTTATCTGAACACGGAGGAACAGAGCCAGATCCACTCACATATGGAAAACAGGATTCAGGGAGGGTTCCGTAGGTTGTGATGAAATTATATTGTCCTGGAGAATAGGCACCATCGCACCCGTCGATGTAATCGCTCATCCATTCCATTCCACAAGAGACAATGAATTGCTCAGAGAGATCAATGGAATACCCTAGGTTCCCTTGTTTTATTTTTATGAGAGATTCGATTGATCCGAGTGGTGCGAATGCGTAGCAACTTCCACAGTTCGCTTGGTTTCTAATTGGTGTGGTCCAATCACCGGTCTGACCATTGTAGGTCGCATCACGCCAATCCCATGATGACGATGTCCGCCCTGTGAATGTCTCTCCTTCCGGCAGGATTTCTTTTGCAGGCAGCAATCCTGTCCTGTAGTAGAGTCCATCGGTTGTCGATGTTTCATGCGGTTCACAACCACACTCATTGTCAATCGTGGTTTCTTCGGTTGGTTCCTGCTCATTTGTTTGAAGTTGTGTGTCTGTGGTGTCGATCTGTTGTTGTGTCCCAATGACGGTAAAACAAGAACCCATCAATACACCTATAAACAGAATTGAAAATATTTTTCCATTCATGGTTTTTTCCCTCGGTTATCGGCAGTCACTATCACCTATAAATATTTTTATCTATTATAGAAAAAATTTAATGAAATATATAAGGGATTGGCATAATTTTTTTTTACCTCGACTAACAATTTTCTCGCCTAGACGATGGTTGAACATATGATAGTGTATCACGATGTACTCTTTTTCCGATAAATTACAATCTTCAGGGGTTGTAGAAATCCTTTATTT
>JAFNFT010000088.1 GCA_017885605.1 Methanobacteriota archaeon | reverse complement strand
AAGCTTAAAGGCGGAAGAAATCAAACGATTTATTTCTTCAGCAAAAGATCACCAAAAAGTGGAACCACCTGTGATTTACCAAACGGGTACGCCGTTGGTGTCAATAAAAGAACAGGTCTTCCATACCTGAAGAAGAAGTAATTTCACTTCTTTCTTCATTTTTTCTTTTTCTTTAATGGTTTTTTTCCTGTGTTTTTTTTGTGCAGAAGTATTTTATAACCCGTCACTTTTATTCATCTTAGAATGTCACGAAAACATAATGGAAAAAAACAGGTCTATAGAACTATCGCACATCATCGGATACATTATCTTTTTACTCTTGCAGAAGCATATGGGCTTGAGGGTAAATTATACCTCTCCGACCGATATGTTGCGCTCGCTCGCAAGATTTCCATGAAATACCTTGTCCCTATCCCGGTGGAATATACCCGTCGATTCTGTAAGCATTGCTACTGTTATCATGTACCTTCGTTGACCAGTCGGGTCCGTATCCATCGGGGAATGATCATCTCTTATTGTACTAGATGTAAGAAATACAGTCGTATTCCGTTACATGGTCATTCCTCATCCATTCGTCAATCATGAACAAATATTGAGCCCTTTTTTAGAGGATAAAATACTTATTTTCTCATCCAATATGCTTAAATAACATATGGTAATTACCGATACCCACTTTCACGAGAAAGGAAGAGAATTCCTATGACAACAGCTTATGATGTTCCTGCAAAAGAATTAATCTCTGCGTTAACAAAAAAACTCCAAAGTGAATCTACGATTGTTCCACCAGATTGGAGTAGATATGTTCGCACCGGTGTCTCCAAAGAAAACCCGCCTGAGACAAAGGATTGGTGGCATACAAGATGCGCCTCGATCCTTCGAAAATTATATGTGAATAAAAATATGGGCGTTGAGCGTATTAGAGCAGAATATGGTGGGAAACGAAACCGTGGTTCAAAACCGAATAAAGCAGAGGCAGGGAGTGGGGCGATAGTCCGTCATGCCCTGCAACAATTAGAAACAGCTGGGTACGTTACGAAAATGAAGGGACGCGGTCGTATCCTCACTCCAAAGGGAGTCAAGTTTCTTGATAATACCTCATTTGAAGTTAAAAAATCATTAATTGAACTATACCCTGAATTGAAAAAATATTAAATAGGGAAATCGCAATAGGTTCGTCTTGAGGTTTTAAAACCACTATGGATGATATAGAAGCTATCAGGAAGAAGAAATTGCGTGACCTTCAACAACAGCAGCAGCCAATGTTCTCACAGAATGAGTACGAAGACGCGCAGCAGAAGGAATATGAAGACCAGAAGAAGCTCATCTTACGAGGGATTCTCACGGATGACGCACGAGAACGCCTTGGACGGATTAAAGCAGCACGTCCAGAGATGGCAGATAATTTAGAGAACCAGCTCATCATGCTTGCACAATCTGGGCGACTCAAAAATAAAATAAATGATGAACAGTTACGGGAGTTACTCTCAAAGATACTCCCGAAGAAACGTGATATCACGATTCGCAGAAGAGGAATATAAAATGTCAAGCAATAAATCGTTAGGACGAAAATTCCGATTAAACAGAGCCACGAAGAGCAATCGACGAGTGCCAGCGTGGGTCATGATTCGGACAAATCGACGTTTCACTCGACATCCAAAAACACGTAACTGGCGGAGAAATAAACTTAAGATAGGTTGATGCGTATGGCTGAGAAAGATACTGGAAAAGAACTTGAAAGAATTTACATTATACCACTCAGAAGAGCAAAAATCGGCCCGACATCTCGAGCGGTTCCCAGAGCGGTCGATGACATTCGTCATTTTCTCATGAAACATATGAAGGTTGAGCAAAAAAACGTCTGGATCGATAGTATGTTAAACGAACAACTTTGGGCATACGGAAAATTCTGGGTTCCAAGTAAAATTCGTGTACGAGCTGTGAAATTTGAAGACGGAGTCGTCGAAGCAACCTTGCCCGAAATGGGTGAGAAAAAATCACGACGAGAATTCTTAAAAGAAGAAAAAGAAAAGAAGACCCCAATTCTCAGACGAGAGGAAGAAAAAGCTGAAGAGGGCGTAACTGGGGCTGAGGGATACAACATCACACCAACCGGTGAAGGTGAAGTGAAAATTAAGAAAAAGAAAGAAAAAGCTCCAAAAGAAGAGAAGCCTGGTAAGAAAAAGGAAACAAAGACAACAAAAAAACCAAAAACGACAACGAAGAAGCCAAAGAAAACCTCGAAGGACGAGACAAAGAAAACTGTCAGCAAAAGAACATCAGCTTCCAAAAAAAGTAAAAAAAGTGAATAAGAATGCTTCAGCTCTTGGATTTCAATGAAAATCCAAACGTTGGCATCTACTGTCGAACCAACGATTCCATTGTTTTTTTACAGCAAAGTTTGCCGAAGAAGACCAAACGATTAGTTGGAGAAATTCTCGGTGTAAAGGTCGTTGAGCTTTGTATCGCTGATTCCACAATCATTGGCTCTCTTCTGACGTGTAATTCATCAGGGGCAATAGTGACTGCATTTACGAACAAAGAGACGTTTCTTACCCTTGAGCAGCAAGGACTGCGGGTGTTTCCCATCAAAGATATCATTAACGCTGCGGGAAACGATATTTTAGCAAATGATTATGGAGCCCTCGTACATCCTGAGTTAAAAACCACAACGATAAAGCAAATCAGTAATATCCTCGGCGTCCCTGTTCAAAAAGGAACGATTGCATCGCTTGGGACGGTTGGTATGGCTGCAGTAGTGACCAACAAAGGATGCTTGTGTCATCCGAAGGCGACCGACGAGGAAAGGCAGCAGTTAAAAAAGGTTTTTGATGTGGATGTCATGATTGGAACCGTGAACCATGGATTTCCTATGATTGGGAGTGGCCTTGTCGCGAATACAAAAGGTGCGATTATCGGTAATATGACCACCGGTATTGAGATGGGTCGTATTGAAGAAGCGTTAGGATTTTTAGAATAGGTTTTTTTCTTCTTTTTTTTAGGAGAAAATTTCTGGGTCAACAGAAGTAACAAAAAAATTCGAAACATTCTTATATGACATCACATATTCATTGGCTAGGCGGAGAGATGGGATTGCAAGTAAAACAAAAATTTTTTATTTACGGAGTATACACCTCCGCCGCCTCCCCCATATAATCACTAGAATCACTATCTTTAAAAACAATGATTTGCTTTACGGGTCGATTCTATGAAACTATTACTTATCCATAGTGATTTTATCGAATATGAAGTCAAAGAAAAAGCGATTCCACATCCTGAGGATACGAAAATAACAAAGGATCGCTTGGACGAGGCTCTCACTGTTTTTATCGCCGTTGAGAAAGTTGATGAAAAAGCACCACTCCAGGCTGTCGACGAGGCTTGTAAAGAAATTTTAAAGACTGCTGAACAACTCAAAGTCAAAAACATCATGCTGTATCCTTATGCGCATCTCTCCTCAGACCTTGCGAGTGCCAAAGCAGGAAAGGACATTCTCATACAACTGGAGCAAGAGGTAAAAAAACAGAATTTCACCGTGAAACGATCCCCGTTTGGTTGGTATAAGGCATTCACCATCTCCTGCAAAGGCCATCCTCTCTCAGAGCTCTCCCGCGAAATTATTCCCGGGAAAGAAAAGAAAGCAGTGGAAAAAGAACGTGAGATCGTCTCTCAATGGTGTATCCTTACACCGCAAGGAGAACTCATCGATGCGGAGAAATTTGATTTCTCAGGTCATGAGGAACTTAAACAACTGTATGAATACGAAAGTAGTGGGACGCGAAAGATCGTTGGTGAGCCACCCCATGTGAAAATGATGCAATCACATGAGCTTGTGGATTATGAACCTGCGAGTGATTCAGGGAACTTCCGCTGGTATCCCAAGGGACGAATGATCAAAGGTCTTCTGGAACAGCATATCAATAACATGGTGCGAGACATTGGTGGTATGCAGGTAGAAACACCGATCATGTATGATCTTGAACATCCTGCCTTGAGTGAGTATGTTAAAAAGTTCCCTGCAAGGCAATACATTGTTCATTCCGATAAGGATTACTTCCTCAGGTTCGCAGCCTGCTTCGGGCAATATATGATCGCCCATGATATGACGATCTCCTATCGAAACCTTCCTTTGCGATTGTATGAGCTGACGCATTATAGCTTCCGCCGTGAACAAAGCGGTGAAGTCAGCGGTCTGAAAAGATTACGGGCGTTTACCATGCCTGATCTTCATACCTTCTGTAAAGACCTTCCCCAAGCTACTGAGGAATTCAAACGTCAATTTACCACTTCGATGCGATGGATGAGCTCCCTGAAACTTGATTCCGAGGTCGCCTTACGGTTTGTCAAAGAGTTTTACGAGAATAACAAGACCCTAGCCCAGGACCTCGCGAAATTAGCTGGGAAACCGATCCTTGTTGAGCTGTGGAACGAGCGGTACTTCTACTTTGTCATGAAATTCGAGTTCAATGTTATTGACTCTATGAAGAAAGCAAGTGCGCTATCAACAGTTCAAATCGATGTGGAGAATGGGAAACGATTCAACATCACCTATGCTGATGAGAAAGGGGAAAAACAACATCCTTACATTCTTCACACAAGCATCTCGGGGAGCATCGACCGGAACCTTTATGCTTTACTGGAACGTGAAGCTATTAAAATAAACCAGGGGAAAAAACCGATGTTACCACTCTGGCTTTCACCTACTCAGGTCCGATTCATACCGGTCGCCGATGAGTTCGTCCCTGATTGTGAGATGTTGATTAATGAGCTCAATGCGATCTCACCGTTCTATTATATCAGATCCGATATCGATGACCGCGAAGAAAGCGTAGGTCGAAAGATCCGTGACGCAGAAAAAGAATGGATCCCTTATATCGTTGTGATTGGTGAGAAAGAACGCAAAGAAAAAATAGTCTCCCCACGGGTACGTATCAGCGAGCTAGGTGAAGGAGATAAACCTTATACAATTTCACAATTACACGCCCTTATCCTGGAAAAAGTCAAGGACTTTCCGCAACAAAAATTACCTGTCGCGCTCTATCTGTCAAAACGACCGAAATTCAAAGGATAAACACACGATGTGCTGTACCATTTGGAAATGGAATGTCCCATGTTGAAAAGGAAGATAATTCAAAACCTTGTAGAATCCTACGATCCTCAAAAAATCACGATTGGTGTGTTAGGCGGACATTCAGCACTCGATGTCTGCAGAGGAGCAAAAAAACATGGTTTTCGAACCTTTGCTGTCTGTCAAAAAGGAAGGGATAAGACCTATACAAAATACTATAAGACCCGTGCTGATGGCCGAGGATGCATCGATAAAACGATAGTTCTAAATAAATTCAGTGACATCACGATGCCAGAAGTCCAAGAACAATTACGAGATGAGAACACAATTTTTATTCACAACCGATACTTCTGGGTCTACTTTAATTTCACGGATATCGAGAATAATTTCAGAGTTCCGATTTTCGGAACACGTTCGATGCTTAAACTTGAAGAACGGAACGTTCCGAAAAATCAATATTATTTGTTACAGAAGGCAGGGATCCGGTATCCTCAGTTGTTCCAATCACCCCACGATATCGATCGACTCGTGATTGTAAAAGTCAATGAAGCAATCCGTGGGTATGAACGCGCGTTTTTCTTTGCGTCGAGTTTCGCGGACTACAAAAAGAAATCAGATCAGCTTCTAGCAAAAAAAATGATTACTCAGGAGTCATTGGGTCAAGCGGTCATTGAAGAATATGTGATTGGGACCCAGATTAATTTTAATTATTTCTACTCGGTTCTTGATGATGAACTGGAGATTATGGGGACAGATACTCGCAGACAAACAAATCTTGATGGTCTGCTTCGCCTTCCTGCTGATGAGCAATTGGCGGTGCTCAAGTACCTTCGACCAAAAATCATTGAAACAGGCCATATTGCCGCGACTACAAAGGAATCCATCATTGAATCGATCTTTGAGCTTGGTGAAAAATTCGTTAAAACGACAAAAAAAGAATATCCTCCTGGTATTATTGGTCCGTTTGCGTTACAAGGTGCTATCGTTGCTGAGAAAGGAAAAGAAGAAATGGTCGTCTTTGATGTGTCGTTGAGAATTCCAGGAAGTCCATTGACGCAATTCACGCCACATTCAGGATATTTATATGGTGAGTCCATAAGCTATGGTGAGCGGATTGCCTTAGAACTTCAAAAGGCGATACAAACGAAACGACTTAAAGAAATCGTAACCTAACTAATGACAGTGAATACTACGGTCTTCGGTTATTATCATCTCTACTTTTTCATCATGTTCCTCTGCTGGTATCGATCTCATGATTTGATATTCAAATGCAAGACCGATAGAATGCGCTTGAAAGGTGGTTTTCAGCAATCGATCGTAGTAGCCCATTCCATGACCTATACGGTTTCCACATAAATCAAAAACAACCCCCGGGACAATAAAGAGTTCCACTGTGGAAACAGGGACTTCACGGATACAATCTTCACGTGGTTCTAAAATAGAATACGCACCTGGACTGAGATCATCCCATCTAAGCAGTTTTGATAAACAGATTG
>JAFNFT010000087.1 GCA_017885605.1 Methanobacteriota archaeon | reverse complement strand
AGGAATACTTTTGAGACAAAGCCAATGAATACTTTCATTCAACCCCACTCGAGATATATAAACAAGAACGACCCTTACATGATTAATTGACCTTGAGATACGGAGGACATGCCAGCTGAGGCTGCTGGCATTTCTGCCACTTTCCCTTTGCATCTGCATCTGCATCCCATCCCTCTTTCTTTTTTTGTTTTTCATCCAAAAAAGTTTTATATAGAAACATCATAAAGAAATGTGATCACAACCGAAAAAATGGAAGTGGTTTAGGAGGAGTACATATATCAGAAAAAATGTGCGAGATGTGTAAACAGAAATTCCATCTCCAGGAACATCAAAGCGGTTTGGTCTTTGATGATAAATTTTTCATCTGTGAGGACTGCCGCACGAACACACCTGAACCGGAGATCACGGGATGGTCCCAAAGCACCATGCGTTCGTCTGCTTCTGCGATGCCGATTTCCCTTTGGCTTATCCAGGAGCAGAATAAGAACAAGCCACCGTTCTCAAGAAGAAAAGAATAATATTTATTCTTAGTGACTCTGGCCATCAGAAATCTATCAAAATCCTTTTTTATAGCCAGGTTCATGCGGGTAGCATATGTTTATCATCAAACTCGGTGGGAGTGTTATAACCAATAAAGCCAAGGAATGCTGTTTCAAACAAGAGATTATGGACCGACTTGCCGCTGAAATAAAACATGCGAACAAGCAGGTCATTTTGGTTCATGGCGCAGGATCATTCGGTCATATCCTTGCCAAACAATACAAATTAAATGACGGTTTCAAGCGAAAAAAACAGGTGGAAGGATTCGCCCTGACACAAGCCATGGTACAACGGTTAAACAATCTGGTTCTTGCTTCGTTGCATAACCATGGTATTCCTGCAGTGTCCATCCCTCCTCATGCAGTCCTCTCCCTGTCGGATCATAACCTCTCACGGATCGATTACAACGTGTTCAAAAAATACCTTGCCTTAGGATTCATGCCCGTCAGTTTTGGTGACGTCGCCCTTGATAACCAACTTGGTTTTTCCATCTGTTCAGGTGACCTGCTCATCCAACACCTCGCAGCAGAGTTTAAACCAGAAAAAGTGATTTTCGTCATTGATGAAGACGGGTTGTACTCCGCTAACCCAAAGACTGATAAGAACGCGACATTCTTTGAAAAAACAACGGTAAAAGATTTGGAAAAACTCACAACATCGTTAGACGCACACGCGGATGTGACCGAAGGGATGAAAGGAAAAATTCACACCATCAAACAGATAGCAAAAACAGGTGCGGACACTATCTTATTGAATGGGAATGTACATAACCGATTATATGATACCTTAAAGGGCAAGAAGGTACGATCCACCATCGTCTACGGTGATAAAATATGAACCAAACGGAGGAGAGGAAACGCGAACATGTGCAGATTTCATTAAAAGAAAATGTTACTGCTCATTATAATTACTGGGATGACGTCCATCTGATGCATAACGCGCTCCCTGAGATCAATGAAAATGATATTGATCTGTCGACCCAGCTGTTTGGAAAGAAACTGAGCGCACCGCTTATCATCTCAGGGATGACTGGTGGGTATTCTGAAGGAAAGAAAATCAATGAGCATCTCGCTGCTGCTGCATCAACATTCCAAATCGGCATGGGGGTCGGTTCCCAACGTGCTGCCCTGGAAAATCAGAAACTCGTGGAAACCTACAGCGTCATCAAAGAATATGATATCCCGTTGAAGATTGCAAACATCGGTGCCTCTCAGATGGTTCTCTGGGATAAACAACAGATCCTGGAGAACGTAGGAAAGATCGTCGAGATGATCGATGCAGACGTGCTCGCGGTCTGTCTGAACTTTTTACAAGAGGCGATACAGCCAGAAGGCGAGGCACAGGCAAAAGGGTGCCTTGCGACCATTGATATGTTGTCACGAGAGTTTAGCCGTCCGATTATTATCAAGGAGAGCGGCGCAGGTATCTCTGGCAAGATCGCGCATCAGCTCAAAAAGACGAAGATCTGTGGGATTGATGTCGGAGGCGCTGGTGGCACATCGTTTTCTGCGGTGGAATATTACCGCGCAAAAATCAAAGGAGACACCCATGACATGCGTGCTGGTCAGACATTCTGGGATTGGGGTATTCCAACACCAACATGTATCCTTGAGGTGGGAAAAGCAACCAGCTGGGAGCTGCCCATTATTGCGACCGGCGGGGTCCGCCATGGATTGGATATCGCGAAAGCCCTGGTTCTTGGCGCAAGCGCAGCTGGGATGGCACATGCCCTCTTAAAACCAGCATTGAAGGATAAAAAATCCCTGGAGCAGGAGCTTGATGTCATCACTCGGGAACTACGTATCGCGATGTTCCTTGTTGGTGTCGATACCGTCGAAAAGCTATCAACGGTGGAAGTAAAATATGGATCTACAGACTGAACTCACAAAACGAGCCGAGATGTTCAACATCTATTGGCAACAGTACCTGCTGATAAAAAAACCAACGATACTGTACGAGGCGTCCCAACATCTCCCTTCTGCTGGTGGGAAACGGATCAGACCATTTCTGACAATGACATCCTGCGAAAGCGTTTCAGGGGAGATACAGAAGGCATTGCCGCTTGCTGCTGGACTTGAATTGGTCCATAATTTCACGTTAGTTCATGATGATATCATGGATCATTCCTTGCTTCGACGTAACATTCCCGCGGTGCACGTCAAGTTCGGCGAACCATCTGCGATCCTTGCGGGAGATCTGTTATTCGCTAAGGCATTTGAAGCGATCCTGGGTACATCCGTTGATTTTTCAACCTTTAAACATTTACAGCAGGATTTCATTAACGGTATCATTGCTATCTGCGAAGGACAACAATTGGATATGGAGTTTGAACAGCGGAAAACAGTGACGGAGCAGGAATATCTGGATATGATTAGTAAGAAAACCGGCGCGTTATTTGAATTAGCTGGGAAAGGCGGTGGGTTGATNNTTAGCGTTTCAGATCTGGGATGATTACCTGGACATGAGCAGTACGGCAACCACCCTGGGCAAGGACATCGGCAACGACATCAGAAATGGAAAAAAAACGCTCATCGCAGTTCATAGTCTTACGCATGCGACCGGAAAACACAGGAAACTGCTCGATGATGTTTTTGGGAACCATGTTGCATCGGAGCAGGATGTCGCGCTCGTCTACGACCTTTTCAGAGATCTCGGGTCTATCGAGTACGCACAACAACGTGCCATGCACTTTGTCACCCAGGCAAAAGATGCGATAACACTCATAAAACCATCTGATGCCAAAGAACTCTTGTATCAACTGATCGAGTATACCATCCAGCGAGAAAAGTAACCATGTCTTCTCAGAAGATACAGAGTGAGGCGCGGAAGTTCGCGTTACAAAATGCGGTGTTATTCAACGGAAAAGCCAACGAAAAAGCTGTTGTGGGAAAGGTCTTCGCTGCATTGAAAAAAGAAGGTGTGACACCCGCACAGATTATATCAATTGTCTCACAGGTTGTAACACAAGTTAATAGCATTTCCGCTGCTGATCAGCTCGCTGAACTTACCACGCTTGCTCCTGAGTTATTACAAAAAGAAAAGAAAGAAAAGGATTTTTCTCTTCCCCCGTTGCCCTTCGCTGAAAAAGGACATGTCGTGACTCGTTTTCCACCAGAGCCAAACGGGTATTTGCATATCGGTCATGCAAAGGCAGCGATCATAGACTCCGAGTACGCCCGTATCTATGATGGGAAGTTCATTTTACGATTCGATGACACGAACCCGGAGAACGCGCTCCTTGAGTTTTATGACGCGCAGAAAGAAGACTTACGGTGGCTTGGAATACAGTGGGATAGTGAATACCATACGTCTGATCATCTCCAGACACATTACAAACTTGCTGAGCAGCTCATCAGTCAAAGAGATGCATACATCTGCAAATGCACCCCTGAGGTGATCAGAGAAGGAAGGTTTCATGCAAAGACCTGTACGTGTCGAGAGGAACTCACCGGACCTGTTGGTCTGGATCTCTGGAAAGAGATGCTTGCCTCCCGTGAGGCAAATAGGATTCTTCGCTTGCGCGGTGAGATGAACAGTGAGAACACCGCAATGCGGGACCCGACCTTGTTCCGGGTTATTGATACAAAACATCCGTTGACTGGTGATACATACCATGTCTGGCCAACCTATGATTTCGCTGGTGCGGTCGAGGATAGCATCAGCGGAGTGACACATCCCTTCCGAACCAAGGAGTACGAGTTACGAGATCAGGTGTATTTCCGGATTCTGAGCTTTTTGAACCTGCGGGCACCTCATCTGATGGAGTTCTCCCGTCTTTCGATCGAAGGGATGCCGGTTTCCAAACGAAAGATAAAACCCCTCATCGAACAAGGACTGGTTTCCGGGTTTGATGACGTCAGGTTACCGACCCTGCGTGGGTTGAAACGACGGGGGATTGTCCCTGAAGCGATAAAACAATTTGTGCTCCAACAGGGTTTTTCAAAGGTCGAATCAGTTGTTGATTTTAGCTTGGTCGAATCAGTGAATCGGAAGTACCTTGACCCCCTGGTGAAGCGCTATTACTTTGTCCCAGATCCAGTGCAGCTTATTGTTGAGAATGCTCAGAAGAAAACCGTGAAACTCCACTTGCACCCTGATGCGACCATGGGTGATCGAACCATTCATACGGCTTCGACATTTTTTATCCCCCGACAAGATGTTCAGAAGATGAAGGTAGGGGATGTGTTTCGACTGAAAGGATTATACAATGTAAGAATCACAAAAATCGGTGATACCGTACATGGTTCCTATGAGGGAGAAGAACTCATTGCTGAGACCGCGAAGATCCAATGGACCACCGATGACTGTATCGAACTTACGGTTTTTGTCCCTGGGCTGATTTTCAAAGGTGAGAGCTTCAACCCAGATAGTCTGCATGAGATCCAGGGATATGCCGAAAAAGCAGTCGCTGGTGTGCCCAGTGGTGAGATCGTGCAGTTTGAACGAGTTGGATTTGTGCGACTGGAAACGCAAAGGACTAAACTTGTTGGGTTTTTTGCGCATAAATAATTTTTCTCATTTTTATTGTCGAATTACCA
The DNA here is from genome assembly GCA_017885605.1 of Methanobacteriota archaeon. Classification (GTDB taxonomy): domain Archaea; phylum Thermoplasmatota; class E2; order DHVEG-1; family DHVEG-1; genus SM1-50. Next base: position 44 of record JAFNFT010000087.1, on the reverse strand, counting down.
AAATCTCTTTCTAAATCATAGTATCATTGCTGTAATTTTTGTTT
>JAFNFT010000086.1:27688-30224 GCA_017885605.1 Methanobacteriota archaeon | reverse complement strand
CCTTCAATACCATCCAATACAATGGTAAGGGAATCCATCTTGAAAGAACATCAACTTCAACCGACATAACCTATAACATTATCACCAACAACAGCCAATATGAAATCTGCGTCAGTAACTTCCCGCAATTGACGGGAAATATCATTGCAGGAAATGGGATCAACGAAATTACTGTAGCAGGTACTGTTTCATTGGATACCGTATGGCCTGTGTCATACAGCCCCTGTATCGTCATAGGCGATATCATTGTCAGCGCAACATTAACACTTGAAGCCGGTGTTACTATCAAATTCAACGGAAATTACCAACTCGATTCATTATATGGGAAACTTATCGCAGATGGTACTCCAACAAATAAAATTACTTTCACCTCAAATACTGTACAAACCCCTGGTGCCTGGGGGTGTATCCATTTCCATTATAGCCAAGCTGGCTGCATTTTAGACAACTGCGTCATCGAATACGCTGGCTATGGCATCTATCTTTATGGAACCTCTTTGGCATCGATTACTGACTGCACCATACAATACTGCGGCACAGGTATTAACATACAATACGCTTCTGCCATAATCCAATTTAACACTATCCGAAATAGCACATATCAAGGGCTCTATTCTGTTTCTGAATCAACAGCATCTATAGATCATAATAATTTTATCAATAACTCTCCAAATGCATATGATTCTGCATCTTCTTCGTGGGATAATGGATTTGAGGGAAATTACTGGGATGATTATACTGGTGAGGATAATAATGGTGACGGTATTGGTGACACACCATATTCTATACCAGGTGGGAATAACAAGGATAACTATCCATTAATGAACCCTTTTGATGGTGAGAATCAACCTCCGGATATACCTGAAAAACCATCAGGACCAACAACAGGAAGCACCACTTTTCCATATTCGTATTCAACAAAAGCAATCGACCCAGAAGATGATCAAATCTACTATAATTTCTCGTGGGGTGACAATGAATTTAGTAATTGGTTAGGTCCATTCGACTCTGGTGTAACAGTTGAAGCATCTCATATATGGAAACTAGATGATGTATACTTGGTTAAGGTGAAAGTAAAAGATAATTACAATCATGAGAGTGATTGGTCAGAATCGTTGACTGTCACTATAGATTCAGGTGAACCAGTTTATCGTGGAGCATTCTTCGGCATCCCAAGCGATGTTCCTGGTGATAAAGATGCTGAAAAACTTTCAAGAACGCTCTATACTATGAGTCACAATTGGTTACTAGAAAATAATATGAGAATATTTACAACGAGTCAAAATTCCGAGGATAATTATACTGAATCAATGAATTGGTTAGCAGAGAATACCGATTCAAATGATGTTTCATTGTTTTTCTTTTCTGGTCATGGTACATATTTAAATAATATTTGTTGGATAAAATTTGGAGTTTTTGATATTTATAGTAATAGATTAGCAGAGGATGCTTCAAAGATTGGGGGTTTATTAATTGTAATTATAAATTCCTGTGGTAGTGGAGGTTTTCTCCCAACATTATCAAGCGAAAATCGTGTAGTATTGACCGCCTGCAATGCCGATGAGGATACATTAGCACCTCGTTATTTTCCTCAAATTGGTAGTATTTTTGTTTTTTATATGACACTCGGGCTTAAAAAAATATTTAAATATGCTTTAGCCGATAAAAATTCAGATGGAGTCGTCTCGATTGAGGAACTGTATATGTTTACGTCTACTCATATGCGATTATTAGGTTCAGATTTTTGGTTGTTTAGATTACTTGGAATAGGACCTCAAACTCCTATAATGAGTGATGGAAACCCTGATTTAGGATTGACTCTTGCTGAAATAAAATGAGTTTTTGGTGTATACAATTCCTTTAGTTCCAAAAATAGTGTACATTTTATCCTATAGAAAACATTTAAATGAAACCACAGAATAACAAATCATAAGAAAATCCATTATTTAGGGGAGCGAAGGGCTTATGGAAAAAAGTTGGTTGAAGAAAGGGTTGGTTTTTGGAATCATAGTATTATTTGTTGGAATGGGGGTTAGACTTGTAATTAGTGGAGATATCGCAACAACCCGCCGTAGTGAAGAAGTACCCACGACGAATTCTATTACATTAAACGCAAGCATTGTACAAGTGTGTTATGAAAATGGTAAGGGATTTAATAAATGGGATCTCAACGAAAATGCAAAATCAAAAAGTGAGAGCATCGGATCTAGTGATACACAAGATATTTCGGTAAAAAGTACACCATCCTTTAATCGTGGAAGCATTCTTTATGTAGGTGGAACAGGACCCAATAATTACAGCAAGATCCAGGATGCGGTTGATAATGCTAGCAACAGTGACATTATTTATGTTTACATTGGTTTATATATTGAAAAAATAACAGTAAACAAGAACCTTTATTTTATTGGGGAAAACAAAAATAGTACAATTATCCAAGGTGCTGAAAGTGGTAATTGTATCACTATTTCTCAAGCAAAAGATACTTTTAGTGATTTTACAATTCAAGGTGCTCTTAACTACGGAATAAGTGCCAGTT
>JAFNFT010000086.1:0-27652 GCA_017885605.1 Methanobacteriota archaeon | reverse complement strand
ACTTATGGTATTTATTGTTCTTTTGCTGGATATAAGGGTTCCGTGTATTTAGATACCGTTGATGTGATTGATAATGACGGGTATGCTATCGATCTAATCGGTGCTAATAACATAGTGTTCCACGATGTTGTCATCGATAACGCTGGCAATGGCCTAGAACTCTCTCATTGCACCGACATTACGATTGTCCCACCTTTTACAATCCATAATACCCTTAACTACGGAATAAGTGCCAGTTACACTGATTTAAATCTTAACAATGTAACTATCACAGAGTGCAATGGCTATGGCATATACAGCACTTATTCTAGCAATCTTACATTAATCGACTGTACAATAAGCGACAATGGTGGCGGCGTACAATGGGTTTATAGCTCTTCGTCTCCCTCGAAGAACGTCTATATTCAGCGTTGTGCCATCAAAAACAATACCGGACATGGTGTGTTTCTAAGCCTTCCCCAAGGCAGCAATATCATTATAACGAATACAAGTATCGTCAACAACTCTGGTTCTAGTACTTATGGTATTTATTGTTCTTTTGTTGATTCCAGTGGAATGTTTATTATTGAAAAGAACACCATTTTTAATAGCAGATATGGTATTTATATGAATAACATCAATAACGGGTTTATTTCTTGTAACAGCGTTTTAAATAATTATTACGATGGTATCTATCTTACAAATTGTGATAACAACACTATCTATGATAACAATATCTCCTCAAATAACCGATTTGGCATATACCTTTATAATTCAAATAATAATAATATTGATTATAATGACTTCTTAAACAATCTGGATTATAGTATTAATATTATAGGTTCAGCTAGTAATTCTATCAAATTAAATAATTTCAACGGAAATAACTACGGTGATGTTCAAGCCTCAGATTCTAGTACCAATAATCGGTGGAATGGTACTGCGCTAGGCAACTATTGGAGTGATTATACTAGTCGTTATCCCAATGCAACAAATAATGGTGCCATCTGGGATACCCCCTATGATATTGACGGAAATAGTGGATCAGCTGATTACAAGCCATTGGTTTTCCCAATTACAAATCTCCCACCCGTCTTTGGAGCACCAACTCCTACAAATGGTTCGACGAATCAGCCTTTGAGCTTCACCTGGAGTATTCCAATCACCGATTCTGAAGGTGATTTATTCTCTTGGACGATTCAATGCAACAACGGACAAACCAGCAGCGCCACAGGCGCAACCAACGGAACAAAGACACTATCCCTTTCTGGACTTTCCTATTCAAAAACATATAAGGTCTGGGTCAATGCAACCGACCTAGGCGGTAGTGGTCTTTACACCAGAAAATGGTACACCTTCACCACCAAAGCAAGTCTCCCACCAGTCTTCGGCACGCCCACTCCTGCCAATGGTTCGACCAATCAACCCTTAAGCTTCACCTGGAACATCTCCATCAACGATCCTGAAGGAGATACGTTTTCATGGTCTATTCAGTGCAGCAATGGACAAGCCAATAGTGGTACTAGTGCAGCCAATGGTACAAAAACTCTTGCCCTCTCAGGTCTTGCCTATTCGACGACCTACAAGATCTGGGTAAATGCAACTGATCCAACCGGCAGTGGGCTTTACACCAGAAAATGGTTCACTTTCACCACACAACAGCAGCAAAATTCACCACCGAACAAACCAAATAAACCGTCTGGTGAAACAAACGGAAAGATCAATACCCCATACACTTATTCGACGAGCACCACCGATCCCAACGGTGACCAAGTGTATTACCAATGGGACTGGGGTGACGGAACGCAAAGCAATTGGCTCGGACCTTACAATTCTGGAGCCACAGTCAGCACGACACATACGTGGGGAAAAGGCTCCTATAGCATCAAAGTCAAAGCAAAAGATTCAAATGGTGCTGAGAGCAACTGGTCAGACCCGTTAACCATCACCATGCCAAAAAACAGTGCATTGATACCATATTTCGCGTTGATACAAATGCTGAAGCAGTTCTTTGAGCGATTCCCACACGTGTTCCCGATACTACGACATCTCTTGGGTTACTAAAAATCCTCCATATTTTTCTTCTCATTTTCTTTTATCATTTGATTCGCACAAATAAACCATTATCAATTCTGTCTTAGAAACCGTGTCAATGCTTCTGTTTCGTCACTATATAATTACATCTTTTCTGATGCTTTGACGGTTATCATCAGTTCTTTAGTTCCGAGCAAAAGTAAGGAAAAGACAAAGAAAAGCAGTAAAAGTGGGCTAAAACAGGGCAAATTATAAATATGAGGAATGACAAATAATAACATGCCTAGTTAGATTAACAGAGGGTATTTAGTATCTAATGCTAATCTATGGGGAGGCGTTGGGGGTATTAGGTACCGCCAACAATCTCTCGCTAGGCGTTTTATGTTTTTATTGATTCGCACAAAAAACCCTTATCATTGTATCTTAAAACCGTGTCAATGCTTCAGTTTCTAAAGATATTTTTTTATAGGAGACTACATCCCCCAGTCTGGATGAGAGTTGTATAATCTTCCTTTTTTGCGTTACTTTGAATAAAAATTTAAATACGTGATATACATTAGCATTACATAAGGAGGAATTAATGATGAAGAAAGCAATAATCTGTATTTTTGTTTGCACGTTGATGATTATAAGTATCATCGGATTTGTTTCAGGATCTAACGTAGTGGAAAAAACTTCTCAACGTGATATTGTTTATGTTGATACTACAACAATATTCACAATTGAGAACCCGCCAGTTGACTTCGAGGTCATTGACGCAGACCCGTTCGACGGCTTTGGTGACAACGGACCTTATTCCACCTTCAACGACGTCCTGCTGGGGACCCTTGGAGAGTGTCGGTCGATGGCTGAGTTCGACATTTCACCATTCAGCGTCCCACCTGGGGAGTTCATCAGCGTGGTCACGTTCGAGGTAATAATCACAGAGATCGACATCTTCGGTCTCGGCGTTGATGGTGAAACCCCGGAGAGCTTAGCCGTCGATGGATACGTCGGCAATGGGCTTGAGGAGCTGTCCGATTTCGAAGCCGGGGACGGCAACGTTCTTGACTCGATAGATACCCCCGACCCTCAAATCGGACAGGTTCTGAGCTTCGACGTGACGTCCTTTGTTACCGATCTGGTCAACGCCCAGGAGCAATATGTCGGGCTGACCATTCGGGCTGAGACGTTCGGCGGGCTCTGGGTTACAGAAGGCGGTGTTTTCCCGAAATTAACGATCGAGACGGTACCCGAACCCGAGCCTGATTTAACCTGCGATGGATCATTAAGTTGGGATAAAGTGAAACCAGGTGATACAGTTAACGGAACGTTCCAAGTAGGGAACATGGGAGAAGTTGGTTCACTTCTCAACTGGAATGTTGACAGTTGGCCAACTTGGGGGAACTGGACGTTTTCACCACCCAATGGTGCAGGTCTCCCGGATGGATCTTGGGTCACCATAACTGTCACTGTTGTTGCACCACCTGAGAAAAAGACAAATTTCACTGGAAAAATCAAAATGATAAATTCAGATGACCCAACTGACTTCTGCGAAGTAGACGTTTATCTTAAAACACCATTGAACCAAAATATATATTTCCAACAGCTCTTCGAGAGAATGTTCCAACGGTTTCCACACGCATTTCCGATACTACGACATCTCTTGGGTTACTAAAAATCCTCCATATTTTTCTTCTCATTTTCTTTTATCATTTGATTCGCACAACGATTATAGAAATTATTCAAAGGGCTTGAAAATAGGGACCGTAGACGTTAAAGGACCCTCGGGTCTATATTCGGTCGTTTAGAACCCCTCGGAGTCCTATAGCCTCTCTTTTTATAGATATTAACTTTTTTAAGGTCGGCTAAACGTTTTTATAGGGAGAGATATTATAAATTATCAGAGCGGAGGTAAATGATTATGAAAAAGATACCAATATTGGTAGTTGTTACTATTTTAATCAGTGTAGGATTTTTGAGCGGATGTACAGAATCGGATATGTTTTTTTATATGACAAGTGATTGTATGAGTCATGGGGAACGTCAGGATGGAATCATAGATAAAGGAGATTTTTTACTTTGTGAAGAGATAAGTAATAAAAATGAAACTATTACTTGGGCTTTTGGAAAAACATTTGATTATAAAAAATATGGTGATTATGGGGATGCGATAATATATAAAAATGAAAGTAAAGAAAATATTGTTTCTCGTACAATGTGTTGGGTTGAATACCATTATGAATATGGTACTTATTCTGTGGAAGATTATGGAATGATAAACGTGTCTAATATAACCATACCCGAACTTGGTTTAGAAAATTACATGCCAAATAATTCAGGTTTTATAACTAAAGGAGACTACAGACCTGCATGTGACCAGCTGAGAGGAGTATGTAATGGACCTGTAAAACTTGAGTGGATCATTGGTAAAGTTGTAAAATTGATAGATATGAAGAGAATTATCTTCCCTGGTCTGGAATTTCCTAGCTGCAGTTAAAAGTTCAATTATTCATGTTGATTTGTATAGGTTTTATTTTCTTTTTTTAATTGATTCGCACAAAAAAAAATTGAGTCAAAAACGTGTCAATGCTTCTGTTTCTAATGATAGGTTTTTAAAGAAATAATTGTTTAAAATTGTTGTTTGAGGGAGAAAAAATAATGGGTTATAATGAACTAATAGCCTATAAAATTGTAACGGAAAAACAAAAAAAGAAAATAAGCGCAAAGAAAAAAAAGAAGAAAAAATAGATAGAAAACCGTGTTAATGCTATTTTCTCCTGTTGATGTTAAAAAAATACTTATTATTCACAAAAAATAAAAGTAGTTTTATAGTTTTGGTGGCAAATTTTTAAACACAAAACATGATTTTCTAAAATCCTGATGATGGAGGTGGGATTGGTTTATCGTCTGGTGCCTTCTCAATTATTTTACTTATAAAATCAATATATGATGTTTCTAGAGTATTTCTTTGTTTCTCATCTAATTTGAATCCTCTAAACATTTTACATATTGACAAAACATGTATAGCATCTTGTTTTCTAAGATAAAAATTTTGAATTGGTGGTGTTTGATTTAGACCTTGCCAAAAGATTCCAGATTGAAATAATAATTGTTCTAATTGGTTAAAAAAAACATCCAAATTGTCCTTTTCTATATTTTCCATTTCATATAACTTAACTGCACGTTTTGTATAGGTAACCATTTTCCATATATTTCTAATCAAAGGCGAAGCATCTTTTTTTGATAAACTCTGAAAAATTTCTATTCTTTTATCTTCAAAATGATCTACGATTCTTAAGAAATTCTCATTTGAATTGATATTTGATTTAACAATAGATACCCCCGATATGCCCAATGCAAAAATAGCTAGACCTAGTGAGCAAATAGAAAGTACAACGGAAATCATATTACCATAAGTTAGACTCTGATCAGCAGTAGATTGTGAAATTAATAATACTAAAAATAGAGCGATAATAATTAAAATAATACCTAAATATGAGGTGTATTTAGCTGTTTTTTTTTGTTGTTCATAAGAAACTCTCATATTTTTAATTTCCCCCGTTTATCTTATTTGTAATTTATTTGTTATTTATATTACTATGGTTATTACATCCTGATTGTGAAAATTAATCCCCTTAAATTTTGTATTTTATGTACTTTGTAACAATTTTAATATACTAATTTTGTTTACATCTTCAGAAAACATGCCACTATCGAAGGACAATAAACTTATTCTTTATTTTTTAATCATCCTCATCGTTCAATTGATTGTTTTTATGTATCTTGAATTTAGTAGGTCTGATGACACATATCAAAAGGTGGTTTTAGCGCCATTGGGAGAAGAGCCGTTTAAATTATTCCTCGCATTTGTTTTATTATTGTCACCCATCATATTCAACAAATCTAAAGATACAGAATTACCAAAAATGTTTCTCTTTTTTTTCGTAATATTTTCTGCAATCAGTGGATTACTTTTTGGTGAGTTTGAAGGTTATCTTGGTAATGTTCTTCTGCATATAGCTGCTTCTTCCATCGGTGCTACTCTTATTACGTTTTCTTATTTGAAAGTAAAAGACAGATCCTGGAAAACCAGGTATAAACTCGCAATGATGTATATTCCAATGATTCTACCCATGTTCATTCATTCACTGGGAAATCAATTTATGAACATCAGTTACGCGAACAGCCACCCGGAATTTAATTATTTAGTCACGATCGCACGTTTCCTAGTTGAGAACACTTTTATAAACGATGGATTCCTTTTTAGTCAAATAATGTTTGTTATAGCATTAATACTGATTGTCATTTGGTATCTTTATCTATACAATCATTGGAAAAAAACAAAAACAATCTTCTAATCCGTCAGACGTCATATAAAAAACTATTATCATTGTGTCTTAAAATCGTGTCAATGCTTGTCCGTTCGATTTTTCTCCTGTTACTATAAAATAAACAATAACTCAAGTTTTCGTTTAATGAAATATTTAATTCTTTGTAATAAATCTGGGAGGTTTTATGACATTTAGTAAAGTTCATTTGTTATTTAGTGATGAAGACGCTGTCGTTGGTCAACCTGTCGCTCTTCTTGTAATTATCATCGTCGCTGGTGTTATCATCACCTTATTGTGTCTTTCAATCCCGAATCTTATGAAAGATGCGCAAATACACAAAGTGGAAGGTGAAATCGACAGGATTCTGATTGAAGCGACGAATATGTTTGAATATGCCGACAATGGGTCAATTGTTACCATTCCTGTTCAGTTCCCTACGTCTCTGCGCTTTATCGTTTTTGGGTATCTCCCAAGTAACGGCACCAACGAGCCTGCAAATCTCACCCTCGATGAAAAAACAAGCAATAACTACTATTATAGAATTGATTTTAGTATGTATAAGTAGTGTATATTGGTTTTACCATCGAAAAACTGATACCTTTATATATTGGTATCGGTCAAGCATTATCATGGACTAACGCATTTTTGGGTAGCATCGGACAAGCATTAACACGGTTTGAGTTTGAACGCTTTTGTGTGATCTACCGCGATTAGTACCCAAAATCCAGGTCTTTTAATCAAAAATCGTTAGCACCCAGAAACGGGCATAGGAACCGATACTCTCGTCTTCAATCTCAAAGCAGGTAATGATAATCTACGTCAAAGGATGACAACGCGCCCACGTGCCTAAAAACAGGTTTCAAATCGAAAACTATATAGTTTTTCTAAAATCTATATAGATTCTCCTGTTAAAAACCACCCTTAAAGAGGTATCTTTCGATGCAAAACCAGGCTTAACAGGAGAAAAAGACTACTCCGAGGATAGATTAGAGACTATTTCTTCTTTTCTTTGCAGATCTGGTTGTCCGGGGGGAGTTGATAATCCCCGGACCACCGTATGGTTCATAATAGAAAAAATGATTCATTTGAACGGCCACCAATCAGGGGGCCACCAATCAAACAAATTGCGAATGAATATCGGGGGAGCGTACAGGTAATACAAGACTGCGATCACCACCCCTACTATGACAACAACAACTTTACCATATAAGGGGAGAGGAGCAAATATCCCGACAAGAATGAAAATAATCAATATCACTATCGCAACTATCAGTTTCCAGTCAAATGGGTCTTGCTGTCCGGGGTCATGCGGGAACCAGGGGTTAGTATGACCTCCCCCGTAAACATGGATCCCGACGTACTCTTTTATCTGATCTTCAACCGCCGGGGTAGTATCATAGGCCCAGATAGCATTAGTCCAGGTGCGTAATGATGTCCTCCCATCAGCGTCACAGGCTTTGGCGAAAACGGTGACATAGCTTTGATATTTTGGTGTGAATGTTACCGTGGCCGTGTTTCCAGAGGCGGGTATATCCGTCCAAGGCAAAAGCCATTGCTGGGAAAACGGGTCAGAAGGAAAAAGAACATCATAGGTCCCATAGATTATGCACACCTTGAATTTAGTGATCGGACCTGCGGCAGTCATCCTGCAATTTACCGCAGTATCAACCTTGTATTGGCTGTTCAACGGGGAGAATGTGACATCACCAGGGGCATTTGCAGCAAAATCGATCGTGTAAGTCGGTAGTTGACCTTTAGATATCAACGTGTTAAAGATCTCGATGGTCCATGTGTTGTCCCCGCCAAGAACAAACATGTCTGCGGTCACATCGAACTCAAAAAAAGTATTTGCATTGCTCTCATAATATTCTGTTTTATATGGAGCACCGCCGTACATCGCTGGCTTGTGCAAGACTACGGACCATGTTTTAGTTGACCCTTGTGCATCCGTTAGATATGCCCCATATGAAGTCTGAACCCCGATTTTAACATGCTCACCGATCTCGAAAGTATCCTTGGGCACCCCATTAGTATCTTTAGGGAGAGTCAATGACCCCCAACCGCTATATAGGTATGCTGCATCTGAGGCTATCATTTTCCATTCATGCGGGCCTATTCCAAAATAACCAGCAACATTACCCCAAAGCTCAACCTTCACCGCGCCATTGCTATATGATCCACCAAGCACACTAAAAGAGTATACTGGTAGATATTCGATATTTTGTTCTGACATAATGGTTGAAGTTGGTATCTCACCCGGGTTCGCATTGCTGATAAATGAAGACGTTGCTATCTCAGGAGCTGAAACCTTCTCATAAGAACTATAGCCGTTCTTCTTCAGATACACCTTGTACGCATATTTATCTACATGTCCGAGGGAGCCTGAATCGATCTGCACCTTCCCCTGGCAAACGATATCCTCGCTGTACGCCGTGCTGATATAAGAACAAATGAATCCTTTTCTGTTGTTCGGACCGATAAGCTCGTAACCAGTTGCTCCATGAACACCTTGATATGTGAACGTTTTTGTAACTTCACCGTGCTCTCCATTATCTAAAAGATCAAGCCCAGGAAGATACCCGGTGTAAAAAAGACCTGACAGCACCAAGACAACAACGACTATTACGATCCCGCCTATAAGTACCGCGCTTGCTTCATTATTTCTTTTTCTTATTATTTTCATTTTGACCGACCCGTTTTTATATCAATAATTATTTACTTACTTGGTGCGGAATCAGGGCATCGGGTTTGTGTCTTGACCGACCCGTTCCCGTTTGCCTTGATCTGCACCAAAGCCCATCAATTTCTTTTTAAATTCTTCAAAGGAATATTTCTCGGTAAGATCCGTCACGATCTCATAGAGTTCTTTTAACTGGCTGATATCATAATGATTAGGGGAGCTGACGATGGAAAAGGATCGGGTGCTGTCGAAATTATTCTTGCCTCCTTCCTTGGCCTGTTTCTTTATGGAAACCTCTCCCCATCGCTTTGTGTCAACGTGCATAATTATACCTTCGGTTTAACCAATGGTTATACCACGTATGCATTAGTATCTATTTTAAATCTCTGTTTGCATTAAAAACTATATAGATTTCAGAAAAAATATATAGTTACTCCTGTCAAAAACTACCTTTAAAGGCGTGTCTTTCGATGCAAACCCTAGGCTTTACAGAAGAAAAACAGGGTTCTAAGGATACTATTTCACCCTTTTTTAATGATAATACCACCTTTGCCATTTGACTCAAAGATCGGTTCCTCATCATCATCAAGGCCAAGTTCTTTCCGTATTGCCTCGCATATAGACGAGGGGAGTTCACCCTCTTCGCCAATGGCAAATATCACATCGCAAGCTAAAGAACCGTCAGGGTTTGCATCCACGATATAAATGATTTCATCGTCCATCATTTCACCTTATCCTTATTCTTCAGGTAGAAATTCAACATGAGTACGAACATGTTGCTCTTGCCTCTTGTCTCTTCTTCACAGAGATCCTCAAACTTTTTTTTGTTATCATCTTTCAAGCTTATGGTCACGTACGGCATGTGCTTCATAGTATATCACGAGAGTATATAATATTTGTATTGTATTTAAATGTAATTACAATACATTAAAATACTGATAGCTGTTTCGTTCTCATAAAATAAAATGGAGGAAGACCTATGGAAAAAGAAAAACAAAAAAAGGCAGCCAAACCAAAAACAATTACCATACACTTAAGACCAGAGTTTTTAGGTACTATCAGAGAATTTATGAGGAGAGACGGGACATTTAGTAGTTTGGATGAGTTAACTAGGATATCAATAATGCATTACATCCAAGACAATGAATAAAGAAATATTAATTAATCTTAATCCTCCTCCTCTTTTTTTTAATCTATTTGATTGAATTGTCCAATCAATTGTTCATTGCGAGAGTCTTTTCCAATGTCTTTTTTCTCGGAGAGAATTTTTAACGATTGGAATGATTGACAGATTGTAAAGCATTTTTATTTTTTTTTCCCATTAGTCCAGCTGGAGATCTAGACGTCGAGCTGGATCTGATCAGTGTTCTTCGAGAGAGTTTCTGGCCAGGTCGTTAATCAATGGAACCGTGCTAATAATTATATCTTTTTTATATACACCAGATCCTGGCTTGCCTGTTCGTGCCTTGCGTCTCATGGCCTCATCCGAGATCCCTGTAGGTCGTTCCTGCAGGTTGCTCCTGCAGCACGTTCACCCGGTCTTAGATCGTCAAGCCCTGATGGGTGGGAGCTGGAGCTCGTCCTTTGCTTTGTTCCGGTAAATCTTCCTTAACAGATTTTGATTTTCTAATTGGCAACGAAGCCCATGGTACAACGTGGGATAACACCGAAGGCCCAGGTATCCTCTCATGGCATGAAGGCCAGGTAGCTTAAGGCCCTGGGCCTATGCTACGGTGGATCCCACGGTATCATTCATTCGTTCATCACTATGCCAAGATCCTGGCCATCGATCACCCGGGCAACAACAAATAATAAATTAGATATCATCAACAAGAACACATCGCCACCGGCTGTCCGATACGGACACATACTCTTCTCCTTATCTAATGATGATAAATAGAATGATGAAAAATAATCCGGCCCTCTCTCTCCTCGCGTCCTTTGTGCTTGTTGTGACATTTTCTTTAACAGGGCCATTTTTGCCCCCAAAACCCTGACTTCCCTTTGCCACGTATAGGGGGCCTGTATACACTGTATTTTTTGGTTTCGTCTCCTGTTGCTTGTTCTTTCCGCGAACAAGGAGTGGCGCAAGCACTAGAGGCCCTGGGGAAAGAATCTCGGGGAGAAGCTGCTTGTTGTTCAGGTACGACTCTCTATTTTTATCCTTAAAATAGAATAAATATATTTTGTCTTATTCCGCTTGAACTTTCCGTTCTCTTCTGATTTGACCAATGTGTGAGCGCGTGGACTTGACCCCCAGCTCGTGGGCCTTGATTTGGATCTCTTTGTCGTTCAAATCATTATCTTCAGCCAAAATATCAAGGATGGTTTCTTTTATCGCCTTCTCTTTCTTCTTAGATCCACCGTTCTTCTCGCTTAGCATCTCGTCAAGGATCCGTGGGGCTTCCGCGATAGCATCGAGACTGTTGAACTCTGAGATCCGATTAAAGAACTCTTCGATATCGATGTCGAACTCGAATTTAGTAACCGCACGAGAATCGAAGGTCAATGTCGTAGGCTTCAGATTAAACCATGTGTCGATATGAATAGGCTCCTGTTCCTCATCCGTTAATTCCTGGGGCATAATAGAGATCTCTGCGCGTCTGCTAGAATCCGAACTCTTGATAATTTTTATCTCATAAGAAACTAATGTTGATCGTATACTCGGGACCACGGAGCCTTTATCCTGGGCGATGATGACGACCGCGCTATCGAGTTTTCCGATAGTAAAGATCAAGGCTTTTAACCATCTTACTTTCGTGCTGGTCCCCATCGAAGCAGCAGCAAACAAGGCTCCTTCGTCCAAGACCGTTAAGTTCTTTGACGTGACAAACAATCCGCGCAGCAATTCGCTGACTCGCCTTGTCGTCCGAATCTCTGGGGGAAGTTCCCGATATTCGATGCCAGGGAGCAGAAATCCTTTTTCGATGGCCTCTTCTTTCTGCTCGAAACGGAAGAAAGGGATGTTCGTATAAACATTCATCTCTTTTTCTTCCGCTGCGATCTCCATGATATGACAGACAAAATTCGTTTTTCCTGACCGCATTTTGCCCCAGATCGTCAGAAGCATCCCGGTTGCCAATGCAGATGCGAAGAAACCACGCTTTTTTTCTACCATTCAACCTCGTCCATGCCTTTGCCTCGGGCCTCCGGTTTCTCTAAACGTCCACCGAATGAGATCTTGGAAAGTACGGGTAGTTCATCGACAAGCTCTGCAAAGGGCATGATGCCACAAACGGCCATGTACTCGAGAAAATCCGGGTCCGTGTCAGGGTTTATCCCAGAGTCGTAATCATCGTACAGCATCATCAATTTCTCTTCGAGGCTTTCCTGGTCATACTTCAAATTTGTCAAGATTAAATAAACCCAATCTGTACAGATAGCACCGATATCTTTTCCGTCTACCATTTTCTTGGGATAAATCCTGCGAAGAAAATCAGATTTGAATGCACGACCGCTGTCCTGGCTGATGCTGCGGATCATCTTCGCGGATCTGTTATCACGCGCCTCTTCGTTCCAACTTTCCAGAGCCATTTTTACTTCACCCCTGCGTGTCGTTTCTTGTAGTTTTCGATCCGTGTTTTTTCCATTACCTCCTTGAAGGTAGGTCTCTCTCGGGGGATGATCTCAAATTTGACAAGCGCATTGAACACCATGTTTTTTATATTCCTTAACGCAGGTAGATGCCCGTCATACTGGCTTTCACGGAATACGGTCATAGCGGAATCATATGTGTCTTTGCTGCACGAGATCTGTCTTTTGCCAACATCATCCGCATCGATAAAATATTCAGGGAATTTTTGGCCGGCAGGATCGCCCCACTGGTACTTTTGGGAAGGGTGCGACAAGACTTCATTCGCAAGCACCTTAGATGCTTCATCATAAAGTTTGATAATTGCTTCCGCGTCCTCCTCAAAGTATTCTTTACCGCAGATCCGCTCCATGAGAAGCCGGTCCTCTTTTTTTGTTGGGTCCGGGAGCAACTGAATGCCGAACTCGAGAGTTTTAATGAGATTATGATATTCTTCTCCAGATGTATGTGAAACGATGTGATTAAAATAATTGAAGCTGTCGTACAGACTTCGACCGACAAAGAGATCTTCTTTCAGAACATACATCGGCTCTTTTTTCATTTTATCTTCAGACTTATTTTTTTCTTGTTCTTTTTCATTCATGGTTTTTTCTCCTTGTTTTTCATAAATTGCTCGTGCATAAATTGGCCGTGGTGTTTGCGATCACAGAAAAAAAACTTTGTTCTTCCCCGATGACGTCCAGGGCTTCGGGATAGCTTTTTTCCACAGAAACCGCAAAAGACTTTCATAGATCCACCCATGAATCAATTTGCAGCTCGATTTTTTTAAGTCCGATTTTCTTCTTATTGACCTTGCTTTTTGCGTCTCTGTTTTGAGATCTGTAAATTCCATTATCAGAAAGGCGACTAGTATTGAATTTTTGGATTGTTTTTGTCAGATCACTTATTTTTACATCTAATGGTTTCACTAAAAAACGCTGGATAAAATAAGTTGATAGTGCATTGACGGTCCCGCTTGCAGCAATTGCAACGAACCAACTCAGAGGTGTCAAGTCCGGCATATTCAGACAGCTCCTAGGTCGTCAGGATCCCAAGGTTCCCCAGAAGGGATGTCAGGCCAAAAATCAATCATTCGGAACCTCCCGGAGCTTGCCACCACAACGGGGGCATTTTACTGACCAGGGATACCAATATTCACCACCGCATTTAGGACACTTATAAATAATCATTCAAAAACACCTTCTTCGAGAGCCTCCGAGAGCCAAAACGGGTAAAACGGGTAAAAACCTCTCTATATACGCGTATAGAGCAAAAATGCATATATAGAAAGATACGAGTTAAAATACCCGTTTTACCCGTTTCTATTAAATCGTTGTTTGTGATGGTTCCACTCCTTTAATTTGTAATCCTTTTGTTGTGTGTTTTCCTTTTTGCCCCTTTGTTACATTCCAGCTGGATGGGACAAACTGCATGAGCTTACGACCAAACCAGACATCATTTAACGGTGTCAGTTTCGGGTTTTGTTCGTCACAATATTTTTTATAATGTTTATACAGTTCTTCATTCAGCATGATAGCTTTTTCATTCTGTTTGAGTTCCTGGTCAATGAATTTATAGATAGGATCCTCACATTCTCGTTTGTATTTTACCAGGTTCTCGAAGTCTTTGTATGGAGAGAAGTTCATGTTTTCAAGAAGTCGTTTTAATCCTGTTATCATCCAGTTAAGAATACCACTGAGTTCTTCCGGTGTTGTAAGCTTATAAAAAATATTTGGGTCACATTCCGGGTCATCTCGTTCAAAGGTATTTGGGAACTCCAAGATAGCGAGTCGTTCCGTCATCGCCAGTGTTTCGTCTTTTATATCTGGTAGAACATTACAGCTGAAGATGAGTTTTGCGTAGTTCCTGAAGTCGAATCCTTCTTTGTAGATTTGTCGGGCGTAGATCGTGTCTGTCCCTGTGAGTTGTTTTAATGCCTCTGTGTTCTTTATTTCCTGTGATCCTATCTCACTGCAAAGGTTCGCGTGCATCTGGTAGAGTTTTACTTTTGCATGTTGATCGTGTGCGATGGTCTGGAGTGGGATATGTTCTGTATTTTGTTTTCCCAGTATCTCAGTCATTACGCTTATGAATGTTGTTTTTCCGTTCCGTCCATGACCCAATAGGATGACGAGGACTGCCCAGGTGTATCGTCTATAAAGAAGATACCCGCAGACTTCCTGCATGAAGTTTTTATCCTCTGGATATATGACGTCATCAATGAACGTCTCCCATGCAGGGCATTTGGCTTCTTTTTTGAAGTCAACTGGTATTTCGTTCTGAAACGTATATTGAGGGTCATGTTCGATGATTTCCCAGGTATTTATATCGAGTATTCCGTTTTTGAAGTTGATGAGGTTTAAAGGTTGATCTAGTTCGTCTCTGTCGATGTAATCCATATTTTTTATGAAGCCTAGTGTCTCTTGTTTTATCCTGTTGGTTGTCTTTGTTCCGCAGTAATAATTTATTCTGTTTCCCAGATGTTTTTCTGCATTTCCGATAAAATAGGATCCGTTGTATTTTATAATGTCTTGATTGTCTCGTATGATTCGATAATATTCATTATCAGCCTCCGTGAGTAGTTTTGCGAGGCTGGGACAGTTTATTTTTATGTCTCCGTTCTCATCATAATAGAAGGCTCTGTATTGAAAGAGAAGGTCGAATTTATTCATATCGTCATAGGTCTTGGACGCAGGGTATTTGTAAGCCTGTTTCACTAGGTTTGTTATTTCTGTATCGGTCAGTGGTGGTGTGTTCTTTTTGTTTGCCTCTAGGACCAGCTGGATGGCCTCATATTCTGGTTTCAACTCATCCCGGTATTTGCAGGTGAGGACGAACATGGAGTTGTTTCGTTCTCCTTTGTTGACGCCTTTCTGATAATCTTTGAAGGCCTTCTCTTTTTTTCCGCTCCAATTCATGTATGTGGCATAGAGTTCGTCATCAATGATGAGGTCCGGTAGATCTGTCACCTTTTCAAAACCGATGAGTTGTTTATCGGGGCTGGGTGCAACGATGCACAGGCGTTCAGATCCTAGATAGTCAATCCCTCCGTTATGGGTGAACTTCGGGATAGGTTTCAGCGTCCTGGCGATGATATGATATCCTTTCTTGGTTTCTTCAACCCAGTATCTTTTCTGTGCATATGCCAGGAGATCGATGTTTATTTTCGTGACAATCTCTTTGTTGTCGATGTCGATGGCATGGAGTCCGTTGTATCCGCAGATTAGCGCAATCCCATCCTTGAAGAGTCCTTTTGTCACCCATTTGTCGAAATCCTCTTGCTGAATTCGTTCAGATTGGTATTTCTCCCATTTTATGTATGGTACTTTGGTTCTGCCATTGATAGGGATTGTGTTAAAGCCTTGATTATAATAAAATGTCGCAGCTTCATTATTATTTGGCGTTATATGCCCTCTGTTATCTGATTCAGCCCACTTCTTCTTTCGTATTTCATCTTCTTTGTTTTCTTGGTCTTTGTAGTATTGTTCTTCTGGTGTTAGTTCCCCTCGGTAGTATTCTGCTTTGCCTCTGTTAACGTATGCTTTTGCTGATTCCTTCGAGGTTTCGATTATCTCCCCTGCTTTTATACCTCCTGGAATTTCACCTATGTCTTTGAGTAGTCTGATTTTTGTCACTGTTTCACCTTTTCCTGGTATTTGTTGCAGGGGCAGTATCGCTCTGAGCCGTCAGGATTCTTGAAACAAAAAAGGCAAGCGTCCGGTTTTGCTGATTTAAGGAGTCTATGCCAATCGATACTATGTCCACATTGGCAGATCGGTTCTTCGGTCATGGTTTGCCTCGGTTTCCGTCGCCATCATCCTCGATCTGTGAAACGTGATGTTCGTACTGGTGTTTCATTTCCTCTAATGCCTCTCTAATGATTTTATAGTCCTGTTGCTGTCGTGCCTCTGAAAGATGTAATAAAAGGCGTATTTCGTCATATTTACCGTTGAAACTCATCGTTCAATCCTCCAGGACAATCGTTGATATTCGACTGAAACAGACGTATGAAGTTCTTTGTAAGGTTTGTAGAACAATTCCGTTGGTATCGACACTTATTATTTTTCCATGCAAAACAAAATTATCCGTAAAAGTGATTTCGATGGGCTTGTTTAAAAACATTTTTGCGACATCGGGATCCACTCTCACACCCCCCTAAAAAATCAGATAAGGCCTCTGCGTTTTGCTTCAGCTATGAGGTCTTCCGTTGTCCAAGTTGAAAAATCCTCCTCTTTTTTCATCGCATTACCTCTCCCTCTTTTTCTTTAGAGAAAAAAATCTCATTCAGTAACAGTCTAATCATCGCTGATCGAGTGATATGTCGGACCTTTGCGTACTCATCAATTTTTCGTTTTGTTTTTTTATCTAGGCAAATAGAAACGATGTCAATCTTATCTTTTTGGTTCATATCGACTCCACAAAAGTAATATAGTACATAATTTATATAGGTTTTTTTAATGATAAAAACTTAATCAATTAAGTGTGACCACTTAATCAACTCGAGAAGGGATATATGTGCCAAAAATAATCGATGAAAAGATCCATGAAAAGGAACCTTACATATCAATATTGAATTTACTCAGGTGTGGCAATTCTGAAAACGCTTGGCCCTGGCCTCCGGAAAGAGAAAAGGACCCCAGATTTCAATTAACGCATGGAGAAATATTTGAATGTCTCCAAAGTCTCAAAGAGGGAGAGCAAGAGAAAGATTTGTTTGTTTATAGATGTGGTTTAGTGAAAAGAGGCTGTATAAAAAAGGAAAAATCAGCGGTTCATATTCAACTCATCCAGCAGCTTAACCTTCTTATTGATCGAGGTTTCATTGAACGAATAGGAGAATCAAAACACTACCGTTATTCTTGCACCGGCGAATATATTTATCATCTTCACACCGAAGAGATTATTTCACGAATTAAATCGTTTAAACGTGACACGATTTATCATCCTAGATTTTGCGATGCGGATATCATCTTATACGGTATTCCTCCCGATTCAATATCTTTGATAGCGCGCAGTAGAATAGACCTTTGGACGACAATGATTTATGATCTCTTTCGGCAAATTCAAAAAAATGGTTCGGGTGATCCTATCGATTTTTACATGCATGTTGAACAACTTAAAGATGAATGAAAAAAAATTAGGCTTTTTTCTTTTTATTTTTATTATCCTCTGTTAATTTGTCGATTAAAAGTTTTCGTAGCTGCATGTCCATATCTTCAATGTGTTTTTTCATCTTCGATATTTCAGCATCTTTTTCTTTGAGGCTTTCGTTGATACCGCTAAGATTAGGGTTCGCTTCCAGTATCGCTAAATTCACCATCGCGTCTTTGTAATCTCCTGCGATATCCGCTTCTTTAAATTTGTCGTACTCTTTACTCAGATATGTTGTATGTCCGATAATGTAGTTTCGTTTCATATCGGGCATTGTATCCCCTAGTTTAGTGTTCGCCCAGGAGCGCAAGCTGTGGATATGGAGCTTTAATCGGTTTGTCCGTGGATCACGTTCATCTTTTCCTATTATCTTCGTGAAATTAGTCCATCGTGCCGCTATCGGTGAATACGAGAACGGGAATAACCTGGGGTCGTTCACATCCCTTTTTCTGTTGATAACATCGGGGAGGTTGTTTTTGTGTTGAACTTTTTTGAGGTAATCCTTTTTCACGAGTTGCCATGCAATTACCGCGCTCTTTGCTTCGTTGGTTATGAACGTGAAACGTGGGTATCCGTTCTTGGTTATGTTACCCGGGAGGTAGAGATAAGGTGGGTCGTGGTCCAGGTGTAAACTATCTTCCTTCATTTTGAGAAGTTCTCCTATCCTCATTCCACTTGTCGCTAAAACCAGAATCACGGCCCTGTCTTTTTCGTTCCCATGTGCTAGTATCTTCTGTATGTCCTCAGTTGTTAATACGTTGTCCTGGGTGATCGCGCCTTTTTCTTTTATGCTGTCAAGCAGATCCCGGTAGAACATTGTTTTTAGTTCAATTCCATTTCGCATGAGAAAGGATTTTACGCAGTATATTCGCATGTTTCTTGTTTTTGGTGCATGGTTCTTGATTGTCTTCCAGTATGTTTCTATGTCTTTTTTGTATTCTTCCTCTTTTTGTTTGAGGTATTCTTTGTTTGGTTCTTTGTGGATTGCTTCAAAGTAATCTATGAGCGCAGCTCGGTAGGTTTTTACTGTGTTGATACTGCGATCTTTAAACTTGTTTGTGAATTTCTCTATCTCGTTCATATTTTTCATCCAATTGTTATATCACCGATGGGGTATAAGTAATTTGTTACTGAAATCAAATCTCTAACTACTATTATGTCATGAACGACGGGACGTTACGATTGTTCCATTCAAATGCTCGTTTCTCGAATCAGAACATGACGCAGATTGCGATCTTTCATTCTGGAACCTATAACATCATCTTGGAATTGTGCCAAAGAGAGGGAAAAACCTATGTTACGATGCAGTAATGACACAAATAGTGTAATGGGTCTAACGCTGACACAGATAGGTCTTCTCCTCGCATCTGGAATCCTGCTTACCGTAGTCTTTTCCTTTGTCTTTTCCAATGATTGGCAAAGAACCGCTGAACTGCAAGCACAAGCGAGTAGTTTTTCAAATCTTCTTGGAGATATCGATAACAGTTTTTTTGAACAGACCACTCGATTTCAATTCTCTCACACAGACTATGCGTATTCTGTAAAGATTTCCACAGAGTATATTGTCATTACTTCAAAAGGATTCTGGGATGGTGACCTTATCGTGACAAAAAACTTGCTTCTTCGTCCCTGGCCTTGCATCCCTCAACAGAATTGGACGACCGGAGAAGACCTACATAACTATCTTAATCGAACCTGCGGTCATCGGGGAACGGAAAATGATTCCATACCCGCTGAAAATTTCACCCAGCTCTGTCAAGAACAAAATAACACGACATCGTATCTTGCATTACATCCCTTGGAAATCCTGATCAAAGAACCGGTCTTTACTGAGAAAGTAACCATTTTTTATGATCAAACGAAACGACATGATTTCCTCCTCCTCTACCAATTGTCATAAGGCCAAACACCCCTTTACGGACTGTTGCTTTTTACATATGTAGTGTCAGAATGATGGTTCTTCTCCTAAAGACCATTTGTTTATAGAGGAAAAAAATACCGTCATCGTTATATAGGCAATGTCCTATTCTTTCCCCAAGAAGAGAAACATACATCGGGGAGGCAGTGTGCCATGTTTAATGCGAAGATAAAATCAGATATTATAAAAGGAATCATCGATGTAACATCACCACTTGTAAACGAAGCGAAATTCAATATCACATCAAAAGGAATCTCAATACGCGCCGTCGATCCTGCGCATGTCGCAATGGTTGATTTAGAACTAAAAAGCACTGCATTTGAGGAGTACAAAGCAGATGACATGGAGCTTGGTATTGATCTTGATAAACTCAATGGGATCATGAAACTTGCAAATAGCGGTGACTCGATTTCTATGGAATATGATGAGGAGTCAAACCGCTTAATCGTAAAAATAGGGAACCTCGTACGACGGATGGGTCTTCTCGATACTGCAGGAATGCCTGATTCGAAAGTCCCTCATTTAGATTTACCCGCAAAAGCAGTGGTAAAGGCATCAGAGCTTAGTAAAGGAGTACGTGCATCAGAAGCTGTTTCTGATCATCTGGCATTATGCGTTGACAAGGACTCCTTTGAGCTGTTCGCAGAAGGAGATACTGATACGGTGAATCTCAAACTCCCAAAAGCCTTACTCATAGAACTCCATTCACCAGGGAAATTTAAAAGCCTTTTCTCCATCGACTACTTTAGCAATATGATTAAACCTGTGAAAAGCGATGATCCCATCTCCATCAACATTGGGAATGACAACCCTATTCGTGTCGACTTTGATTTCGCAGACAAAAACGGGCATGTGACGTATCTCCTAGCGCCTCGTATCGAATCCGAGTAAAAATCTAACCTTTTTGACATCCCTTAAGAGGTGCTTTGTATCCTGAAAGGTACCAGACGACATCGGTATATTGATTTTCATGTTGAATATGACGATCAGAATCTTATGATCACCAATTCGGGACTCATACAAGCACTTCGACAACAATCCTTTGAGCTTTTTTCAAAAAATTTAAAAGATTTGAGACTTTGGGTAGTTCAATTCGATGGACGGCAGGGTATTCTTAAATGTCACTATAGAGAAAAAGAACATGTGATACAACTTTTATTATCATTAAAAAAAATTGAAACGAAACCTGTTACGATCACGACCATTTCGACATCTGGAACCATCCGTGGACTCAAAAAGAAAAAACAAAAAAATGGGCAGTAAAAGAGAAAGAAATCATTTTCTCAATTCTCACAAAATAGAATGTGATAATTAGAAATAAAAAAATCTTTTAGATGTGTATTTCGTTCAGTTTTTCAATATTCTTCCATGTCAGGATAGGGTTTTTCACTGCTCCGATCTCATCGATGCGTTGCACCGCGGTATTGTGTGGAGCATCCTTAACAAGTGATGGATCTTCTTGCGCAATTTTTAGTAAGGTATCGATATACTCATCTAATGTTTTTTTCGACTCTGATTCGGTTGGTTCAATCATTAATGCTTCTTTCACGATATGCGGAAAATACACTGTTGGTGGATGAAGACCATAGTCTAAGAGGCGTTTTGCGACATCCGAAGCACGGATTCCCTTTGTCGAAAGCAACTGTTCGCAACTGATGACAAACTCATGTTTCCGTAGCTGTCGGTACGGAAGTTGATATAAGGTGGAATCAACAAGTTTTTTCTTCATATAGTTCGCGTTTAATACCGCGATTTCTGATGTCTCTTTCAGCCCGTTGCCACCCATTAAAAGAATGTAAATATATGCTTTAAGAATCACGGAACTATTTCCATAGGTCGCTTTTATTTTTCCTATCGAATCTGGATATTCGTAATCGAAACAGAAATTATTTTGCTTCTTCAGAACCCGTGGAACGGGGAGGAACCGTCCGAGTTTTTCTTTGACACCAACCGGGCCTGATCCTGGGCCACCCCCACCATGCGGGGTCGAAAACGTCTTATGTAAATTAAGATGCACGATGTCAAATCCCATATCGCCAGGGCGTGCTTTTCCCATGATCGCATTCATATTCGCGCCATCGTAGTATAGAAGCGCCCCTGCCTCATGTACGAGTCGTGCAATTTCAATGATCTCAGACTCGAAGATACCCAGAGTATTTGGATTGGTGAGCATAAAACTAGCTGTCTTGTTCGAGAGAACCTTCTTCAGCATTTCCAGATCGACAGTTCCTTCTTTCGTGGAGGGAATCTCAATAACCTTATACCCAGCCATGGCAGCACTTGCAGGATTTGTCCCATGCGAAGTATCTGGGAGAATGACTTCATCCCTGTTGAAATCTTTTTTATGTTCATAATACGCCCGAGTGATAAGAAGGCCTGTGAATTCCCCTTGTGCTCCAGCTGCTGGTTGTAGGGTGAAATGATCCATTCCAGTGATTTCACATAGCATTTTCTCAAGCTCATACATAATTCGTAATGTCCCTTGTGTGGTTGTCTCGTCTTGATATGGATGAAGCAGGGCGAACTGTTCCCAGCGGCTAATGTCCTCACAAATCTTTGGGTTGTACTTCATGGTACAGGAACCCAATGGATAGATTCCTGATTCAATACCGTAATTCATTTGGCTGAGGCGCAGAAAATGTCGTATCACCTGGGTTTCATCTAAATTTGGGATATCAAGTGATGTTTTTCTTTGGAGGGAATCTGGCAGCATTGATTTTGTCGCGTATTTTTCTTTTTTGGTTTCTTCCAGTTCATTGAGAAGTGGTTCCCTCCATACAGCGCTATGGTACATTAGCATACCTCCTTTAAGAGGGAAACGAGTCGTGTCATACTTTCATCGTTATGTAACTCTGTCACACCGAACAACATGCAATTCGTTAGCTTCGGATACCATTTTTCTAACAAAAGACCACCTTGCATCCCTTGTCGTAAGAGATGTGTATGTACAGCGGCGGCATCTGGACATCGGATCACAAATTCATTGAAATGGACTCCGGAAAATACCCTTGAAAAACCAGGGATCGCGCTGATCTGCTTTCGTAGTTGTTGGCCGCGTTCAAAGTTTGTTTCACAGAGTTCCTGCAAACCTTTCCCACCAAGCCACGACAGATATGTTGCTGTCGCAAGCATGCATAACCCTTCATTGGTGCATATGTTGCTTGTTGCTTTTTCTCTGCGGATGTGTTGTTCTCTCGTTTGCATTGTCATGCAGAATGCACGTTTTCCCTGATGATCTTTCGTCATACCGATGATACGACCAGGAATCTGTCGTAAAAACTCGTTTTTACATGCGAAAATCCCTAAGGTTGATCCACCGAAATCAAGTGGATTTCCGAGGCTTTTTCCTTCACCAATGACAATATCAGCTCCGTACTCACCAGGACTTTTACAGATCCCTAGGGAAATTGGGTCAACACCGACAATGAACAATGATTGATTTTTCTGAAGCAATGGGTGAATCTCTTCGACTGCGTCTTCGAAAACACCAAAAAAGTTAGGATTTTCCAAATAAAAGCCCGCGGTCTCTGCATTGATTGTTTTTTTCAGATCCTCCAGATCAATTTTTCCTGTTTCCTTATCGTAAGCGACTTCTTTTATTTTGATGCCTGCTCCTTTGGTATAATTGGTAAGGATACTTTTTTTCTCCCAGGAGATATTTTCAGGAATGACAAATGTTTTTTTCTTCGTGATACGCATGCTCATCAAAGCTGCTTCCCCGATGGCTGTGGCACCATCATAGAGAGAGGCGTTGGAGACATCCATTCCTGTAAGCTCTGCAATCATGCTTTGGTATTCAAAAATCGCCTGAAGAAATCCTTGAGATGTTTCTGGTTGATAGGGTGTATATGCTGTGTAGAACTCTGAACGTGATATGATTGATTTGACAACAGCAGGGATATAATGTGGTTTATATCCTCCGCCTAAGAATGATGGCATCTCACAGAAGGATTTGTTTTGTCTGGCAAGCTGTCGCATGTGGTCTTCTACATCTTGTTGATGACGACTGGGTGGAAGTTTGAGGTTTTCTATTTTTATTTCTTTTGGGATATCTGAAAAAAGGTCGTTGATATCATGCAATTTTAGTTCATGTAACATGCTCTTTTTTAATGGAGAATTGGGAATAAACTGCATTGGTACCCCCTCTAGGGTAACCATCAGCTGTTAAAGAAGCTTATCCTCTGAATTTACGTGTCAGAAAAAAGCGTCAGAGCATTGAGATTATCGATGGAAAGATCCCATAGTTGTAGACAGAGTGAATTCCAGATATTGTCCTCAGATCTCCCAATGATTTTTCCAATAATTTGGTGTTCGTAGATTGGTCCTTCAGTATTGTCTGTGTTGCTGGTGGTATAGTATGTTTTTATTCCATCATCAGATTTGATTTGATAGACGATTCTCTGCTGTAACGTGTCTTTTATGGTATGATAAAGGATCTGGTCCCCTTCTCCTATTGAAAATCCTTGGTATGTAGGTTTTTCTAGGATGGTATATCCTCCATTGACATCCATGCAATGAATTTTTTCGTTTTTAATGTAATAAAAGGAGCCGGGGTGTTTGAATGAGTCGATGAATGTATCAATGCCAACGAGTTGTGATATGGTAAGAAACGGGAGATTTGCGATGATGAAGAACCCACAAAGTTTGATAATTGTGTGTAATAGGTTTTTTTTCATAACATCACCTCATTCATGTTCTTCTGTTACGTGCTAACGTCTGTCAATATCTGTATTTAAATACTATCTGGAAAAATGTCAAAAAGACAAAATACAAATTCAAAGAGAGATATAAGGATAAAAAAAACATTAAGAAGGGACATCCATTACAGAAACTTAATGCAAGAAATCTGGACTTTAGATATTTAGTATTCATTCTAAGGATATGTTTTTAAATAAATAAAGGTTATAAAAAAATAAATCATTTATTTAATAATAATTTAAAATCATCATAAAAGGATGTAAAACTAATGATAAAAAGCAATGAAGAAACAATGACAGAGGATGAAATACACGTATTAACTATCTTGGAACAACATGCAAAGGAAAGTATCGATAGAATTGCGAAGAGATGCGATTTTTCCAGGCAGAAAGTCTGGAAGATTGTTAAACATCTTGAGGAGACGAAAATAATTTGGGGATACAGTGCAATCACAGACACAGAAGAAAAAGGTCAATACTTTACCTTACTCTTAAAAAGATCGACGGTATCCTTAGATGATTCTATGAAACGAGAAGTACTGACAGAAAAACTTGATGATTACCTTCCCTCTGGAGTAAAAATCGAAAATATCTTCATCACTAATGGAAATTGGGATGTGATTGTTAGCTTTTACGCACCTGATCTTATTACTGCTAAAAAAGTTGTTGAAGGTCTCTTTCAAAGGACTGGAAAATATTTTAAAGAGCATATTCTCCTTGAGAATCTTTTTCCGATTCGGAAACAGGGGTTTAAGAATCCTCGAATAAAAGAATTGGTGGACTATATCTAAACAAGATTTTCTCCTTCAATATTCCCATAATTCTTCAACAGCCAATAAAATATAAAGGTATTATAAGGGATTATTCGATCTCGTAGTGTAGTTATGAATAGGTAGTAAGAATATGACAGAATATTCTGCAAGAGATGATATTTGGACAGAGAAATATCGGCCAAAAACACTCTCTGAAATCGTTGGTCAAGATAATATTATTGAACGGCTCAAAGCGTACGTGGTTACGAAAAACGTTCCCCATTTGATATTTGCTGGGCCTCCGGGTACCGGTAAAACCACAGCAGCACTCGCTCTAGCGCACGAAGTTTTCGGAGAACATCACTGGTCACAAAACCTCAATGAACTGAATGCGAGTGATGAGCGAGGCATCGGTATTATACGGGGGAAAATTAAAGATTTCGCTCGAACAGCACCGATTGGAGCAACCTTTAAAATTATTTTCCTTGATGAAGCAGACTCCCTTACTCAGGAGGCACAAGCAGCTCTTCGACGTACAATAGAAAAATACACCCATATCTGTCGATTTATCCTCTCTGTAAACTATTCATCAAAAATAATAGAACCGATACAATCCAGATGCGCAGTCTTTCGTTTCAAACCACTCACCGCAGATGACGTCAAAAAATTCATTCGAAAGATTGCTACCAAAGAACATTTAGAAATTACTCCTGATGGCCTCGAAGCACTTATTTTTATAGCACGAGGAGACATGCGACGAGCGGTGAACATTTTACAGGTCGGTGCATCGAGTAATAAAAAAATAACAGCAGAGCTTCTCTACGAGACCTCAGCGACCGCTCGACCCGATGAGATAAAAAAACTACTCAACACTGCGTTGAGTGGAAATTTTATGGCTGCGAGAAATCAACTCTATGACCTGCTCATCACCTACGGGTTAAGTGGTGAAGAGATAATCAAACAAATTCATCGGACCATCTTTGACCTAACAATTCCTGATGACCGGAAAGTCCAATTAATGGAAAAAACCGGTGAAATCGAATTCAGACTCGTTGAAGGGAGTAACGATCACATCCAACTCGAATCGCTGTTAGCCCAATTCGTTCTGTTTGGTAAAAAATTATCGTAGTTTCTTCTTCTTTAAGAACTTCAGAAGGAGTGACTCGAGCTCTTGAGCGGTTTTATCCCCGACACTATATCTGATCCGTACAACAGGTTTCTTTGTCTTTAGAATCCTTGTAAGATCAATCGGTGTACCACTTATGACCACATCACAATCTGTATTGTTGATGGTCTGTTCTAATTCATGGATCTGTTTTTTTCCATATCCCATTGCAGGAAGAATGTTGGTTAAATGCGTATATTTCGTAAACGTGTCGATAATTGATCCGGTCGCGAAAGGTCGAGGATCCACAATCGTCTTTGCCCCATATTCCTTCGCAGCGACAGTGCCAGCACCATACCGCATCCCACCATGAGTGACTGTTGGGCCATCCTCAATGACAAGGACTCGTTTTCCGGTGATCATTTTTTTATCCTCAGCCTGAATCAATGAAAACCCATCGATAATCTGTGCTGTCGGGTTAATGGTTTTTATATTCTTGCGAACGGTTTCGATATCTTCTTTCCGTGCCGTGTTCACTTTATTGATGATAACAACATGTGCACTTCGTACATTCATCTCCCCAGGATAATACGCAAGCTCATCCCCTGCTCGGTGAGGATCCGCAATGGTGATGAGGAGATCTGGTTTAATGAACGAAAAATCGTTGTTCCCCCCATCCCAGATTATCACGTCCGCCTCTTTTTCCGCGGTTCGAAGGATTTTTTCGTAATCAACACCGGCATAGACGACTCCATTCATGTCGATATATGGTTCGTATTCCTCTCGTTCCTCGATGGTACAATTATATCTGTCAAGATCGGTATAACTAGCGAAACGCTGGCAAATCTGCGTTGTTAAATCCTTATCATATGGCATTGGATGACGGATTGCTGCAACCTTTAAGCCTTTCTTTCGTAAAATTTCGACGATTTTCCTTGAAACTTGCGATTTTCCACTACCAGTTCTCACGGCGCAAACCGCGATGACTGGTTTTTTTGAAACAAGCATCGTGCTCTTTGGGCCCAATAATATGAAGTCAGCACCAGCAGCATTCACAATCGCTGATTTTTGCATGACGTACGTATAGGGTACATCGCTGTAGGCGAAAACAACACAATCAACATCAAATTTTTTTATAAGATCAGTGATTTGTTCTTCGGGGTAAATCGGTATACCCTTTGGATACTGTTTCCCTGCGAGTTGCGCCGGATATTTTCTTCCTGCGATATCAGGGATTTGTGTCGCGGTAAAAGCAACCACTGTATAGGAAGTATTGTTACGGAAGTACACGTTAAAATTATGGAAATCCCGTCCTGCTGCACCCATGATAATAACTTTTCTTTTTTGAACCACAGATATCCCGTCTAGCCAGGAATAAGATGATAGTTTAAATAGATTTTTCTCATCTATTCCGAATAAAAACGTGTGTTAGGACAGGACATATGTCGTCAC
>JAFNFT010000085.1:36425-57308 GCA_017885605.1 Methanobacteriota archaeon | reverse complement strand
AACGAAGAGAAGGAACAAGAATTCTACTTAAGGCATCCAATAAGAAGATCTTCGATGTCATTACTTCCGTGAAACAATTACGGTGATAACATAACACCTATTGATATTCTCCTCGCAGGATTTCAAGCGCTCCAAGATTATCTTTCTGCTCACGTGCTCACCTGTCTTGTTCCAGCATTTTTCATCGCAGGCGCCATGTCCGCTTTGCTTCCCAAAGAAAAGATAACAAAATATCTTGGAAGTAATGTCCCAAAATACAAAGCGTATCCATTCTCAGTAGTAGCTGGTTTATTGCTTGCAGTATGTTCTTGCACCATACTGCCACTGTTTGCTGGAATAAAAAAGAAGGGCGCTGGCATAGGTCCGGCAATAGCTTTTCTCTACACAGCTCCTGCCACGAACATTTTAGCAATAACATACACCGGAAGCATTTTAGGATGGGATTTAGCTGCTGCAAGAATAATCTTATCAGTTACATTCGCAATTTTAATAGGCCTCATCATATCCTCATTCGTTAAAGAAAAAGACGAGGAAGACGAGGGTTCAGTTACTGAATTAATCAAAGAAGAAGAGAAATTTGATGACATAGACAAAACATCTTCCAGGGGTGGCCTCCTTGAAAAATTAAATAAACATTCCTTGCTGATATTTTTTGCCACGTTGTTCGCAATATTGATTATCGGGGCATCCAAAATAGGAAATGAAGTAAAGATAATTGGTCTCGTAATTCTGATTTCTTTAGTACTGATTGAACTAAGATTTTATTTCAAGAAAGATGAGATAAAAAGCTGGCTCTCAGAAACCTGGATGTTTACCAAGAAAATATTTCCCTTGCTCCTGATAGGTATTTTTGTCGCAGGTATTTTAACAGCGTTGATACCAGAAAACTTCTTAGCTAATTATGTTGGAACGAATACTGTTTTTGCAAATCTTGCTGCCGTGCTATTCGGGGTTTTCATGTATTTTCCGACGTTAGTCGAAGTGCCTATGGCCAAGACGTTCCTAACTTTAGGCATGGCAAAGGGCCCTCTTCTAGCTTATCTGCTAGCAGATCCCGTAATATCTTTACCAAGTATACTTGTCGTGAGAAAGATAATGGGAACTAAAAGAACATTAGCATATGCCTTATTAATAACGATATTTTGTACTATTTCCGGTTTACTATATGGATTTGTTTTAGGAGTATTTTAATGAACAGCTTAATTTGTGACATCAAGGGGAAAAATCTGTATGAGTAAAAACAGCAAGCTTGGTTGGATTGAAAAGCTCCTTGCGGTCTGGGTTGTTATCGCCATGGCTGTTGGTCTTCTACTCGGTAAATATTTCCCGGACTTCAGCGAAAACCTTGCCATAGGCATCCCCATCGGACTATTCCTGATGATTTACCCAGCCATGACGAAAATAGAGCTCGGAGAACTTAAAAAGGCTCTCAAAAGCAAAAAGCAGGTTGGCATCATCGTCTTCTTCAACTATGCGGTTAATCCATTCCTGCTTTACTTTCTCGGTTTGCTATTTTTCAAGATGATCCTTCCCTATTTTGGATTGATCGATCCTGTCACGGCAAATTATCTCTGGACTGGTCTGATATTGTTGGGTGTTGCACCTTGTATAGCGATGGTGCTGGTCTGGACCGATCTAGCAAAGGGGAACGGTCCGCTTGGGATCGTGCTTATGGCATGGAATTCTATCATACAGATGATCACAACCCCGTTATACATCGCATTGCTTGTCGGCACGTACGTCGCCATTGACATTGGGCTCATCGGTCAAAGTGTACTCTTTTATCTTGGATTACCGCTGCTAGCTGGTGTATTCACTCGACATGAAGTCATCAAACGAAAATCCGAGGAATGGTTGAACACCAAGGTGCTCCCGTACTTCGGGGCGATGCAGCTCCTCGCTCTGCTCTTCACTATGGTCGTCATGTTTTCCCTGAGAGGTGGCGTCATTTTGGATAACCCTAATCTCATCTGGCAAATGGCCATCCCGATTGTAATATTCTTTTTCTTGCTCTACAACCTTGTCTTCTACACGAGCCGGAAACTGGGGTACAACTACGAGGATAGTAGCACGATGGGTTTCCACTGCACCGGTCGCAATTTTGAGCTCGCTATAGCAATTGCCCTGACTGCTTTCGCAACAATGCCGATGGTGGCGGTCTCTACGGTTGTGGGTCCCCTGATAGAGATACCGGTCATGCTCACAATTGTCTGGCTGTCGCTCAGAGCGAGGGACAGGATAAGACTACGCGAGAGAAATGCCAAGAAATCGGAAGCACTTAAAAGCAGAGGTAGCGAGATGATAAAATGAATGCTATGAAAATAGAGATATTAGCAGGGGTTTATCCAAAATACAAGGTAACTGGAAAGGGGTTGAGAAAAAATGGATGAAAAAACACGAGAACTTATAGGT
Source organism: Methanobacteriota archaeon (assembly GCA_017885605.1). Lineage (GTDB taxonomy): Archaea > Thermoplasmatota > E2 > DHVEG-1 > DHVEG-1 > SM1-50. The sequence goes on along the minus strand of JAFNFT010000085.1, from coordinate 54,896 downwards.
GTAGCCGCTTCTATTGCAGGACATTGTCGACCTTGTTTTCTGTATCATTTTAAGCAAGCAAAAGCATTGAATATTACTACGAAAGACTTGGAAGAAACCATTGAATTTGCAAAAAGTATCGGCGAGGCAGGAAACAAAGGTATATATGAATGGGTACAAAGACAGATGAAGAAGTAGGTGAAAGGCGCATGAAGATAGAGATATTAGGTACAGGTTGTCCAAAATGCAAGGCAACCGAGAAAAATGTGCGGAAGGCTGTTGATGAACTAAAAATTCAGGCTGAAATCATCAAAATTGAGGATCTTCAAGAGATCATCAATCGGGGAGTGATGATGACGCCGGCAGTTTTTATTGATGGAAAAGCAAAGGTTGTCGGTCATGTACCAAGTCCCGATGAGATAAAAAAATTACTACAAAAATAGATAGATGTCTGATGAAAAAAGAAAAATGTATTAAAAAAACTACAGAAATAAATTCGAGAATAGGAGATTAAAAAATGAGTGAAGAACAAAACGAGAATGAATGGATTATTTGCCCTGAATGTAAAACAAAACTTAAAAAAGAACATATCGCAACTCATATGAAACATATTCATAATAAAAAAATAGAAAATTTTGATGAATCATCGATCAAAGTTTTACCTAAAAAAGAACAAAAACAAAAAAAACCTATGCATCTTTCTCTAAACACTATTGCAATTATTTCAGTAATATTTGTGGTTATTATTGCAGCTGCGGTTTTTGTTTTATCATGGTCACCAGATGGTTCAAATAATAATGGAAATTCAAATAAACTCCAATGGCTTGATGATTACACTCCGGCGTATTCTGTTGGAACAGTATCTGAAAATTTCTGGATTAATTTTCCTGTTGGTAGCCCTTCTGCTGGTCAAAGTGTTAATCATCTAACATGGATTACAGAAGACTTAAAAGAAAAACCTGTAGTTTTTGTATGCCATAGAACAGGGTGCGGACCATGTACACCACAGGCAGACCGTGTTAAAGCTCTCAGAGAAACATATGGAGAAGATGCAATATTTTACGACCTTGATTACCCTTTTGAAGGTTATGGAGTTGCTACAGAAAATATTTTACAGAAATTTAATGAAGCGTTCTATTATGATGCAAATGGGGAACCGCACTATATAGCATTCACTGGTGTTTTTACCCTTATAAATGATGGAGGAGTAGTAAAAATTGGTTGGCATAGCTGGGAAGGAGACGTTGCAGATGCGGAAATGGAAACCTGGATTAAAGACAGCATTTACTATTATAATGTAAATAGTGAGAAATGATTCAATGAAACGATTAGCTGCCCCAGGTTATTTTTTGCTTATTATCATCATGATAGGGATTGTTTTTTCACCTTCGCTCATTGCAGAAAATCAAAACCAGAAGACATCTGCACCAGATTTTACCGCAACTGATGAGAATGGTGTAGAATTTTCTTTACATGATTATGCTGGAAAAGTAATCATCCTGCATTTCACTGGAGTAGAAGATCCACTCTGTATTGAATGTCTGGAAGAAATGCAGGGGCAGATTCATGAGCTTGAAAAACTTACCAAATCATCTGATAATGTAACTATCATCACAATTAATATTCGAAAAAACCCTTCTTCAATAAGTGGATATAATATGTCGGTCAATTATTTTGGGGCGAATATCTCATGGCATTGGGTAGAGGATTTAAGCCCGTATCCCATAGCAGCGTTATATCAAAAGTATTGGACTGTTGACGAAGCGTTTTCCAATCCGTCCCTTGTCCTTATTGATACAAATCAAAGCATTGTTGGAGTCTACCATGTGTACTGTATGGGGAAGGGACCAATTGATGGAATTCAAACAGCAGAATCACTTGAAGGGGACGCTAAAGCTATTGCAGATGGAACATGGAAAGGATTTGATGAAAGTTGGGAGGATGAAGGTATAACCTTTGCTGGTATTTTCCTCTTGGGTATTTTGACCTCAGTAACCCCGTGTTCACTTGCGCTTTTGATTGCAATGATCTCGTATGTAGGTTCTTTGCAGAAGGATTCTGAGAAAAAGTTTAAGAAATACTCGCTCCAAGGGGTATGGATAGGAGTTGTCTTCACGCTTGGTATGTCTCTTGTATTTTTTGTGTTCGGGATGATACTCTCATCCATCGGTGTCTTTCTTGAAGTATCAACCGTGTTTTACCTTGTCGCTGGGATTATTCTTATTATACTAGGTATTAACATCTTTAAGCCATTCAGCGAACTTATTAAGAAGAAATCTGAAGGGAAAACAGGTTCAAGTCTTGTGGAAAAAGGGCAAGGGATATTTTTTAAGATTAGTAAAAAATCTATTTATCTTGGCGCGTTCTTTTTAGGTATCCTTTTCTCGATCGGGTGGGCACCATGCGCGTTGTCGTTGATGATGCCGGTCTTTATCCTCACGCTCACCCAGAAGATTTCTATTATCATGGGTGGGTTATTGTTGTTTGTCTTTGGTTTAGGTCATGGAGTACCAATAATACCACTTTGTGCGGCTACAAGCAGCATTCGTGGAAAACTCGGGAACAAGTATGTAACAGCGGGTCAATGGATGCAGAGAATCTTCGGGGTTATTATAATAGCTATCGGAGTAATCATGGCAATTAGATTCTGGGGGATTAAATTCTGGTAAACAATTATGTAAAATCAACGCTGCTTTTGACTACGGTAATAATTTTTTTATTTCCCATTTCTTCTTCCATTGTTCTTGCTAATCCAACTGTGGAAAAGGTGACTATCGATCCAGCGGTACCTCTGCCTCGGTCGACGATTACCTTCAATGCGACTATCCTAAGCAACGAAAACATTAGCGAGGTAAGGTTACTTGTTCAAGAATGCCGGGAGAATTTGTGTTTCGTCTATGGTTATAACGTATCAATGGAGAAGACAACAAATGATACGTACGAGGCGAAATGTACTCTGAAACAGGACGAGGCGACAAAAATAAAATATTATTTGATGATTGCTTGCAACGAAACATGGTTCACCTCAAATATAACATCTATACCACTCGCAGTAGAAGTAAAAAATAATACAACCCAAGATCCTCACGATCCACCATCAATTCCTGGTTTTGAAATAATACTGGTAGTGTGTGCAATAGCATTAGTTTTTCTTTGGAAACGAAAAAGAATTTAACGACAAAAGGAGAAAATCATAATATTTTACCAGTAAATTCGTGCTTCCTTCCTGATCGGAGCACTCCTCGAGCATTGAATATTAAACACGTATGCCTCTGTGGGGTACTATTGTCAGGGGTTCAAATCCCTTCTCCTACACTTAAAAATATATTACCCGAAACAGAAGCATTAACACGGTTTTAAGGACTCGATGGTTTTTAGAGTAAATAACAAATATAAGTGGCTACTTACCCTTGGCATTACAGAAGGTAAAACCTATGGAAAACAACGATTTATACCCGATGATTTTTAGACGAAAATCAATCAGAACCTATGATATGGCACCTTTAAATGAAAAGATCCTGCAGAAGATTTCAGATTCCCTCCATACCTTACACCCTATGTGTGATGACATAAAAACAGAATTCACAATTATTTCACACAATCAGGTCAGGCGAGCAAGGAAAAAGGCACCACATTATATCGCTGCATTTTCTGAAAAGAAAGCATATTACCTAACCAATATTGGATTCATGTTACAGCAAATGGATCTGTTCTTTTCAGCAAATGAAATAGGAAGCTGCTGGAAAGGTATCCCTCGACTTACCAAAAAAGTAAAAGAGAATTCGAATCTTGAATTTGTCATCTTAATGGCGTTTGGGAACACAAAGGAAACACTATATAGGATGAATGTGTCGGAATTCAACAGAAAACCTCTCTCGAAAATAACTGATATTACTAGTATGAAGGAATTACTTGATGCTGCCCGAGTGGCACCATCGTCAACAAATTGCCAGGCATGGTATTTCACAGGAAACGAAACCATGATTCATGCGTACATAGGCAAGCCAGGCATCCTCCGACGTCTTTTCGCGACAACCACACTCCAAATTGATATAGGCATCGCCCTTTATCACCTGAAGATAGCCGCAGAGCATTTTGGCAAAAAAGCAACCATTTCCTATTCCCCAACAGCACAGACAGCCCCTTCGAAGGGGCATACTTACATTGCTACTCTCAACATCTCCTAGCTATATCAATCATCGATTAAGCATTTACACGGTTTATACTCATGTCAGCTTGAACTTATTTTGTTTAATATACATGTATCGGAGAAGCATTGACAAGGTTTTAACGAATATTATGATGCGAATAAGTCCAGGGGGTTCAAATCCCTCCCCCTGCACCAATTAATCGTCATGAATTTACTGGTAAACTCGTGTTCCCTTCCCGACGGGAGCATACTTGCCCCTACTAGAAAATGTGAACAAAGACACCAGCTCAATTTTCCACCCCTGGAAGATACCAATCATTTCTTCTGTTGTAAAAAAAATTTTTCGTACCAAAACTATCTGCCTTAAACAAACAACAAAACTAATGTACGATGTTATGATACCTGGCTAATATAAAAAAGGGGGAGATATTTATTGTCCCATTAAAGAATCCACAAAATGGGTACAACAATAAAAAACTCACGATTAATGGTAATCAAAAATTGAACGTGATCGATTTAGATTATGTAGCCTCACCTATAGAAGTCCTTTTTGAAAAATTTCATACCTCACAGAATGGTCTATCTCACGAAGAAGCACAAAAACGTCTAGAGGAATACGGTTTCAATGAACCTGCAAAGAAAAAGAAACGTACGGCGCTTGTTCAACTCCTCTCGAAATTTACCAATCCTTTAGTTATTGTTCTATTCATCATCGCGGCTTTTTCTCTATACTTCCAAGAACCATTCAATGCACTCTTAGTCGTTCTCATGGCAATTATCAGTGTTTTTCTCTCCTTTTTCCAAGAATACCGCGCGGGAAAAGAAGCAGAAAAATTAAGTGAAATGGTTCGCGCAACTGCTACCGTGATTCGAAATGGGAAATCACAAGAAGTAAAAATCCGGGAAATCGTCCCAGGAGACATTGTTGATTTATTCGCTGGTGATATGATCCCGGCGGATCTTCGAATCATCTCCTGCAAAGATTTGTTCATCAATCAAGCGTCGTTAACCGGTGAATCTTTTCCTGCAGAAAAAGTTCCAGGACCGGTACAAAGGAAAGGAACCTCATCCTCAGAGGTAACTAATATCGCGTTTATGGGAACCAGTGTTGTCAGCGGAACCGCATTGGGATTGGTTATCAAAACCGGGCTTTCAACACAATTTGGCGAGGTGTCACGAAAACTAGCGACAATTCACATGGAGACAAGTTTCGATAAAGGAATTCGATCGTTCACCTGGCTAATGATCAGAATTATGCTTGTTTTAGTGATTGTTATCTTTGCCATAAACGCGGCTTTAAAAGGTAACTTCATCGAAGCATTGATGTTCTCGTTAGCAGTAGCGGTCGGTCTCACCCCTGAGATGCTCCCAATGCTTGTGGCCATCAATCTTTCGAAAGGCGCTATCACAATGGCAAAAAAACAGGTGATTGTAAAACGTCTCAACTCAATCCAGAATTTCGGCGCGATGGATGTCCTCTGTACCGATAAAACAGGGACTCTGACCTTGGATAAAATCGTCCTGGAAAAACATTGTGATGTCACCGGGAAAGAAGACGAAGACGTACTCAGACTCGCCTATATTAATAGTTTTTATCAAACCGGATTAAAGAATTTATTAGATAGAGCTATTCTAAAACATGAAAAAGTAATTGTGAACCAGTATATGAAAATCGATGAAATACCATTTGATTTCTCCCGGAAAATCATGTCAGTCGTCGTAACAATGAATAAGATCCATCGATTCATCTCAAAGGGAGCACCAGAAGAGATATTCACTCGATGTTCAAAATATGAGATAGGTGGTAATATCCAGGAAATGAATGAGACTATTCTTGATGAGCTAAAAGGTGAATATGATAGTCTCAGTCTCCAGGGATTCCGTGTCCTCGCAATCGCATACAAGGATATTGTGGATAAAAAAGAGGTATACTCACGAGATGATGAAAATAATTTAATCTTGAAAGGATACGTCGCGTTCCTAGATCCACCAAAACCCACAGTAAAAAAAACCATTGAAGTAGTGAAGAAACTGGGTATTGAACTCAAGGTGTTAACCGGTGATAACGAGTACGTCACAAAGAATATCTGCAGTCAAGTCGGTCTGGATATTAGAGATGTGTATACCGGTGACATGATCAATAAGCTAAACGATGAAGAACTCAAAGAAGTCGTAGAAACGACCACGGTGTTTGTTCGGTTGTCTCCGTTACAGAAAGAACGAATCATCCATGCACTTCGTAAGAATAATCATATAGTCGGATACCTAGGTGATGGGATCAATGATGCTCCTGCACTCAAAGCAGCTGATGTCGGAATCTCGGTTGATAACGCGGTGGATATCGCCAAGGAATCTGCGGATATCATCCTGCAGAAGAAGAGTCTCTTAGTCCTTGGTGATGGTGTAGTAGAAGGCCGGAAAACATTTGGAAACATCGTGAAATACATCAAGATGGGGTCAAGTTCCAATTTAGGGAACATGATTAGTATGACGGGAGCAAGCATCTTTTTGCCGTTTCTCCCTATGATGCCTATCCAGATATTGATGAATAATTTTCTTTATGACATGTCACAAACAAGTATACCTACTGATTTGGTCGATATTGAATATATTGAACGACCACGGCCATGGAATATCCGTTCCATTAAACGATTTATGATCCTCATCGGACCGGTGAGTTCAATATTTGACTTTGTCACCTTTGGCGTCCTCTGGTTTGTTTTCCATGCACAACAACCATTATTCACCACCGGCTGGTTTTTAGAATCACTCTGCACACAAACATTAGTAATCCATGTTATTCGTACAGGGAAGATACCATTTATCGAGAGTAAGCCAAGTAAGTTTTTAATTCTCACTTCGATTTTGATCATCATGGTAGGAATTATTTTACCGTTTTCTCCTCTTGCAGGACCATTGGATTTTGTTACTCCCCCGCCACTCTATTTCCTCGCGCTTTTTGTGATCGTTCTTGTGTATCTCTTCACCGTTCAACTTGTGAAGAGCGTGGTTGTGAAAAAATACGGTTATGATTAGGATATATACTCGTAATTTCTTAAAATTTTATTTTTAAATACTAAAGCAGTTTATGAAATGTTAAAGCACGATTTTGGCTGTTTTTTCCTGTAGACTGTGAAGTCATACATCATGATCCCTCTAGCATCTTTCCATAATTGGGCTTTGAAAATCTGGTATCCAAATCGCCCTATGAGTCCTATTGTTAATGGTTAAAAAACCCATCTTCTTGAGGTACTGAAGTTTTGGTACATATTCTCGATGGGAGCATACGATTTTTTAAACAACTATATATTTTATCTATTCTAATCAAAATAATATCCCTTTTGTGTCCGAGATTCAAATCTTCCGAGAATACCAATAAACAACACCTGCGTTAAGGAGCAGCATCGTCCCGATGATACCGATGGGCATGAAACGAAAAACATGTGGTACTTCTTTTCCGTACAAGAGGACATATACATAAAATCCCATTGCTGAATAGATAGGAACCGCGGACACAAGAAACCGTATATTGAATATCTTCATATCACGTTTTTTCTTCCGATAGACAATGTAATATGTTATGGATAAGACAATCATTCCGACCCAGAGTATGAAGAGACTTACTAATGGATAGTTGAACGAGACAAGAGTGATGTACCAGACGAAAAGCAAGCAGAGTGTTACGATGACTGACGCCATGTCCTCTTTTTGGATGTCCATTGTTTCAAGAATTCGTATCATTGTTTTTTTAGAAACAAACAATTGAGTATATATTGATTCCCTTCGTCTAAATCAAGGATCAAATTGTTTTAAAAAATGATAGAGGTTCAGACCCATGATCTTCTGGATCTCCTTGGTGTTATATCCTCTCAAGGTTAATCCTTCCACCAATGCAGGGTAGCAAGAGACGTCGGTTAAATCAGAAGGAGTGGAATTGATCCCATCAAAATCACTTCCCAACCCGACGCAATCAATACCTCCGACATCAGCGATATGAACGATATGATCAATGACCGCGTTCACATCAATACTATCAGATCCTTCTACATATTTTTGGAAGAGGTTTGATTCTGCTTTGCTGACGAAATCTGGGTCGTCTCCTTTCCGTTGCAGGATTTCCTGATGTTGATGCTCATATTTTTCAACATTTTTACTGACTTGATCAAAAATGGTTTTTTCCAAAAAAACGGGAAAAAAATTCACGCCGATGTAGCCGTTTCTTTCTGCGATTTCCTTAATGAGATCATCAGGTAAATTACGAGGGATGTTGCATAACGCTCGTGCATTCGAATGAGATGCCATGAAAGGAGCAGATGTTGCGTCGAGGACAGCCTCGACAGTTTTGTCTGATACATGAGAGACATCGATAACCATATGAAGCTCTTCCATACGTGCGACGATCTTTTTTCCAAGTGCGTTCAGTCCATCCCATTGGGGAGAATCCCCTGAGGAATCAGCCCAGTCCGTGTTTTTCGAATGAGTCAGAGTCATACTACGGATCCCAAGTGAATTAAAGAATTCAAGGATCTCAAGTGAATTTTCGATGATATGTCCACCTTCGAGAGACAGCCAGCAGGCTAGTTTGTTTTCTTTTAACGCAGATTTCATCTCGAATGTCGAGGTGACTTTCATTCCATACCCTAGTGAAAATACTTTTTTCTCAAGCGTTTGATAGAGCAACAATGCTTTTTTGATGGATCGATAGGGTGCATACACTGGATTTACATAAAGAGCGAAAATCTGTGCTTTCAACCCACCTTTTCGAATCTTCTCCAGATCGACATGACCTTGTTTTCTTTTTCTAAAATCAACTGATGGATCGATGAGATCATGGACAGTGTCACAGTGTGCATCAAAAATAAGGAGATCTTTCAATACATCTTCTTTCTGTGTTTTCATATTCTTCTACCCCGTAATAAAAAGGAAGAATTGTGTCTTCCTTTTATGATATGGTGTTTTAGGAATAATCGAGAGGTGATCTCAAATTCTGTTATTGTCTTTTTATCTATGGAAAAGATTCAATGACCGTGTAGAAGTCTCACAGAAGATACTCATGATGTAGCAGTTATTATCGTTATTTCAAAGATCACTGGTCGTATCCCATCGGTACAGCATGCAATCATAGTGTTCTTATCTTTCATCCAGTCTTCAAAGATACCTTTTGTAAAATTTCCTCCTGTTAAAAACGATACGATGTAGGGATGAATATCCTTCCAAGCCCAATCGCAAAACCCTTCTGGTTTCTCATATGTCGTAAAAAACACTTGTCCTTCAGAATGGCAGGGACATTTTTCAAGAGGGACACCACAGTATCGTTGCAGGTCTTTTTGAACCAGAGTTTTAAGGACAGTAATTCGTATCTTCTTCATTCGAACAGCTCCTCCTCCGCTGTATTTTGTCTCACTCTTTTTATAAGAATACCCTATTCTTTTAATAGTATTTTCATAAATCCATGCTAAAAACATATTTATCTGTTAAAAATGATAGTTTATAGTAGAATATGATTCGGCGTCTATTAAAATGATTACTATCCTGCTAGGATATTTGCGATCAATCGTATCTCTAATTTCTGCGTATTCTGTAAATATATTTTTGCCTTTACAGAGCTAAAAAAAATAGATGATACAAAAAAAGAGGAAAGAAGGGGTATTTAGAGTAATCCCCAGATTCCTACGATAAGAGCGATGATTCCAATGATGGTTTGAAACCCACCAAGCTATTTCGCAAGTTTCCCAAGATATTTTCCCATGGCAGGTATTGCTTCTAATAGGCCCATGCAGAGGATTAACCCTGCTACAATATTCATAACTGCTACGTAGTTCATGTGTCTACCCCACCTTTGTAGGGAGATTATATTCTTTGTTTCCTCTTAAAAATCCCTTGTTATCTAGAGAAAAGAAAAATGAAAGTTGTTATTCATTTCTTTGGTATGGTAGTCGCATATTCTTTTTCTATGAAAGGGGTGGTTGTTTTTCCACTCCATTCAACTGATGCAATTGTATCGTCAGAATGTGTAAGATACCATATAGTTATTATAGCGATCCTAGAGAAATTCTTTGTTTCATCAGAGAAAATACAGACCAGCTAAAAAGGATCACTCCTGCACCCATGAGCGATATAAACATCACCAGAAGAACTCCGTAACTTACCTGCGAGACAAGACTACAGACGACCGTCGCACCCACGACAAGGAGCGCAAAAATACCTAGCTCTTTCTGAGAAAACACGGTTCTATTCAGAGAAACACTTGTAGGTGCGAACCGATCTGCCCAGAGCAGACCGAGAGCAACCAGATACCAAATGAATATCAGCACATACGGAAGAACCATTTTCGGGAGACGCTCCGGGAAAATAAACGCAGTCGTCACGCCATAGAGGGCACAAAGATAAATCAGAACAATGGCCAGTTCTTTTTTCCCAAGGATAAGCGACTGCAGATTCTTCCCTTTTGAAAGAACATGCAACAGAACAACTATCAAGATAGAGCCACCCATGGAGCCTACCGATCGAACCAAATCATACTTCGCTCCGTTACTCTGAAAGCTTGCTCCCATCACAACAAGAATCATGACCAAAAGAAGCGTTTTCCGGTTTTTTTGTACAAATCGTTCGTGACCTGGAAGAACATCCCCGCTCAGCAACTCGTACACAAAAATTGGTACAACAAAAGACATGATCGGATGATAGAACAACACCAGGGTGAGAAACTCACCCCAAGCAACACCAAAAAAATAACCGACCATAGGACCGGTCGAAGCAGGATATCCAAACCAGAGAACCTTCGTGATAAGCGCCTCATATAACCCAAACAACATCCCGAAGAAATACAGCTGACGAGGTGATGTCTTTTTCCACAGAAACGCCACATTCAGGAAGAATATCGCATGTCCGAGATACAACGGGTATGCGAGCAGCAGACCCCACGGATCAAGAAACCAGAGTGTCGACGCACCAGAGAAAACCTCTGCAAACAGCATCGAGAGTGCACCAAGAAGAAGGACTGACCACAACTTCTTCATACAAGAAAATATCATTATTTTGTTATTTAATCATACCGATAAAAAATTGTTTTTATCTTATCAACTATGAACTCGAAGAGACTGTTTCTCTGAATTAGGTGGGAGAAGATTCTTTTTTCTTTACTTGGTACACCAACCAGATGTACTGCTTTTCCAGCCGTTCGCATTTCACCAAGGTCATCGTAAGGTTTCTCGTGATATCTTTAAACATATTATACGATTTTTTCCCAACGACGACCGGGTGGACAAGCAGGCTTATCTCATCGACAAGCCCTTGATTGAGCAGAAGATTCCCAAGGATTCTTCCGGTGTCCGCAAGAAGGGTTTTCACATGATATTCCTTGGATAAAAGATTCAACGCCTTTCGTAAATCAACAGAGTCTCTTCCGATACAATGATAATCGTAATGTCGTTCATCGAGATAACGAAGATATCGCTGCGGTGTCGTCTGGGATACGAGCACAATAACATCCCGACACAGTTCAAAACGTCTGCAGGTATGCAGCATTCCTTCCAATGTCCCTTTGGAATCAACCACAACCCAAGCAGGGAAGGCTTTGTTTCGTTTTGGTTTTTCAAAATCAGAGGCTTCCTCCGGTGGAACACCAGCTCCATACAGTTCGATACCGGTTTTAACGGTGTTTGACCCGATCAAATGCATATCAGGTTTAAACATCCCAGCTATCCGATAATGCAATTCCATATTCGGTTCAAAGGAAGAAAATGAACCATCGATACTAATGGAATTATGGATGATAACCTTTGGAACCATAGGGAACACCATCAGGGGAGATTATGTGACCTGAGCAACAATCACTACGTAATTTTTCCCATATTTTTTCGCACATTTCGGACACGTAGTATACCACATGAACCATTTCGAAATCTTCAAACCCTTGTTTGAAGCGAACTGTTCAAAATCTTTACACCATCTCCCTGTATCTTGAAAAGGACCCTCATACACTTTACTGAGGAATTTACCGCTTAATGTCATATTCTCTGCACCGAGAATTTCCTTATCTACCGCAAGATACAGATCCATATTCCATTTCGACGTATGATCTGATAAGCAGACCCCATCAGGACTCATGACAGAAGCATCCCGTACTTTTTGATCAAGTGTCTTCATCACTCCTCCAAAATTCATAGGGATGTGAAAAAATGTGCGCACTTGAGCTTTGATGAATTTCTTCTGATTCCATTCAAACAGCTTACCATCCCAAGGTGTGGGATCAAATTTCGGACAACATTCATTATCATTCATTATTTCACCTCGGCTAGATTTTTCTCGAAATCTTTTACAACAAATTTTTTGCCTTTTGTCAGTATAGTAAATCCTTCTGCTTCAAGTAATTTTTTCTGAGCAAGTGCCCCACCAGGATATTTTTCGTTCAGGAATCCATCGACTTTTAACGTCCGCCAATACGGGAGAGGAAGTGATTTTCCCTCGTTTGCCGCCTCTTCTGCTGCATTGGCTGCAGTCATAATAAAAATCCCAGTCGTTAATGAGCAACATCCCTTGACATGATGTTTCTGTGCGGCCGCTTTACAGATCTCAACAAGAGTAATGATCTTTCCTTTCGGGACCTGCTTCATGAGGGCAACGATTTCACTTGGGTTTACGAGAACAACATCATCCCCGGCTTCTGCACCCATCTTATGAACCGCGTTATAACATGGAAAACTTTTTTGTAACGTGAGGATCTTTGGTAAGTTCTTTTTATCAGCCAGTTTCTCCTGACAGGACTTCCGTTTATATCCCATACGATCATCTCGTCTTTCGTTGTTCTTTCAGTTCTTTTCTTCCTTCATAGGGACGAAAGAACAATTCATATTCCTCTTTTGAAATCTGACCAGTGTATTTCTTTTTTGTCTCATCAAGGATGTCTGCACGCGACCGTAAGGTTTCACAGGATTCAAAGAGATCGCAGAAGGAGCAATTCTGCAGGTGTTTCCGAAGAGCGCAGGGCCGAACAGGGCACTCTGTATCTAAATGACTTCCCTTCTCACTGCAACCAACACAGAGGATCCGTTCTTCAGGGACATCGAAGTCAAAAAAGGTGTTCCATCCATTTCTAACTGTTGTTCTCTTCGCAAGAGTATCGACATTCTTCACATAGGCTGGGCACAGATCACATCTGTATCCACAGAACGACACCTGTTTTTTACTCATCGTCCCACCGATACTTTTGTTTCTTCTTTCGTAAGCGATCACTGTCGCAGTGAAAACAGAGACCATTATGACAACAGATTGTTCCACCACAGGTCGGACAGCGCCATTTCTCTTGTTGTGTTCTGAGGAATGTTTCTATCCCATTTGTTTTGATAGCTGCAAGATTTTCAAGAAGACTCATCCGGAACAACGTTTTATATCTGGTATCTATCTGTTTGAGGTTCTCACAGGGATAGTCTGTGCATTCATAACAAAATGTTACGGAGTGATTGAGAAGACGCGAACATTTTTTTTCAGAAAGGCACATTTCTTATCCCGGGGGCGACACCCTTTACAGTACGACATGCGGATGCCGTTACTCTTTACGTCATGTTGTATCGCAAGATATCCGCTGCATACGTTACAATTCATTCCACAGGGTGCGATAAGATCTTCGGAAAATTGTTTACCCATTTTTCACACCACGAAATACAAGGCTCTAAGCTGCATTAAGTAATAGCTAAAACAGGATATTAAAAAGTATCTTTCTGGAAGGAAAAAGAGAAGACAGAAGCAAGACCGCAGTAAGTTACTTTAAGAATCACCAACCTTGCATCATAAAAAAAATATATCCATAGTTTCATTTAGAGATGGAGAAGAGGAACATGAGTCTGAAAGATGCTTTGTTGTTCAACAATAGAAACGAATGGCGTACCTGGTTAGAGAACAATCATAAGACCATGAAAGAAATCTGGCTGCTCCATTATAAGAAACAAGCGGGAAAACAATACTTGAACCATATCGATGCAGTCGAGGAGGCTCTCTGTTTTGGTTGGATTGATAGTAAACTGAAAAAAATCGATGAAGAACGATTCATCCTGAAATATTCACCAAGGAAACCAAAAAGCGTCTGGTCGAAAATAAATAAAGAAAAAGCTGAGGCAATGATTATCTCTAGGAAGATGACGCAAGCTGGTTTGGATAAGATCGAAGAAGCGAAAAAACATGGATTATGGGACAGGGCATATACCAATAAGGTGAAGGAACGGATTCCATCGGACCTCAAACAAGCACTCCTGACAGACAGTAAAGCATGGGATAATTTTCAACATTTTGCCAATAGCTATCGAAATATGTACTGTGGATGGGTAAAAGCTGCGAAAACAAAAGAAACAAGAAAGAAAAGAATAGTTGAAGTTGTGAAACGGTCACGACAGAGTAAGAAACCTGGTGTAGAATAAAAAAAGAAAAAAAAGGAAAAAATGGTGGTTTTATTCGTACCCACCGATTTTTAATGACGGATCACCAAGCAGTACCCATTGCTGAACAGACTTTGGATGACCCGAGGCAAGATCAGTCATATCAAAGGTATTCACGTAGTTTGTCAATGTCTGCTGATACGCCTGTCCAAGGACATCCAATCCTTCTGTCCCATACTGTTTGAAGAACTCAATAGTAATCCACGAGTCACCACCGCCGGTTGTAAGATCAATACCAGGCATTCCATATCCAAGTCCGGTGTTTCCCATCGTTGCGATAGCACCACCATGTGGATTTCGAACCAGTCTCCAGCTGAACGCCTCGGGCACAAGGGTTCCGTAGCACCACATGCTAAGTTTTGGGAAGTTCGGTAACAGATAGATCATTCCATCCAAAAACCCATACACCATAGAGACATTGAACATACTATTATGACAGCCTCCAATCACGGCAATGGGAAGCTTCTCTTCATTTCGAATGGTGTCCATCGGATAGAGCGGCAGGGTGAAAAAAGGCGGGTACGGACGTATAGTACAGACTTCCAGGCCGGTGATGCTTCCATATGCACGGTTTCCTGGCACTCCCGGGTAATGGTCAGCCCAGACATTGGGACTACCATGACCAGAGATGAACATAAATCCAGCACCTTCAGTCCAAGCGTCAATAACGTCTTGTTCTCCTTTGAACAGTCCGTTTGATGCCCAGATGATATTTCGTTGGAAATCTGCAGGCATGTAATATAAAGCACCACCTCGACCAAGCAGAGCTTGATCACCTGTGGCGTCTTCACCCTCGTAGTACATCTCCGTATTGTTACGCCAATCTTCAAAAACAAGAGCATCAGCGCTATTTTTTATCCAGACATGGATGCTGCTGAGANNTTTGCCCAGAAATAGAATTCGTTACAGTAGGCTTCGTTTTCCCCCGGAGTATAGGTATAGTCGGTGTTGCCAAGAATATTCCCTTCAGTCACAGTCACAATTTCAGCCATGGGTAACCCGGGGTAAGAATGAATCCGTAAGTTGTCATCATGGTTAAAGGTAAGGTTGGTTTCTTTTGTTTTGTCAACCGTGATATTGATCGTCTCAATAGGTCCATATTCTGCGGATGGGTTGCTGCTCTGTGCATAGATGGTATATGTTCCAGTCGTGAGAGCGTTGGTGTCCCACTGGATGTTCAAATCCTTTTGGTCAAGGAATCCATCGCCGCTGATAACAGTCATTTTCTTGAACCATTCTGACCCATAGGTTGTTGTCTCATACGTGATGATCTTTTTTACGACAGTTCGTACTTCAGTGACACTGACGCATGCAAGCCGGCCGAGGGCGACATCAGGATACATATCGATACCAGTGTCATTTTCAACCCCTGGCTTTCCCCATGCAGCAAAGACTCCATCGCCGTTGGGATCCCAGCTAGAGAAATTTCCCCCAGCTTCGTAGATATCTGAGTAGTATAAATCGCTGATGACACCAGGGTCATGGAGTGTGCTTTCTGCGGCTAATGGGAATTTGGGGTTGTCGAAGAGGTTCGTGTACCGGACGGGGAGATGCCATCCTGTGCTTCCCTCGTTTGTGTTATCACGTGGTTTTGCAAAGACCATGTTTTTTAATCCACCCACCAATAGTACGTATTGAACACCCCATGTCTCAATAGCGTTTTTTATGAAATATTTAATCTTCTCTGGTTTATCAACACCCGTAAATTCATTATAGATGTCTTCTGTTGTTTTCAATATCGTGATGACTCCGTAGCTGTTTTTATGGGTTATGAGTGGTTGGAGTGCTTTTTCGAAGGATTTTGGTGCGATAATCACAAGGTTATATTCGCTTTTTAATGGGAATGGGTTGTGTGTTGGTGCTGAATAGGTGATGGAAAGGTCAGCATCGTTGGCGATATGGAGGGTTCCTGTCGCTGGTGTGTATCGAATCGGATAATAATGAATAGTGACAAAGCTCACATGCTCGTTGTTTTTATTCAGACCCACACCAATCGATGTCGTAAACCAAGTATCAGGGTACGGTGTCGTCATCGCATAGACTTGTGCATCTTTCGTTGTAGCGTATGCAGCTAAGGTTTGATACTCTGCGATAAGAGGCACCATTTGAGTAGCTGGTTTTATTTCTTGGTTAATGTGCTGAGTGGTAATGTCGCGTGGGGTGAGAGAAACCTGGATATTGGTCGCCCCAAAAGGAAGTTCTACGGTACGAACGATCTTCGGGAGTTGCGGTTGACCTGCTGTGGTCTGAAACGTTGATGTTCCGTTCAGTTCTATCAGGAGATATCCGTCATTGTTCACGGATTGTTTTTGGATGGATGGCGTACTGATATGATCTGAGAGAGATTGTGTTGTTCCTTGCTTCCCTTGTGTTCCAATAGCTCCAATTGTGGAACCTATTAGAATCCCTACAATAAACAGAATTGTTATTTTCTTCATTTTATTTATAACCCCCTATTTTAGTATTGTATATTATAGTTCAGTAGTAATTAAATATTTGGGTCCTTTTTTGAGAATAAAAGAGAGAATATTTTCTCCATATAATAGGAGAATATATCTTCTAATTTCAACTTTTTTTTACTCTGTGAATCAATTAGGAAAATCACTCGGAATTATGTGTAAAAAAAGTCACTTTTGAGATTCGTCTTTGATTTCTTTTATACTTAGAAATTCAGCTGAATCTCCCTTGTATACTGTTGGTGCTACGGTAATTTCGACGGACAATTCGGTTTGTGCTTTGGTAAGTAATACCGTTTTAAACGAGTTCGTCGTTATGACTTTTAATCGATTAAGATAGTATTTTCTTGCGTCCTCAAAACCCCTCGGAGCAATAAAAACAAAAAAATTCTTCTGCAAAAGCTCAGCTCGCTCATAACCAAGAAAATCAGCCAATGAGTTACTGATGTCTCTGAAAATCCCCCGTTGTATGACAGCGACGACGTGATCCATCTCATCAATGATGAGATGATTTTCTATTCTTTCTTTTAAGATGATTTTTTCTTCGGTCGAGATGTCCCTTACAAGATTTCTCTCATTTGGAGAGGCTACCTCGTTTAATTCATGCGAGGATGCACTAGGGATAGTGACTATTTTTTCACGGTGAACGAGGTCTTGTTGTTGCTCAATTTTGTCTTCCAATGTTTCGATTCGCTCTGATTTTCTTTCAAGGTCATTAACTAGGTTTTGCATTTTTTGAACCATTGCGTCTGATATTCTTTTAAGTTCAGCGGCATTCTCCGGGCGGAGTGGGCTGGGAAGTGGCTGAGAGTATGTTGCTTTCTTTGTAAAGAACGATGGTGTTGGTGCCATGGAAGGTTCAGGTTCGTTCATTTTTATCGCTGTTGGTTCTTTCTTCTTGAATAGTCTTGGGGCGTCTACACCTTTCAAGACATACTGATAATCGATGAGAACAATAAGGAGCAGACAGCCGAAGAGGATATAATGAAAGACATAGGAAAGATCGATAGGGTTAAACATGATAGTGAACCCAACGCTGATTAGCAGAAGAGCGGTGGGGAGGAAGGAGAACAATAAATTTCGTTTACTTGCTTGGAGATGAAGTATCATATCCAAAACAATAAGCAAGAGGGAGAGCGATAAGAGCTGCACGTTACTGAGCCCAGCTAACAGATACAACGGCGTGAGTTCAAAGATGAATTGCGGATCATAGCTGGCTTTGAAGAAGAAAATAAAGACGAACTTTACCAAGAGATAAATTGAGAAAAATATAAAGAAACAGTTAGGAAAAAGCCATGAACGACTATGAGATTTTTTCGTAGCTTTCTTTTCTTTTTTCTTGGTCCCCTGTCTTTTTAAGATAGTATATCACACCAGTTGTTGCAAGTATTATTGCGATGAGATCGACAAGATATGGAGGGATGTTTAGAGTAATTTGTACTCCTATCCACGGAAT
>JAFNFT010000085.1:6538-36331 GCA_017885605.1 Methanobacteriota archaeon | reverse complement strand
TTTTTAGGTGTTTCGCTAAACGTATTTATTTCAACATAGGAGTCCAGACTCTCATACTGTTCAAATAAAAACGTGGAAAGCTTCGTCCCATAATTATCAAGGGTCACGCTGACATTGCTAATATCAGCCCAGGAGTTATAATCAGAAATATTGAGATAAACTCTAATGAAGTTACCCTGCTCCTCGACTCGAATGTAACCGTATTTTGGTGGAACGTTTATGACTCCTACACCTGCTTCACCTGCGCTTGCGTGCAACGACAAAACGACAGGGCCGAGGAGAATAGCCATAAACAGTATGGAAAAGGGTACAATGGCTTTCCTCATTTTTCTTCCGTTACCTCTTTCGATTTCGTAGGTATGTAACAATCATATAAATAATTACAAGAAGAACGATAACAACGATGATAATTTGCATAATGGGAATACCCCCTGAGCCTTCTTCGTCAGGTGATTCCGGTGACCCGATACTGATTTGCGTTGTGTATGTTTTCGTGACATCGTTACCGTTGATTCGATAGGTGAGAATCCCTGTTGTTCCTTCACTGAGCGCTTTTACTTTAACTGTGATGATCCGCTCTGAGGTATTCGTAGAAGTAAAAGAAAGAGGAGACTGTGTTTCAGTAGTCCCGTCATACAGTTTCAGTGCACTGATATTTTTTTCATCAGCCCAAATCTCTGCTGTGACGACACCGTTTCCAGAGACATAGGCGGTGATGTCCCTTATTTCTCCTTCATACATGGTTAATTTTTCTATGTACTGAAAGGTGACCCCTGTCCCCTGGATTTCTTCAATCTTGTAATTGCTATGGCCAACATAGATGACTAATTTCGGCACGTCAATAATGAAGGAGGTGTACAAGGTGACGGTGGCATTTGTGTCAACGAAATACGATTGAGGATACGATCCGTTCAACTGAATCTCGATATTTTTGAACCCAGGAGGCCAACTCCTTGAATGTACAGTGACATAATGCGTGATGATTTCATCTGGCAAAAATCTTTTATTCATGTCATTAATATCGACATCACTGTATTTTTCACTATCAAAATTAACGTAAAGCGGGAGATTCCCAATATTTCCTATCTTGAAGAAATTATCACCTTGTGCATCCATGACTGTGAAAGGATCAACATGAAATATGATGGAAGACGGTTTACTTAAGGACACCCCAGTTTTTGGTTTCTCAACAACAATACCCTCAGAATGTAAGGTCGTACCACCAGTAGACACCTCAACTGTCCAGTTTTCATAATAATCCACGATGTTTGGCATGAAATCTTTTATGCCGATGCAAAAACTATACAGAGTGTTCGCATGGGAACATAGGTCCTGTTGTATATACTCAATCCCGTACCCGTTGATATCGTTCCAGACGCTTGCACCATTTGTATCATAGGTCCATTCGTAATAATTTGTTTCGTTTTTATTTCCGGGTAAGATTGTTATTCCTTTATAGAATCGGATTGACAGATCATCTATGTTTTGACTTACGGTGATGTTAACGTAATGCCAGACACCTGCGACAATGACTGGTTTGTTGAAATGAGTTTGTTGTTCCCCTTGTAACATGCTTATCGATAGAGTTGCATCATCGGCTGCTGATACAGTGGATAGTACTATAGAGAAATAGAGGATAAGAATAAAAAAAACGATACCTTGTTTCTTATTTTGTTGTCCCATCCACCTCTCTCCTGTAATTAGTTTAGATTGCGCAATCACCCATCCGTATTTCTTATCTTATTTCGTCTATTAAAGGTTTTCTTTGAGAAGATTATTCTTTCCTAAGAATTAAAAGGAAAAAAGAATGGGAACGGAACAATTTAACACATATAAAAAAATAAAAAAAAATTAGAAATAGAATGAATAAAAGAAAAAGAAAGAGGGAGTTAGGGTTTTATTATGTTGTTGCGAGGTGATAACGGATTGGGGCGGCATAATCTCCAGCCATTTGACCCATGGGGATATCACATTTATATTGGACATCATTAGTGGTCAGAGCTGTACCGTTCCCCTGTGCAAGATGATACGTGCTGAGTGCTCCATAAAAGTAAATCCCACCACCACTCGCGGTGAAATTGTTAAAGATATTTAAGTCACCACCGCGTACCCAGATTCGCTCCTTAGAGATTGTTGCCGCGGGAAATGTTCTATGAACTAACGTAGTAACATCTGTTGTGAGTGAATAATTTCCATTTGAGCGGGTAATGAGGGAAATATTACTGTTTGCTGTTGCATTTTCTCCAGGGTGACCGATAATGGTTGGCCATCCAGCACTGACGATCTCACTATAGGAATAGACACCAAATTCGTCAGTGATCCAAATCGTTATGGGATTGAGAGGTGAAGTATCTTCACCGCTATCGATGACTTCCATGATGAAGTTCCAGGATTCAGCATCAGTCGTTGTATTGTAGGTAGTATCCCACACTCCATCACCAGGAGCGTACCTCACCTGATAACTAGGGATAAACGAGAAGGAGAGATTATGACATTCTGTACGGCCTGGACTACCATAGGGGTCGAATCCAACTCTATCACTATAGGTGCATTGGGTGAATTCTCCGCCATGAGGCCAGAGCATTCTCCAAACAGCAGTTCCCGTGGTGTTTTCATATTGAAGATAGAAATTCCAGTTTCCACCCAGTGTCTGATTATAGATGCTACTATCACTTCCTTGATCATACCACGCGATAATATTGACAAATTCTATATCATCCCAGCCTTGATCACTACTAATATTTACGATGAATCTGTATTCGGCACTGTTGTTGACATCACTTTGTGCGTTCAATCTTGAGATCCAGGTTCCCGATTGATTGTACTGGAAATCATACCAAAGGATTCTTGGCTCAAAATGAAGGACGGTGACATTTAACGTTGTTGAATTATGCCAGAAGTGCGGGATATCACCAGGGTCGGCTCTCCCAATCATGATGATAGGGCCAATAAGAAAGATATTGACCACTAAAGAGGTAATTATTGTTATTCCTACGAGTGTAGAAAATAATTTTCTCTTTTGTTCCTTTTCCATTTTTTTCACCTTCTTCCGTTCCATATCGAGTTACTTTACGACATGCTAACACATGTCAGGTATGGTCTTTGGCAGTCACAATATTTAAAGATTTTTCGTCAAAACGTCATTCTGCAATAGAGTCCTTCTTGGAGGACATCCAGATAAAAAATGAAAACTCGTATGAAAAATTACAGTCTAAAAAAAAGATGACGCAGGTTTATTCACTGTATTCACAAAAATCAAAGAATACTTTTGATAATGTTATTCTTACGTTGTCTTAAGATGATAGCTTATGGGTGCAGTATATTCTCCTGCGGTCTGTCCAAGCGGGATATTACATTTATATTCAATATCATTCGTGGTAAGATTGGTCCCATTTGCGCGAGCAATATGATATGCTACGGTGGATCCATAAAAGTACAGTAGGTCATTAACGCTGGTAAAATTAGTAGATATATCTAAATCACCGCCTCGTATCCATATGAGCTTACGAGACATATTCGCAGTCGGATGCGTTCTATGGGTTAAATTCTCGACATCAACGGAGAGAGAATAATTACCGTTCGAACGGGTTTCCATGGTGATATTCGTTTCTGCTGTCGCATTTTCCCCAGGATACCCATAGATACGAGGCCAACCTGCACTAACGATTTCGGTATAGGAATAAATCCCAAATTCATCATGTATCCAAGTCACATATCCTTGTTCGTTTGACGCATAGATTTTGAAGTTCCAGGACTGCGCATCATTGGTCGCATTACGGGAAGTGTTCCAACTCCCATCACCAGGAGCATATCGGAATTGATATCCCGGAACAAAGGAAAACGTAAGATTATGACACTCGGTGAATCGTGGACTACCTACGGGATCACGAACAACCCTCTCAGAATACGTAAATCCCGTGACCTCACCACCCGTGGGCCATAACATCCGCCAGGTAGGGGTCCCAGTAAGGTTTTCGTACTGGAGGAACAAATTGAGGTTTCCTCCGCGTGTCTGATTATAAACAGTATTTTCACTGCCTTGATCGTACCATGCAGAGATATTGATATACGTGATATTTTGCCATCCGTTATCACTACTGACATTGACAATAAATCGATATTCAGCACTATTGTTTACATCACTTTGTATATTCCGTCTGGAGACCCAGGTTCCACCTTGATTATACTGGAAATCATACCAATTAATCCGTGGTTCTCGATAGAGAACGGTCACATTTAATGTCGTTGCATTGTTCCAATATTCACTAACATCCCCTGGATTAGCTCTCACATTGTTAATGATGAAAGGCTCAAGGCAGAACATACCAGTAAATAATGATAGAACTAGCGTTGCTACAACGAGGACTGAATATATGTTCCGCTTTCCCATCCTTTTGCCCTCAGTGGTTTTTTACCAAACGTAAACAACTATGTTTTTATGTTAGAGCGCAACTCATTAATTCAATGTCTACCATATAAAACTTTGGGTCTTACATAGTTCATAATTAATCGGAAGGATTTGAGGAGAAGCATAATCGATCGATGTTACTTCTCCTTATGTTTTATTTTTGTCGCGACATGAGCGGTATAATGTCCCTGATTCGTCCCAAAGGGAATGTACACATTAAACTGAACTTGAACGACTTGGCTTGTGTTATTTTTATGAAAAATACCTGAGGTATTAATGATTTCAATTGCGTTTGTTTCTCGGATGCCTTGAAACATCATATCAGCGGTGATATCATCAGTAAGATCTGTATTTGCGCATATGTATACATTATTCGCAATTGGGAGAATATCACCGGAGGTAGCATTAGTAAGATTTTCCTCAAAATAGATGCTGATATTAAAGTTATAGTTTGAAGAATAGGTGACGTTGACGATATTCGTTGTCGCAAAATAACCTGGTGGGGCTTCGACGTCCACCCAGTTTTTTTCAGGTAAGATAGTCGCGAATTTGTATATACCGTACTCATCTTTCTTCGTTGCTTTCAAATTAGACATATCGATAGCAGTAATGTTGAAATTCCATGAAAAAGGATCGTTAGTAGTATTTTTGGTAACATCCCAGGTGTTATTACTACATGCCCATCGTGTTTGATTAAGAGGTTTGAAACTTATTTTAATAATCCTAGTGGTGCTGTTCACAGTGGTTTGAGAACAATTTCCAGCAATAAGTTTTACTTCGTTTTTCGGCCAGAGAAGCTTAAAACTAGCATTACCAGTCACATTTTCATACCGGAGGTACATATTGAGATTCCCACCAGCAGTTTGATTGTACGAGCTAGTTTCGCTACCCTGGTCGTACCATGCCTTAATGTCAATGTAATCGATGTACACCCAGCCGTATTTTGCCGTGACATTGATAGTAAAATAGTATTCGTGGTTCACATCAAGTAGACCAGTCGCATTGTTGAGTTTTGATCCAGTGCTATTTCTTAAATCATAACTATTAATCACTGGACCGACCTGGCTTACATAATGACATCTGGCATCCGCTGAGTTTGGGGTATCCTCTTGATTACCATTTAAGTCAATAGCTATGGAATAAAACCAGTAGTACCCAAAACTGCTTGGAAAGCTGAAGTTCCAGTTCCAAGGAATACTTGTATCTGGGTTGCTTACATTGTTCCATTTTACATACCCTGATTGTTCACTTCCAACACTACCCCATGTTGGTGATGTTGCCCAATATTTCCTTACAAATACATTATCAACCAACACATAATTTGCCGACGTCATACTAACCCCGTGAACATGCGAGACGAGATAATCAGCGGTTGTTTTCGTAGAATCTGTTGCCGAACGAGCGCTATCGCCTGCTGGAGCAGATGGGGTGATTTTTGCTGAATACGCAGAACCTGAAACATTAATTTTCACATGATACCAGGTCCCTGTTGAAACTAAAGGAAAAGCAGTTCCTATCTGGGTCCAGGTGGTTGGAGCAGAAAATTCAAAAAAACCTCCATCAGCTGCTGAATTCTGTAAACGCCAACAGTAGCCATTCGTCCAAGATAAGCCATTGGCTCTCCATCCAAATTGATGAATAATTCTTGGGGTTCCTGCTAAATACACATCGTATTCGATGATCCCATTGAGTATCTTGTAGTTGGTACGAATCCTTGTATCTTGATAGGTTCTATTCGAAGGTATTGAGTTGTCAGGATTATGTCTCAGCGCTGGGGCTGAATTTCCCTGGCTCTGATTAATATAAATTGAATCGGTATTCCACGAGTCCATGACCCATTTACTTAATCCATTTGAAAAATCATCGAAGAAATAAAACGTGTTATCTCCACTGCTTGTCGTTGAAGCAATACTATTGCCATAATACAACCAAATAGCGGTATCATTACGCGAATTATTGACCCAGAATGTCGCTTGTGTTCCGGCTGTATAGTTCTTGAGCCAAAACGAAAGTTCTGTTGAATTATCTGAATAGCTTACGAAGCGAATGTCCCCAAAATTGCTTCGTGCATGACTATTGCAGGTAACATTTCCACCACTTGTATTTCCGATGATGATTTTCATTTGATATCCCCCGTTCTTCGCCGATATGGATAATTGTTTTCTATACTGCCAGTGGGGGTTCCACCAGCTTGAATTTTGAGAGGAATAATAGTACCAGATCGTCACATTTTTCGTATCATCGCTTGCGGTTGCATTAATTAAAAAGGGTGATACCGTGACGTTATACGGTGAAATAGAATTAACCTGTGATGAGGGGGTCAAGGTATCATACCCACATCGTGAATCAGCACCCCCCGGAGCGAACTCCACGTTTGTCGCATTATCCTTCGCAATACTATAGAACTGATAATGACCTGAACCATTCGTGAATGTAAAGTTCCAACTACAGGTGACCCATGGATCCGTATCCACACCAAAACTCACATTACCGCCCCAACTTGATGCATTCGTCACCCGATACCGATAATACAATGTCACATTCTTCAGACCACTCCACCCAGTATCTGATGCTGTTGCAGTAATTGTTAATGGAGCTGTCGTTTTCCAGTAGGGTGAGATGGTGGTAACAGAAGAAGTCGGTAAATTCGTATCCCGTGTCGCAAAATAATACCATGAGGTATTTGTATCAGTTCCATCAGTGACAACCACTTTCCACCAATACTTCGTATTATTTGTGTTAAAATTATTGTTCCGTTGATGGTACGTCCCATTACTAATAGTACTGTTTGTGCCAAAGAGCTGCCAGGAACCGCTAGTGTTACTGTACCATCTGAGCGTCATGCTGTCTCCATCAGGATTATTCACAGAGAGATTCAGTTGCGGTGTGATAGTAATACCCACACTTCCATTAGCGGGACCGGGATTGGTTATGGTTGGTACTGGTCTTGATGATTTATTAAAATCAAACTCATAAAATTCATAATACAGGCCACCATTGTTTGCATTGACATGAAATCTCATCCGTGCTGAATCCACACTCCCTTTGGTAAAATTTTTCTCCACCCATTGTTTATCCAAAAATGAACCCTGGAAGACATCAACCCAAACTCCGCCTCTTTTGACATCGAGATCAGCTAAATCGATGGTCACTGCATCCCCGGTTAAACCTCTGGCGTAAAAACGAACTTTATCACAAAGTAAGACACTGTGATTCATATAAATGAAGAAACTCCATTGTCCATCTGGATCATTGACTTCATGAACAGACCGCGTATAAGAATCGGTATCATCATCATACGTATTGTTTTCGTTGCTCCACTGGGAATTAGCATCATAGTGGCTGGTAGGAGTCACCCACCCTAGCGATGGTAAAGCTGTTGTGAAATTTTTGTTTGAACCATTTACAGTACCAACACTATTACGAACCTGAACTCGATACTGATACGTATTGAAAAGAATGAGATTATGGATCATTGTCCCGTAATTCGAATCTTTTGTTTCGCTACCTCCCCATGTCGTATTATTTCCATAAGAGGTAGTTGAGCCATATTGGAACCGATATTCACAAGGCTCCCCACCATCATCGGAGACATTTCCATTCAAAATCACAGTGGATTCATCAAGTGATGTCGCATTAAGAGTAGTTCCACTTGGTAATGTTAGAAGTTGACCTTGCCAGAAATCAAATTCATAGAACCAGAAGGACCATCCACCTACCAAATAGTGATATCGAAAACGAGCTTTGGTCACGTTTGTTTCAGCACTGAATGATAATTGAGTCCAGGTCGCATCGCTGATAGTACCATTAAACTTATCTATCCAATTTGTACTATTGTAGATATCTACATCAACTCGGTCAACAACCCCATATCCAAAATCAGAAAAAACTCGTACCCGATTACAATAGATTGGACTGCTAAGGCTTAATTCTAAAAATCCTCCCCATCCGCCAGACCCAGTATGGGAGGCATAAGTTCCCGTATTATCATCATATGCGTTTGTTTCTGTCGTCCACTGGCTGCTCGGGTCAGCATTTCCTGTTGGTGAGACCCATCCTGTTGGATCTACGATGTAGTCGAACTCCAAATAAGCAGAATTGTTATTATCAAGATTCTTTACCCGTAAATCAAACGTTCGATGTTCACCAGTCATCCCTGTAAGATACACCGTATAAAAATCCTCTTCACCGATGATTGGAAACTCAGTGATTTTCTCATCAGAATCATAATAATACACCTCAACAATCGTATCAAAACCCTGAGTATTTCTCACATATAATGTGATATCATTATTTTTTGTTAAATTATCTTCAAACGTCACTCTCACATATTCTTGATCATAAATAGGTTCAGACCATATACCATCTTTTTTATACACCTCATTATACACATCAGCAAGTAACTCCCTGTTTTCATTCAGATGCTCTGCTTTCGTAATGACAATTTCAAATGTCTGATTGCTCAGGTGAGAAATGACCCACTCTATCTTGTCAATGAAACCATTACCGTTTGTATCAACATAGGTTGCATTCCTCATAAGGACATATGACCCATTCACAATCCAGAATAACTCCACAGAATTCTGAGGACTTTCAATAATGGAAGTATAGGTAAAAACATTCTCATAATGCACATCAGAATACACCGTTATCTGCTTCCGAGAGTCATCAATGTTATTTTCAATAATTTTTGGTGCTTCAGTAAAATATTTTACTTCAACTTCACCAGAAACATTTGATAGAATCAACTGAGCTTCGGCATCCTCAAAAACAAATTGATCGATATAGTGCTCTATGTCGTCATATGTCTCCTTGAGTATTTCCTCAAATGAGATGTTGTCTTTTAACATCCCATATAACTGATACAGTTCCTGCTGAGATGATGCATTATTAGAACCTCTCTTAATACTCTGCAGCAACTCTTTGATTTCCTTCGCAAGAGCATCTTTTCCTTTCTCAAAATTATAATCCTGAAGACTTTTACTAACATTCTCAACTACAATAACATCATTCTCAGAAACCACATCATCTACCGATATATTATACGCGGAACTAGAAATATTCACCGTAAAATTATTTTCAACATCGAAACTCTGTTTCCACTCAACTGGTTTGCCTATTTCAATCTGCGATGCCGGTTCAAAAACATCGGGTTTATCACCTGAGATAACACATTCACTGACCACCGTCGTATTCTCCTGCCCCTGAGTAGAACAAACTCCCTTGAAATCAACAATTCCCTGGGTATCAAAACCTCTGTTGTTCATAATCGTATTACCAAAAGGAAGATTGATGTTCCCCATCAATGCAACCATAGGTATTATTGACCCAGAACATAAGAGAATCATGATGATGATAATGATAAAAAACCGCTTCAGACCTTCAGAGTCCTTATCCCAAAGACCAGCGCCTCCCATCCCTTTTTTCTTAAAAAAAACATTTTTCATCGGCTCATGGTTTAATTCTCGTAACGTTGTTCGTGGATGTTGAGAAATCGTTGATCGAATCGATTCCTGAGTTTGTTCAGATTCATCCACGGGATTGAACGAATCTTGCTTAAACAAGATAGCATCTTTTTGGGGAGATTCGCATAGTTGCCTTTGAAGGATTCTATCGATTTGTTTTTCGATATCAGTTTCAGATGATTTTAGTTTTTTTTGGAAAGAAGAGCAACGTAATTCATCCGTAGTAGACAAGGTCCTGTGCTTCATCGCAGGTTCAAAGACTTCAATAATTGAAGAGAAAAACAGGCAGAAATCACCAATGACGACCTGAATAGAAAGGGTGGAGGTCTCTGAGTCATCCACGAGTACTTTTATGGTCCAACTCCCAGGGTTAGCTTTTTGCGAGATGCTCAGATAAAATTCATAGGTGGTGTTTTTCTTTGAGCAGAAAGACGGATCTAAATAGGTGCTGTCATATCCACTGGTATCTCTCCAGTTTCCATTGTCGTATTCCCATTGATAATAGTTTTTCTCAGATCGTTCATGGAGACCAGGTTCAGTATCTCCATTGTAGGCGATGATGCAAAGTTTTGTATGATCCTCGGGTAAGGTGACATCAAAATAATGGAACATTCCAGCGATAAGGATTGAATCACCAAGTGAAACATGGGAAGGAGATGTCAGGGTGGATTGTGGGGAGCCCTCAATACAGTTCAGGCTGATTAGGAGAAATGGCAGGATCACTAGAATGATTACTGCTTTCCTTTTTATGCCATAGGCTCGCAACCCATCCGAAATATGCATCCAAAAAAAGTATCACTTTTCATTATTTATATCTTCCTTTCACCTTTGTTTTCTTTTCAGTGAATCAGTATAATATCGTTTTAGCACTTGTAATGCGTGTACTGTAATCCACTTGCTTGTTTCTTCTTTCTTTTCAATGTTTACCAGATATCTTCCGTTAAATGTGCTCTCTAGATTCCACCTGCCATTGGTATCTTGTTTTGAAACCAGAATATCGATAGCTTCTTGCATCCGTGGGTCCTTATATCCTAGTTTTGTTAAGATTCCCAGAATTTCTAAGACATCGGTCTGGTACATCAGGGGAAATCCAAATTTCAGCCACCCGGGTTTTGGTACACGATCCAGGTGATGACTGCTTTTGAACACATGATGTAACAAAAAGTACTCTGCTCCTTTTTCAATGGTCTTTTTCACAGGAGTGTTACGTTTGTTTTGAGGGATTTCAGCTAACGCTTTTAATGCTTTGACCGCACCCATATGACAGGAATGTCTGCTGAAACATCCTGTCCTTAATCGATCATATGGCCCGCCTTTTGGTGCCTCTGCTATCCGGTCATCGAATCGCTGATAATTGGTGATCCAATCGATTCCCCGTTGTAACCGAACATCTTTCAGATACCCAAGGCGAATCAAACTCCAGACCAGATTCCCCGTTAAACAGGGAATCACTTCACTATGACGTCCTCCGCCTTTTTTCACACTTGAGGAGTACGCAAACCCTCCACCCTCCAGATCCTGTGAACGAGAAAGAATGAACTCACATGCTCTTCGTACCCGAACATCGTTTCCATCAGCACCTAGTTCAGCAAGGATCATGAGTTGCCAGACGGTCCCTTTGTATTTCGCGGAATAAAATCGTTCAGGGTCTTCCCAATACCCTTCGTTCTTTTGTTTTTCCAAAATCGCTGGTACAACACTGGTCCTCATGATATCCTGTTTGGCTTCTTTAACTTCTGAATTCATATCAGGTTTTTCTAACAGATCACGGAGGGAAAAGTATCGTACTGAAGGATTGTCTGTTTCTAAAAGCCATTCAGTGGGATCGGCATGAAGCCAAGATTTCCAGGATTCCATGTGACTCAATCCTTTGATTATTTTCTTTAAATTTTCATTTTCTTAAACGCATACGTCCCGATAAGAATCATCACTAGGGCAAAGAGACTGACTAGTGCAAAATCAAATAGAAGAGAAAATTGGAATTTCCCAATAAGTACACCTCGGATGCCATCCACCGCATAGGTCACTGGATTAACAAATATGAAAGGCGCAAGCCACTTCGGGAGGTTGGTGATCGGGAACAGGGAACCGGAAAGGAAGAACAACGGGAAGATAACAAAACTGATGATGAGTTGAAATCCTTCAGGGCTTTCCATCTGCGAACCAATGATCAGACCGATGCTGACAAGCCCCACCGTTGTTATTAGTAAAAACACTAGGGAAACAGCAACAGAAAAAACAGTTAGCTGTAACCCTGGCATGATTCCACTGAGGGAAAAGATAATCCCGATTGTAAATAAAATCAAGATTTGAAGGAGCGTGTCGGTCGACCCACCGATTATTTTTCCGACGAACAGCGAGGTGCGTCTCATTGGTGCTACTAAGACTTCTTTCATGAAATCTATTTTTTTATCCCAGACGATGTATACTCCAAAAAAAACCGATGAAAACAATGCGGTTTGTATGAGAACCCCCGGGAAGATGAACGTCATGACATTATAACCCTCGAAGGAGACTGCTGACCCAAGTCCTCCCCCGATGATTAGTAACCAGAGCAGTGGATTGATGATCGATGAGATAACCCGTGATCGTTCTCTTAGGAACACTTTCATCTCTCTGTACCACAAGGCATAAATCCCTTTCAGTTCGCTCATGTTTTCTCACTCGCATTCATCATTTTCTCAGCCCAGCTTCCTTCTGGTGAACCTTCTAGCATTGCTCTGCCGGTATAATGTAGGAACACATCATCTAGGGTTGGTGATCGGATCTCGACAGAATCGATCTTTCCGACGAGTTTGAGGATCTCTTGGAGATGGGTGCTGGCATCCTCCAGGGTTAAACACACCTCGCCATCGCAGGGGCTGATGTTTTTTACATAAGGTAAGTTCTTCAACACATCGATGTCCAACGTCTTCGCTTTCAATCTGATGATATCGCCACCTAAGTCTTTCTTGAGCTGTGTCGGGGAACCGAGCACAACGATTTTTCCTTTATCGATGATCGCAAGCCGGTCGCAGAGTTTATCTGCCTCGTCCATGTAGTGCGTCGTGATGATAATCGTCATGTTTTTTTCTTTCGCAAGGTTCTCGATATATTTCCAGATATGTTCCCGTGATTGTGGGTCTAGACCTAGGGTCGGTTCATCTAAGAAAAGTATCTTCGGGTGATGCATCAATCCTCGCGCAAGTTCGAGCCGTCGTCTCATCCCGCCAGAGTATTTTTTCATCCGATCGTTTTTTCGATCGGTGAGCTCAACAAGTTCGAGAACCTCTTTGATACGGTCCTCTAGGAGGTCATTTGGCATGTCGTATAACCAACCATGGAGCTTCAGATTCTCATATCCGGTGAGTATCTCATCGGAGCTGGGGTCCTGGAACACGATACCGATGGATTTTCTGACCTTGTCCGCTTGTTTGACGATATCAAATCCATTGATGGTTGCTGTCCCGGATGTGGGAGGCTTTAACGTCACCAGCATCAGAAGCGTCGTTGTTTTTCCTGCTCCATTGGGTCCAAGCAAACCGAAGATTTCCCCTTCGTTAATCTGGAGGTTCAGGTTGTCGACCGCAGTCATTTTTTCGAATTTTTTTGTCAAATTTTTTGTCTCTATGATATGCATGTTTTTCACAATCACCGTGTTGTTCTGTTTTCATGTATTTTGGTAATGAACTGTCGGACCTTCACGGAGGCGTCAGATGTTAATGGTTCCCCATGGCCGCTAAGCATCACCGTAAAATCAAGGGTTTGGAGTTTTTCAATGGATTGATAGACTTTTTCCATGTCCCACGTGACGCTTTTTGGCGGACTTTGGACGATCCCATCCTTACACCCAAGCGTATCACCAATGAATAGGACCTTTCGTTTGGGATCATACAGTGCAATGCTACCAGGGGTATGACCCGGTAGATGAAGGACGGTCAGGCCAGCGATGGTGTCACCATTGTTGATTATTTCATCAACAGGGAATGATTTTACTTGGAGAAATAATCCGAGTAATTTGAAGAGTATGCTCATTACTCTTTGTGGAGTCTGTCGTGTTTTTTTGCCGGCGATGATGTCAGCGTCTTGGGGATGGGCAGCGATACTCGCACCAGTGATGCTGCGTAGCTCCCGAGCGTTTCCGATATGATCGATATCGCAAT
The DNA here is from genome assembly GCA_017885605.1 of Methanobacteriota archaeon. Classification (GTDB taxonomy): domain Archaea; phylum Thermoplasmatota; class E2; order DHVEG-1; family DHVEG-1; genus SM1-50. The sequence continues at coordinate 22,316 of JAFNFT010000085.1, read as the reverse complement.
GCGTTAGAAGAATTGTTTTCAGATCCGTTGGGGTTCTCTGAAGGGTACCGGTGATATATCGAAGGATCTTCTGTGTTTTCCGCGGCATGCCAGTGTCGATGAGGGTCAATTCAGGACCATCCACGAGATAGCAATGAGCGGAAATGCCTTCGATTACATGTATTCCTGGGACAATCTCCATGATACTCCCTCGGGTCATTCGAGATAATCCAACTGCTATTTAAATTCATACGAATTATCTGATTAATCTGTTCATTTGCAGAGAATGAATCAAGCTATCATGTTCAAGTTCTATGGAAATTTTTAAGAACCATTGAGGATTGTAAGAAATCTATCTCGGTGGAGGTTTTCATATGAACATATCAGTGAAAAATAACGTCTCATGGGTCGGGAAAATCGATTGGGAGCTTCGGAAGTTCCATGGCAATGAGCTGTCCACGTATCGGGGCTCAACCTATAACTCTTATCTCATCAAGGAGGAAAAAGTTGCTCTTATTGATACGGTGTGGGGCCCGTTTGCAAAGGAGTTTGTTAAAAATCTTTCTACTGAAATTGACCTGAAAAAGATTGATTATGTCATTGCGAACCATGGGGAGACCGATCATAGTGGTGCGCTACCTGAGCTGATGAGGCAGATCCCAAATACACCGGTGTATTGTACAACGAATGGGGTGAAATCCTTAAAGGGTCAGTATCATGAGGACTGGGATTTCAAGGTCGTGAAAACCGGTGATCGACTCAGCCTTGGTAAAAAAGAACTAGTATTCATCGAGGCACCGATGCTGCATTGGCCTGACTCGATGTTCTGTTACCTTACTGGTGATAACATCCTCTTTAGCAATGATGCGTTCGGGCAACATCTTGCATCAGAATCCATGTTCAATGATACGGTTAATCAGTCAGAGCTGATGTATGAAGCACTGAAGTATTATGCGAATATTCTTACCCCGTTCAGTGCACTGGTTGAGAAGAAAATCAATGAAGTTTTATCGTTAAATCTCCCTGTTGATATTATTTGCACAAGTCATGGGGTAATTTGGCGAGATAACCCAAAGCAGATTATCGAAACCTATCTGAAATGGGCAAATAAGTACAAGGAAAATCAGATCACGATTCTGTATGACACGATGTGGAGCGGGACGCGGGTCATGGCTGAGCAGATCGCGAAAGGAATTGTTCAGACTGACAAGACCGTGACTGTTAAACTCATCAACATCGGACGGAGCGATAAGAACGATGCCATAACTGAAATTTTTAAATCCAAGACAATCTTGGTCGGTTCACCTACCATTAATAAAGGGGTCCTTACGGCGATTGCCTCTTTGCTTGACGAGATCCGGGGTTTAGGTTTTAAAGAGAAAAAAGCAGCAGCGTTTGGCTGCTACGGATGGAGCGGGGAGTCGGTTCGTCTCATCACCGATCATCTGAAAGCAGCTGGGTTCACCGTCGTTGATGATGGGTTGAAACTGCTGTGGAACCCAGATGAAGCAGGAAGGAAATCCTGTGTTGATTACGGGAGAAATCTTGCGAAGAAACTATAACCATTACAAAAAATAAGTCATTCTTTCGGTATATGTAGTTACATACGCAGGTGCATATACAGATTTATAGAATCGACTGATGTTAGATACGTAAATTTCTCTAATAAAAATTTAGATGTCAATTCTACCTGAATAGAACAAAAAAGAATCATATGTTCTAGAGAAGAGGAAAAACTATTTTAACTACTTCATCCATATAATTTCGCGTGTGAATGATTAGCAAGAAATCTTGAGGGAGGATATATCATTTGGAAAGAAAATCCTTGGCCTGTGTCATCATTATCTTGTTCATGGTACCAACTATAGTCTCTACGGCACAGACGAATAAGAGCAATGATAATATCACAATAAAACCACAAGATTTATTGGTTCCGGGCCATATTGCGTTTGGCTGGGCTTATGGTGAGCATAGCGGATTTATTGAATTCTATTTGGACGACCCAGGGAATATCTCATTTTCCGAGGACGGTTGGAGTGATTTCGCCTCTGCGGATTTTGATCCTAATGGGAACATGTATTTAATTGCTTATGAGGGAGGTCTCTATCTATTGCCACTCGGTGGTTCCCTGGTTTTTATTGCTTCCACTATCTCAGGGAACGGATTATGCTTTGATACAACCACAGCAACCTGGTATGTCTCGAGCGCTGGGAGTTTATACACAATGGACATTCTCACAGGGGCGACAACCTATATCGGTTCACATGGAACAGCAAATACCATCGTTGGTATCGCCTGTGATAACGATGGCAACATCTATGGTTATGATGTGCTCTGGACCGGCGAGAGCACCCTGTACTCCATAAACAAAAGTACTGGTGTAGCCACTGCCATTGGATCTATGGGATATGGTTTCCTATACGCACAAGACCCTGCTTATGACCGGGACAATAATATCCTGTATATCGCCGGATATTTTAACGACGGGAGCCCTTCAGCTTTACTGACGTGCGATACCCAAACGGGTTCCTGCACCATCGTCGGAACCCTACAATATGGGGTGGGAATCGATGCTTTTGCTATCCCCTATGGAACTGCGGTTCAATATCCATATGCTCAATTCACTTGGGAGCCACCGAATCCGTATCCTGGGGAAACTGTCCGTTTTAATGCCTCGGCGAGTTACGATTTCGATGGATACATCACCCTTTATGAATGGGATTGGAATGATGACAGCGTGTATGAGGAAGCATATGATACTCCGACCGCAATGCATTCATGGACGTTCCCTGGAAGCTATACTATTACTTTACGGGTCACGGATGATACAGGGTTCACGGGACGGAAATCAAAGATCGTGGACATCATCAATCAACCACCAGAGAAACCAATCATCAATGGCCCGGTTGTTGGAAGAGCGGGAGTAGTATACAACTTCACGGTCGTTATAACAGATCCAGAAGCAGATCAATTCTATTACCTATGGGATTGGGGAGATGGGGATTCTACCGGATGGCTTGGTCCATATGACTCAGGTGAATATGTGACTTTCTCTCATGCAGGGGATAACGCAGGAACTTATTTGATTCAAGTGAAAGCAAAAAATTCTTATGGCGAAGAGAGTAATTCAGATCCCTTTGCTATCCAGATTGTCGAACTGAAAAAATCTCTCATTATCGGGTCATCTAATCATCAGAGCGAGACAGACGATCTTCGTATCATTGATACAAATTTCTTGATTATTGTTCCATCAGATTCCATTGTGTATTACAGAGTACCGATTGTAATCGCCAAGAATTATCGTTTTGGATTCTTGTTACCGTCTCTTTTTGTTGGTATTTTTGAAGCCGCACTCCTCAATGAATGATTCCTACACAACCTGAGTAAAAAATAATTATATAAGACAAAATTTAAATACGTACATGGCTTTATTTTAGAATTGGGGATATTAATAATGAACAATAAAAAAATTCAAAGGTGTATGATATTTCTTCTTATCGCTATCGTAATGTTTTCGACTACGACTTCATTTACTGGTAGCAATATTATACAACAAAAAGAGACAACATCACCCTCGAGAACGATTACCTTTGTTGAGAAATCTTCTGGTCTTCAAACTCCAGCAAAAGAGGGAGGGAATACTGAGTACGAACTTGCTGATATGAACAACGATGGAAATTTAGATGTTATCTCTGTGGGTGATCATGGGTCTCCCTATGTCAACACTCAAGAACATGGGATCATGGTGTGGCTCGGTGATGGGACGGGAGCCTGGTCAGTCATCCAAGTCGGTGATTTCGGGTATGGCGGCATCGAGGCAGGTGATCTCAACTTGGATGGGTATCTTGATGTGGTATGGGGTATCCATCATGACTATGCGACCCCGGGTTCAGGCTTTGGTGATACATTAATAGGGGCGGCGTTAGGTGATGGGACCGCTTCAAATTGGATTCCATGGGCGACAGGTCTAGGAACAGGTGGTGAAACTTGGGGGATGTTTGAATGTGCTCTTGCTGATTTTGATTGTAATGGTCTTCTTGATCTTATTTCTCAATCCTTTGGTTATGGTCAAGGGTATCATGTGTATCAAAATCATGGTGATGGAACATGGACCCAGGTTTGGGTGTTATCGGATGCTAATAACAATAATATGCTAGAAATCGCTGATTTTAATGCAGATGGATTTCCGGATTTTGCTGGGAACCGTGATGGGACCCATGTCTTTTTTGGTGATGGGACATTCAATTTTACGATGACACAAACTGGTCTTCCTGGTGGGTTATGGAACGGTCTGGATTGCGGTGATATGAACAACGATGGATGGGATGACCTTGCTGTAGGGAGTGGTTCGACTGGGCTTCGCTGTTATATCTATGATGTGGAAAATAATGATTGGGATTCAGCATCTAATGGTCTTCCGACAGCTGGTGAGTATTATCCTCAATTTGGTGATATTGACGGTGATGAATTTCTTGATATCGTCGGGTATGTCGGTCCAACCGGGTACGCCTATCTCGGTGATGGAGACGGGAACTGGGTTCTTGACGGGACGTTTTCCATGCCTTCTTCTGGCTATTTCTCTGCTTTTCTTGTGGATGGGGATTTTGACCATGATGGTCGTGAGGATGTTGTGATACAGGCTGAACAAGGGAGTGGGTATGTGTATGTCAATTTATTGAAAGCTTTTTCTCCCTGGCTTGAACCAACAAGCCTTTCTGCTCTGGTTCAATCACCGCATGGTGGGGAAACATTTAGAAGCGGATCGATTCGAAATATCCGCTGGCTCTCTGCAGTTCCTGCATCTCAGGGCGAGTCTACGGTCGATATCCTCCTCTCGCGTCATAGTGCTGCTGGTCCCTGGGAGCCGCTTGCGACCGATATGCCTAATAATGGGTGTTATCAATGGTTGATCGGTGCAAGTGGTTCTGACAATTGTCGGATCAAGGTCGTGGTGACCACATCACAATCAAGTGTTTCTGCGATATCTGGATCTGATTTTACTATCCTGGGTTTTGATGTCGATGTGCATGGTCCGTACTATGGGTTACCAGGTCAAATGATTCAGTTTACGGGGACTGCGGAAAATGGGAATCCCCCATATGATTATCATTGGGATTTTGGTGATAGTAATACCTCCTTTGTTCAAAACCCAACACATAGCTATTCCGATGAGGGGAACTACACCGTGGTGTTATCGGTCACCGACGCAGATGACCTCACCATTACGGATACGACCTGGGCGTTGATTAGTGGGACCAATACTCCTCCGACTACTCCTGATATTCGGGGACCTCCAAAAGGAAAACCTCTCCATCAGTATAAATATACGATTGTTGCCACAGACCCTGATTTGGATAATGTCTTCTATTACATCGACTGGGGAGATAACACGACGAGCGGATGGCTTGGACCATACGGTTCTGGTGTAGAAGAATCAGCGTCTCATAACTGGAGCGAGAAAGGAACGTTTTCTGTTAAAGTGAAAGCCAAAGATACCAAGGGTGCAGAGAGCGACTGGGGAACGCTTTCTGTGAAGATACCTTTCTCTTACGACAGGCCGGTTCCGCCTTTCTTTAAATGGTTTTTCGAGCGATTCCCACAGGCGTTTCCTTTCCTGAGATATCTTTTAGAATTGGTATAATCACCATTCTTTTTTTCTTTTTTATAAGAGTAAAACACAAAAAAAGTATATAAAAATATATATAATTATTGTTAATCAGGTTGTCTTCGTTTCATACAAAAAACAGTCGTTTCTAAGGTTGTGTTTTTGCATGCGGGGGAAGAGACTTCAACTTAAAGTGTAAATCTCATAACCATTGTGGGATTTAATCGTAATATGAATAATGCTCTTGTCTGGATGGGAATACGAATTTACGAGTATAGTAGAGGAGTTGTCTCGCAGATTTGAACTTTTTAATGTTTATTATTATTCTGGTGTCACACGGTTGTGTTTCAATTTTGATTTACCATCTTCCACTCTGGAGACATATACCACCATTGCAACCCAGATAACGACACACGCGATAAGCATTGCAGAGCCTATTGTGGCCATCTCATAAAGCATCACTGAGGTATCTGCTGGGCTACTCATCGCAGTTAGGAATGGTGGGTAAAGCACAACTTCTTGATGCGCAATATGCTCCAACGTTAGTGCAGCTACTCCTCCACCAAGCAGCATGATGAGCCAGTTGATGTGGAATGATGCGGGTATTTTCTTTCGTATTGCTCCTATTCCTAGTGCCAATGACATTGGCACAATAAAGCATGCCATTTTTTTTTCACCTCGTAGTTATTTTTCCTTTTAATTTTAAACGTATGAGCGAAATCTCCCATATCATGAACAGAGGTAGTAGCATTGTGATTCCCAATACAACTCCATTAGGAATAAGTCCATTGGTCTCCATCTCAACGAACGCTCCCCCGTCATATCCCATAATATGGTCGACTAATATCATACTTGATAAGCCCCACAACATTAAACCTAAAAAACCTAACTGATATTTCTTCGGGGCAAAGATCCATACTGCAGTCACTGCCACCGCTGCAATAAACGATGTTATTAACCACATATAATGTAACCCCGGAGTAACAACTTTTTTATTTTCGTATCACGACAACGATTTCTCCCTTAAAAACTTTAGGGTAACAAAAAATATATAATCGTGCTACGATTATCAATAGGATGTGCTACCATGGAAAAAATAACAAGGTTCGGCGTCTCAATAGAACCTGATCTTTTAGAAAAATTTGACCGAATGATGAAAAAGAAAAGGTATACAAATCGTTCTGAAGCAATACGCGATATCATCAGAGAACATCTCATTAGTGAACATGTAAAAAACCCCTCTGCGGAAGTCATCGGAACATTAACAATGATTTATGATCACCATACGGGTCCGCTCGTAGATCGACTCCTTGAAATTCAACATGATCATTATCAAGAAATACTGACCACAACCCATATTCATATCGATCATAATACGTGCCTGGAAGTCTTAGTACTGAGCGGTAAAGCACAAAATATCCAAAAACTTGCTGATACAATAAAAGCATTAAAAGGTATTAAACACGGAGAACTTGTAATAACACAACGCTCGCCATAAATTGATTTTTTATAAATTCATTTAAATTTGAGTACAGTAGCTTATTTGTTTCTAAATATACTGGAAATTACGCAGGGAAAGGGATTTGAACCCTTGGACCTCATCAACAAGGTGCTAATCATTATTACAAAAACATAAGTTAAAAACGTGCTAACTAAATTTCTCTTATTTTTATAGTATCTAATCACCAGTCATATATAAATATATATCTTTTTATCGAAGAGAAATTATCGCTTTAACGTCACACCACGCTGGTTCTGATACGTCCCGGACCGTTCATGATACAATGCTTTCGGTGTTTGTTCAAGATGTTCAAAGACAATTTGACAAAACCGGTCCCCAATCGGGATCTCCACTTGTTTATCACTGGCATTAAAACACCCAAAGGTAAGCGTCCCATGAAACCCAGCATCGACCTTCCCGAAGCTCGCCATGATCCCTTTTCGGGCGTAACTGGAACGAATCCATAACTGAGAAGTTATCTGTGATCCCATTTTGACAAACTCTTTTGTGCTGATGGCAAACCAAGTCAGTGGTGGGATTACTGCGACACCTTCCTTGATATGTTCATCGGTGGTACGGAGATAGACTTCATCAATGGAAAGATCATATCCATTGGGCGTCAGATTCTTTTGGATGAACGGCTCAATACCTAAATCATTGCTTTCAAGTGCTTGCTCGATATCGACATCAGAAAGAACGGCCATAGATACCACATCATGTCTTTATACGATCGTAATTTTTTTAATGATAACACCCTGAACTGGTTTGTCGTTCCTACCGGTTTTCACCTGGGAGATAGCATCAACGATGTCAATCCCTTCGACAACCTTTCCAAACACGGGATGTGCACTCGTATACGGTTTCTTATCATAGTCAAGGTAACAGTTATCCACGATATTGATAAACCATTGACTCCCACCAGTGTTCGGTCCACGGTTCGCCATCGCAATCGTCCCTCGTACGTTACTCAGATCTTTATGAAACTCATCCTTAATCGAGTACCCAGGACCACCTGTACCAGTTCCCTCCGGACATCCACCTTGGATCATGAACTGCGGGATCACCCGATGGAAAATCAAGCCATTGTAGAATCCTTGGTTCACCAGTTTAATGAAATTCCCTGTGGTAAGCGGTACTTTATCTTCATATAACTCAAGAGTAAAATTCCCTTTGTTTGTCTCAAAAATCGCTTTTCTGTTACCCATTTCTGCTCAGCTCCTGGTTATCAGCTTAAAATGATTATGTTATTGATGATGATATCTGTGGTTGGTTTCCCGGTCCCATCACCGCCATCCGGGTGAGGCTGTGCTGCGATTGTCTGTACGACATCAAGACCTTCGATCACTACCCCAAAAGCAGCATAGTTCCCATCAAGGAACGTCTGGGCTCCATCGCAAATGAAAAACTCCGCGGCTCCTCCGACTTTTGCCCCGGTGCTTGCCATAGAAATCGCGCCATCGACATGTAATACATCGCTGGTCTCAAACGGGATGTTCCCATAGGGACTGGTTTTTCGTGTCCCATTTGTATAATACCCTCCGCCTTGGATCATGAACCCTTGACCTATTCGATGGAAAATTAACCCATTGTAAAATCCATCGTTGACTAGTTTTACAAAATTATTGACGGTTTGCGGCATTTTATCTTGGTATAATTCTACCTTAAACGTTCCGAAGCTTGTATCAAAGAGTGCGATAGGGTTTTCTTTAGGGGTGTTGTCGTTTTTTGGATTCAAGAGATTCTGGGATACCACGACTGCGACGATAGCGACTACAATAACAATGATTGCTAGAGCAAGATACATCCATTTCCGAGATGATTTTTGCAGTCTTTGAGGTGGATTATCTACCCGCTTCCTTGGTTTATCTATTGGACTCATATTTCATTCCCCACAATAAGTAATTAGTATCTGGGATGTCGCATCCTCTTTTAAAAGTTTTTAAACATGCGAATTCAACTGGATATATGTTTCTGTAGTATTTTTTCAAGGTCCTCTTTTAGCAACAACCGAAAAGAAGACATTACTCGGGCGTCCCAATGCAATGAGAGAAACACCGTAAAAAAGAACGTGCCTACCTTCGTCGACCAATCATGGTACATCCCCTGAGCCAATACCAGTTCATCATTAGATAAATCAAGCTCCTTGAGAAACGAGGAAAAAAACACAAGCAAGCCTTGCTGGTACTTACGTATCACATCGGAATCCTTGGAATTGATGGTTCTACAATAGTCACGTACCGTCTCAATGTATAAATCCTCTATGAATAACACCAGCTCAAGTGCCTTATAATGCAAAGGAACACCCTCAGGAAATACTTGAAATAACTCACCGTCAATGAACCGGACCACACCCTCTGAATCAAGGATATAATTCCCAAGGCCAACATCGATGAACGTAACCTTCTGTATATAACAGGATCGAATCATCTTTCCCACTGATTTCCCTAAGGTTTCAAACTGCTTTTTCTGAAAACGATTGCGTTGAATCGTATTCACAAGATGAGAATACAACGAGGATCCTACCACCTGGTTGTTACCAGGTACTGCGAGGGTGACTGCGGTGACATCTGTCAGCACCACCCATGTCGGACCAAGGAACGTGGTCTCCTTCGCTTTCCATGAAGAACCAAATGTAGAAAGAAACGATGTATAGTTTTCCCATAGTGATCGCGGATGCGGATGAACCAGTGATAGAGAGCGACCGAGATTCTTTTCGTATCGACGATGGCGCCTCCGAAACGTAGTGGACAGCAGCGCGAGATACGCCCAGGTTAATGAGGTGAACAGCGAGGTGAAATCCCTAGAGAAATTAAATTTTTGAAAGAGTACGCAAAGTGAACCATCCTCGAAAGAGACGTCATGCCGATAGAGATACGGAAGATGAATCGGGGTGTGTTCCTGTAACACTGGATGTGAAGAAGACACTGAAGTAATCGAACTATGTCGTTCGATGTGTGGTTGAAGGAAGTCAGTGAGTTGTTTCTTTGCAGAAAAATCCCAGAAAAATGTTGCAACCCATGGGGCATATGCAAGTGTCGTCTTCTTTCCTTGCGAATAGAACTGACGGAGTCGTCGTATTTTTTTCCAATCAGCCTGATCCATCGCACCTCCGACGTTACACGATGGTAAACGAGTCTCCCTCTGATTGTATCTTATTTTGGGCGGTGTCGACTGCGACGATCCAGTATCCAATGGACTGGCCAGAGGAGAACTGACCGAGTTCAACACCATAAAGAGGAGCATTTGATTGATTGAATAACGGGTCTTCCTCATGGCGACTTTGAATCGGATAGTCACCATACCGATACATCTCATAGGATACGGTATCGGTTCCATTATAACAGTAAAGAATGATATTACGAATGGCAAATGGTCCTGTCGATGTCACGTTTGCATAGATAATCATGTTGCTGGTGTTAGTGGGATTCGCAGGGCTATACGAACAGCTATGAATCTGCGGGCCCCAGGTATGACCACTTTCATTTAGGACAATCCAGCGTGTTTGGGTTGAAATCAGACCTTGGGTGTCTCTTGCTCTGACGGTGAGGAGATGATCACCTAGGGGCATTCCTGTCGTATCCCAGAGGACAAGCCAGTTGGATAGGCCACCTGCTGTTACGGTGTAGTTATTCAGGGTGACCTCGACATGGTCAACAGCGACATTATCTGAACTATGGCCGGTGATGCTGAGTAGTGTCCCTTGTTCAAGAATCACGCCATCCGCTGGGGTGTCAATCGAAAGAGAAGGAGGACACCCATCTACTAACTGAATGGACCTCTCGTCTGATATGTTCCCTGCACCCGAAACCGTGATCAGATGAGTGCCAAGGGTCGCTCCGGAGGTATTCCACGCATAGAACCATTCCCCGTTCGTAGGGGAAAGCTCGATAACAGGAGGCTCATGATCAAAGGAGAGATACACCACATCTGTTGTCGCAATTCCAGAGAGAAGAACCATATCACCAACATCAGAGAGAGGGGTCTCAAAAAGTGAGGTATCCGGAGTGACGATCTGCACCCGGTCGTTCGTGGTCTGAACAGAAACATCCACAGAGAAATCAACAAGGACATGAGTTTGGCGACCGTAATTTCTGAAGATAAGATACCAGTCTTGATTTTGCGCTGAGACAGACAGAGTCACATCCTTCCCGTTCCAATAATTATAACAGATAAATGACTCGCCCTGTTTGTATCGCTGGAAGTTTTCCGAATCAACAAAAAAACAATCAATGTTCACATGAGATCCATGTCTGCCGACTCCCCCGGTGGTGAAATGCTTCTCTAATTGATACCCGCTGCTGGTAATCGTTAGATGAAATTGATAGTCACCCGAGGGCATCTCCTGATGGGTCAGCTTCTGGGGCTTGTGAGAGGCATCGAGCAGTATAATGTTGAATGATTTATCCGCCCCTGTCTTGAGACTGCGCAGGGTATTATGTCCTGCGAGCTGCCAGGGTTTTTTCAGATTCCCCTCTTGGATTAAAAAAAGATAATCAAGGTTCTTCCCCAACTCAAAACTGCATCGTCCCTCAGAATCGGTATAGTTCCACGTTGTGATGGTCACCCCGTTGATGCTATCAGGGATTTTGTTGATTCGTTCTTCGATCTTGCTAAAGAGCAGAGAGAAAAGTTTTCCTTTGAGAATCTCAGGGAGTCTATCCCAGAGGTTTTGTAGTTTTTCTAAGATGAGATTCGTGTAAAACGTGATATCCTTCGGCCCCTTCACCAGGACAATGACACGGGCTCCGTCAACCGGTTGTAAAAAGAGGTCTTTGACTGCAAAATCTACGGTAATACGGTCTTCCTCATGAATGTACCGTGGGGTGTCTTCTATGATGGTGCCATCACCTTGCCATTGGTAGATCGCTGACATGTTTTTGCCCCATCCATAGGCGTATGCATCAGGTTCGTCCACCGCGCCACCGGTGTCGCTCCACCAGTTGTCGTTCTCATGCCAGCCTCGTTCATAGAACTCCCGCCAAACATGATCCTCACCAACATTCGAGGCGCTTATGGAAGGGATGAGTGCTGCTCGTTGCGCGGCAATCGCTATCTTTTGGAGCTCTCCGCACCAGCCGTTATGCTCATGGGCGATCACAGAGGCTTGGCTAGGTCTATCTCCAGTCGCAGGGTTGGGAACTGTTTTTCCGATCCAGTAACTGATCGCCTCAATTGCCGTGGGATGCTGGTTGATACAGACACTCCACAGTCGTCCCCCTGGTTGATAGTACGACTGGCAGTCCCAGAGATATTGAATTGTTGAGAGTTTTTCTTTGAGCAAGGGATACCCAAGATCATTGTGTTCGAAGAGATAGTCTCGCCACACTGGTCCGTACACCGCGTCGATTTCCTCATTTGTTATCTTCGGGTGCACCACATTCCAGTAATAGATCTCAGATGGAAGCGTAAAATATCTCTCGGTTCCGTTTTCAAGGACCCTGTATCGGATCGTGGAAGAGTAGTTCCCCATCCCGTCATCATAGTCGATGATATCTGCATAGTGAATCCATTGGTCATGTTCGTATAATGATTCTGCGTTTTCTTTCAGAAGCAATGCGGAAGGAACCCGCCCTATAGGGCAACAGGCAATGGAAAACGCAATCTCATCCGTATACTGTTTGCTGGAGTTGAGAAGGACGTTTGCATAGCTTTCCGGGTCGCTAAGATTATGAAATTGACTCGCCAGCCTCTGTTGAATCCACCGAGGTGATTTCGCGATTGCTGAGATCACCGTCTCGGACGATCCGTTCGTCGATGGTTCGATATCCTGTCCTTTCAATGTGAGGTTTTGTGCATTAAATTGGATGAAATAATCAGATGCTGGTGGGATTTCGATTTCTCTTGATATCTTTGACACCATGTTTTGCTCAGAGGTTCGGGTGTTATGAAATACGCTCGTTGCCCCTAAGACTCCTGGAATTAGCAGAGAAAATGAAACACACAATACAACAAATATTTTTACCGATGAATCAACCTTCGTTGAAATATGAGTAGCCTCCTTTGAGAAATTAATAGGATTTTCTAATATAAATAGACTTCGCATTATCGAGAATGAATCATGATGAAGCGATTTTTGGTTTCGTAGGTAGTTTCTTATGTTCGAAGAGTGTGATGAAAGCACCGATAATGCTAGGGGTGACCCAGAAGACCGTGAACCAGAACAGGGTAAAGCTAATGCTGTTTTCTGGTGAAACATTATAAAGGGAGAGAAGGCCAACAAGAGCAGCATCCCGTATCCCAAGACCGGAGAGAGAAACTGGGACGGCTGCAATGGTCGCTGCGATCGCTAACATAAAGAACAAGGTGAGGTACGGCACATGAATGCCAAAAAGTTGTGCGATGAGATACAATTCAGAAAAAAAGACAAACCAACCAATAAAAGAAATGAGGAAGGGGAGGCGGAGGTTTTTGAAGCTGGGGAGGTCTTCATAGAAAGTCTCGATAGGGTCATCCATATAACGCTGAATGGTTTGGAAGATTTGTGTCTTGATGAGTTTTTCGAAGAGTTGTTTTGATTTTTTTTGCCTGAGGAAAAAGACAAAAATCGCGGTAAGACTAACAAGAAGGAAAATGCTGAGGATGAACAGATACGGAAACTGTCCTAGGAGGAACAGTCCGCCAATTGAGCTGAAGATGAAAAGCGTGATGAGATCAACAGTGTTAAAGGTGATGATGTTCGAGATGCATTTGGGGAGCGGTGTGTTGCTTTCCTGTTTGAGATAGAGAGAGCGCAGATAGTTCCCAAAGCCGCCAGGGGTGATGAAGCCGTAGAAATACCCGATGAGATTGTTTTTCAGGGAGTAGGTGAAGCTGACATGGATATTCTGTTGCTTTAAAATCAATTGCCATTCAAAGGTGATCACAATAAGGAACAGAGGCATACTCAGAAAACAGAGGGCTGCGTAGAAAGGATCAATAGTGGAGAACACTGCAAGGATTTTCTCAACGTTAAATCTCCAGAGGACATAGATGAGGAGGAGAATGCCAACAACGGGGAGTAATTTTTTCCAATCCATAGGTGTGTAGCTGGGAGTATGAGCATGTTGGTATATGTAGACTTTGCTTCTTTAAAAAGTTGGAATTATGAATCAAAAAGCACATGAATTTTTTCTTTTTCATCGTTTATTGTTAGATTATGCTACTGATATGATAGATGAGACAACTTACATAGACTGACCCACCAAAAAAATTTATAACGTAATACAGAGAAGGTGCTAATGTACTCTTTTTTATTTTTATTAGTAATAAACTTGCAACAATTCCTCCGCATACAATGAGAATAGTGAGATATGAGTAAAAAGAAAAAAGAACGATCAACGGAATAAGAAACAATATGTAGATTATGAATGATAATTTTAGGGCGACAGATGCTTTGTGTATTCCTATCCTAACCGCAAATGTCTTTGACCCACTTGCTTTATCAAAAGGATAATCCTGGATATGATTGTCAATTTGCGCAAAACAACCAAAAATACCTAACGATACCGCGACTAAAATATTGATCACGGAGACGCTGCCCGCAAGATAAGAACCCCAGAGTACTAAAGCGAAAAATGCAATGAAATGCCAAAGGATATCCAATCCCGCTCGCCCTTTCAATCGGAGGGGAGGAGCGGAATACGCCCACATCCAAAAAATCAAGAACGCACAAAACACAAAAACCTCTACTGTAAAGAAAAGAGACAGAACCAAGGGAATGACAATGAAGATGATATTTAACACCATTCCAGTTTGTTTTGATATTTTTCCAGATGCCATTGCATTCAGATGAGCTCTTCGTGGATTTTCTTTATCGGTGTCGATATCGTAATAGTTATTAATAGCAAACGTAAAAGCAAGGATGAAAAATGTAGAAACCACGAAAAAAAATAAAGATATCATGTAGCTCGTTATATCCAAGGAAGAGATTCCTAAAAGAAACCCAAAAAAAGAAATCGCTAACCAAGTAACGACCCCGCGGATTCTAATAAATCCCGTTAAAAAAGTAAAGAAGATACCATTCTTTTTTTCCTCTGTAGGTCCCATTTTCATTCATGAAACGATAGGTTGGTTTATACGATTATTGGTGAAGTTTTGTTCACTCAAGAATAAGGAAACAGGGGAGGATTTCTCCCTTATGATCTTGCTATCTTCCTGAAATGAAACGGTTAAGAAAAGACCGTGTCGTCTAACCCGCCTTTAAAATAATCATAGAAATTCCAACTTAAGCCTGGTGCAGGATTATACCTATAATTCATTATCCAGTCTCTCATGGGACGAATGTATTGTTGCTGTACTAAGAAAATATAGGGTGGTTCTTGTATATAGATGTCGAATGCGGCTGTATACGCAGCTGCTCGTACGGCAGGATCTGCGGAGTATTTTGCCTCTAATATCTTCTCGTCAACGGTTTCGTTCTGATATCCGGTGCTATAGGTATCTTGTCCGATATCAGCGGAGCCAATGAAAGACCCGATGTAAGTATCAGGATCATTATAATCTGGCCCCCATCCGACAAACACCATATCCCAATCACCGGTCGTATAGATCCGATGCAGAAGCGATGGCCAGTCTTCTGCAATAACCGATGAACGAATACCGATATCCTCCAGTGCATCTCGGAATATGACCGCCATTTTTTCCCGCATTGAATTCCCTACGTTATAGAAAAGTCGCATGGTGGTACCATTAAACCGATAGAGCGTTCCATTTAC
>JAFNFT010000085.1:0-6527 GCA_017885605.1 Methanobacteriota archaeon | reverse complement strand
TATCCATCCCAGGCGGTCTCAATCGTTGTATTGTAGTCGAACGTAAAACTGAACGCTTTTCGTACCTGGCCATCTGCTAAAAACTCATTGTTACTCGCTTTCGTGTTGATTGCAAGAAGTGAAACATCGTAACTATCGAAGGGTTGTACAACAATTCCTTCTTCACCAATGACATCGTAAAGGGTTCCATAAGGAATATACGTAAAATCAGCAGCCCCTGAGAGAAGAGCAGAAATTCTTTCTCCAAGTTCGGGGGTTGTTTTGAAGAATACTTTCTCAATATGGTTTCCATCCCACCCACCCCAATACAAGGGATTTTTTGTAAGGAGAATCTCAGAGGTATTCTCTGCACTCTTCACCATATATGGACCGGTTCCTATCGGGTGTTCCTTCATCCAGATGTTTGTTTCTCCTGGGACAACACCCCCGTTTGCCTCCACGTAGTCTTTATCAACAATCGCGGCTACTGTAACTGCTAAAATCGCTAAAAATCCACCATATGGTTCCGTGAGTGTTATTTGAATCGTATGGTCATCGAGAACCGCGGTGCTATCCGTATCCATACATTGGTCAAGAATCCAGTCCACCCCAGATTCCGGTGCACCCATCAGTAACACGCGATCAAGAGAATATTTCACATCCTCAGCAGTACAATTATTTCCATTGGAAAATTTCACATTAGGGCGTAAATGAAATGTATACGTCAATGAGTCATCTGATACGGTCCAGTCTGTCGCAAGACACGGAGAAAACGTGTGTGTATCATTCCCCTGAAACGTGACCAGCGTATCATAGATCTGAGAAATCAGATCGGTAGACTCAGAATCATAGGCATCCGCAGGATCCAGTGTTTTCTGATCTCCAACTCGATAATACACGATCATATCATGATTTTTTATTTGATTACCTGTACCCTTTCTCAGAAATACGAATGGGCCAAACATCACATAATTCTGTACAATGGAAAATTCATTGGCAACAACGGTGACAGCCCCAAAACCAATGCCAAACACAAAACCACTCCGAATAACAACCGTATCAAAACCAGAAAGCATTGAGATCGTTCCAGATGAATAATTCCCAATTTTCGCTACGTTTCCAAAATCGATAGACCATGTGAGATCAGATATACCTATTTTTCCAGTATTTCTAATGACAACCCTGACCCCAAAACCACCTTTCAAATCATCAAGTTGTATACTATCCAAAACTTCAAAACCTGTCGTAGATGATTGAGAGTTCTCTCCTCTTTTAGCCACAAGAGTATTTGAAAAAACAGTCACCAATAGTATACTAACAATGACTAGTGCTATTTTTTTCGTTGTTCTTTTCCTCCATTCTATTTATTTATATCACCTCGCTCTATAAAAAGATTTTTAATCTTCGAGTTGGGACGGCTGCCTTGATCAACCGAAACGCAATTTTTCGCAGGACACTCCCAAAAACCTCTCCCAGGGGTAATACAGATAGCTTTATCTGATATATTTTATTGCAGGGGTGATGAAACACGTAGCAATCGGAATATTTCATGACGACAAATTAGGGAGAGAACTTGGCAAAAAAGGCACAGAAAGCGATATACTCATGTTTAATAAGAAAACCGATGATTGTATCTATACTTTTATGTCTCCTTTTGAAAACAAGCTTACCTCCAAAACCCAGATTCTTTCATCAATTGATGCAGCGATTATCAATTGCGAACAGATCACACCCGAAGTAGGCGAAACAATATTGCTCCTTGATTCAGCGGAGATTACAGAAGGAATACTCCTCCTTCCACAATACTCAGATGTTACTCATCTTCAAAATATGATTAAAAATACATCACTTGAACATTTTACAATCATTGATAGGAATACTACTAAAATAATAGAAATTCTTGGAAAAATGAACCCTGAACGGGATGTATCCTCCCCTGCGATAGTACTAATTGATCATTCCTTTACTGTGAAAGGCATCGGAGAGGTAATACTTGGTTTTGTGAAACAAGGAACTATCCATACTCATGATACAATGGTTCTTTTACCTGCAAATAAAGAAGTAATAATCCGCTCTATACAAATGCAAGATAGGAATTTTGATAGTGCGACTGCAGGATGTAGAGTAGGTCTTGCCATAAAGGGTGCTACTGTCGAAGAATTGAAAAGAGGCACAATTTTCTCCGCACCGAATGCAGCGAAAACAGAGAAAAAATTCAGACTTCATTTCACAAAAAACCGTTATTATCAAGACGTTAAAAAAGGAGTATTTCATGGGACAATAGGGATGCAAAGCATTCCGATCACTATCACAGACGTATCTGGAAATACGATGACTATTGAAACTGAAAAACCTGTCGGTTTTACTAACAATGATACATTTATTTTACTTGATTTAAATGCGAAAAAACTCCATCACATCGGGAATGGAGCATTAGTCTAACTATTTAAGACCAAAGAGAAAGAATCCAAACATAAAACCGCCAGAGCTAATAATTAGCACAGTAATTAGAACTGGAGAAAATCAAATCGATTTTAATCTCCATAGGTTCAAAATTCATTTCACTGCCTATCGTGCAATATCACACGAGCCAGAATACACGTAAGCAGGCTTCGGAAAGAAGAAGGCTTTGTTATTGCAGGATGGTGTAACCACGGTTCAAACGTGATATTCGAATTATAAACAAAGATGCTATCGCCGGAACCTGGACCGATGCCACTGGGTCCATCTTCGGCTCCCCACCAATTTTTTTCTGCATCGATCGTGCTTTTCGATGCATCAATCCCTTCTTCATTATTGAAAATGTTATTCTGCTGAACAGTGTTTAGACCGCAATAAAAGAAATCCATGGCATATTTACAGTTGGAGATGCTGTTGTGATGGATTGTATTTTGTTCTGAATTTACTAAAAAGAATCCCCAATAGGTGATAGCAGAGATACTGTTATGATGGATTTGGTTATCATGCGGACCAAGGGAAGGATCAATGTCATAGTCGGGATGCATTTTAAAGCCCTCGTTCTCATTCCATATGCGGTTATCACAAAACTCATTGTTGTAGCAGTCCCCCCACATTGAAATACCCATGCCATTGTCTGAAATGTTATTGAGGCAGAGGATATTGTTCCATGAATTCGCGATTTGTATTCCGCTAAAGGCGTTAGAGACTATATCGCAGTTACGAATGATGATGTTATTGGATTTTTCGAAATGACTTCCAACGAGGTTCTCTGTGATTTTACATCGAAGAACAGTGGTGGATGAGGAACGATCAAACATGATACCTATGATATTGTTGGAGACCTTTGATTCACAGATCCACGTTTGAGAATTGTTGGTTATGAAAATCCCATATGTGTGATGATTGAAATCACAGTGTCGTATGATTACTCTCGAACGAACAACCAGGAGACCTTGGTTCGCATTTACGATATTTGATACTAGGATGTTTTCACAGTCGATAAGTGCCAAGAAACCAACATCGGATTCTCTGAAGATCATGTTCTTCTTGCCAACAAGATAGTAGATAGGTCTTCCACCTATCGTATTCGAAGAATCGATATCTTGGTAGAAATCCGAAAGGCTATTACCCTCAACCCAAAAATTATTTACACTGTTATTCCGGAGGAGATTGTTTGGGGAACCATATAAATAAATTTCAGCATCGAAACTTGTGCAGTTGAAAATTATATTGTTCTGTGAGCCGCAGAAGAGCCCAATAGCATGGAGTGTGTCTGCGAACTCACAGGAGATAATTGATGAGTTTTGTGTTGCGACGAATAAGACTCCGACACCGCAGTTCGTTAGAACAATATTTTTAATAGTAATGTTGGTGCAATTGACGAATCCGAGGAAGCCACTGTCTGATGTTTCATCAAAAACGAGGTTCTTTGCATTGTAGATATAGGATATTGGTTTCCCATTGATGGTATTCGATGTATCGATATCGTGGTAAAAATCTTCGTTTTTCAATCCTTCGATATTGAGGTTAATTGTGTTATTATAAATCCGATTATCTCTCAGGTATAAAAAGGGTGAATTGTAAAATAAAATCCCGTAATTATTTGAGGATACGATACAATTACGAAGGATTGTATGATTAGTATAATAGAATTCAATCCCCATTTCATAGCCTATAATTTCCAGGTTAGAAAGCGTCAGGTATGAAGAGCCCTGACTATAGATTCTACCGTTACAGTTGGTTATCGTTGTGTATGTTACGTTGTCAAGAGCTACTCCTTGAAGCGTATTGTTATTTATCGTAACGTATACAGAGTCATGAATGCTTAGTCCGTGCGTCAAGAAATTCGATTGGACGGTTCCGTTAGTGACATCCACCAAGTTCAGACCTATAGATCCTTCTAAGAGGCAGTTGGTGACGAGAAAATAAGATCTGGTATTCCAAATGGCAATACTATCTTCAGAGCCGTTGATTTCCCATCCTTCGATACGATACGGATCATCAATAGTCCCGCTTCCACCAACCACTCCGTTATCTGAAGTAAATTGATTGTCTCCATCAATCCAGATGGGGTCATGGGGCGTATAGTTTCCAGTTCTTTCAAGAAATGATAACGGTGAAGAAATTTGTGCCCCTTCAATAAATGTTAATTGCCCAAGTCGTAATCGACCATCATCTTTTCTAGATAAAAATGACCATGATTTCAGTAGAAGATAATGCGATTCAATCTCTTTGATACGATGAGATAAGATAGGTTCGTGATTCAGATAAACCTGTTTTACTCTTGTTTGGTCCTCAGGCAAATTTATCGTGCTTTCAGATAATCCTTGCGCACAGGGGGAACCAACTCCACTTATAAACAGGATAACTCCGATTAACAGACCTTTTACTATTGGATTATCTCTAATTGTATATTCCCCCATATTATCAAGATGTTCACTATATTAATAGTTTGTTACGTCCTATCTATAGTATTTTTTTAGAATTAGAGACACTAAAGTATAGATTTATATCTTTTAATGTAATATGTTCCACTGCATTATAATTTTTAATTATTCGAAAAAATCCCGCAACAGAAATAGTACAATAAAATTTGTTAACAAATACGAGTCCAAATCTCCCGCCCCGCTTCCGTTTTTATCGGATGCATAATCATCTCTGCACTTAAAATCAGTGACTTGCACTTTTATTCGATGGTTTCAGGTAATTTAAGTGCAAAGCCTACTCTGAAATGTTTACAATTTTTCCTGAGAATCTAAAGAAACACTTTTGGTTTCATCAGATACAATCTCTAATGATGATTTCCTGCATAGATTTAACTTTCTTCACAACTCTCTTCATTTCCTCGAGAAGAAAGAAACGTATGTTCTCAAGTGAATTGTAAAATATCAATGCATTTATGCGGAGTATCCCGGGAGAAAGTCTCTTAAGCGTCGTAACGCCTGAATTTTTTCTTTATCACCGATCTTTGCGTCTTCCACCCCTAGTCGGATCATTTCTGCTGACTCATCCATCGCTTTCCGGTCGACCGGGTACGGGACACCATCTTTTCCGCCGACCGTGAAACTAAACCGCACTGGGTCCTCCCACGATGGCTTCTCATTATAGATAAGATCAGAAATTAACGCAAGAGCACGAACAGTATTCGGACCAACGCCTTTCAATGCAAGAAGCTCTTCATAATTGGTCGGATGCACATCATAGATCTCCTTCATCTTCTGCCAGTTGATGGTCCGCGGCATCGCAAGATGCGGAATGGAGTGATTTTTCAAGGGAGGAGAGACCCAATTGTCCAACGTTCTTTGAGTATCATGTCGTGTGAGTGTCGCCCAATCCTCCTGTAAATGCGAGGGATGATCATTCACCAGATCAACAGAGACGTTCTGGGTCATGATGCTTTGTTTCGCTGTCATATCCAACACGTGTTCGTGTCGATCATCACCAACGATCGCATTATGTGGCTCACAGACGAAACAGTCTACATCCTCAGAGAGCCAATGATATCGTCGTGCATACTTTGTGCCGCTGTTCATCCCTTGTTGGATCACTGCCCATCTCTTGTTTTCAGAGAGGATAAACACATGATGATACAGAGTATGGCCATCTTGAATCGCACTGTTATCAACCTTTGCTGCCATGCGACTGCAATACTGGAATCGCTCAACCATTGACGTTGAAAGATTGTATTTTTCACTAGACGTCTCGATTTCAGCAAGAGTGTTTCGAGACGCGTTTCCTTTCCCACCACACAAGACGATCCCAAGATCCATCGGATTAATCGCCTCTTTTAAGGCACCACAGGTGACCGTCGTCGTACCCGACGAATGCCAATCATATCCAAGAACACAAGAAAAAGCCTGAAACCAGAAAGGATCAGAAAGCCGTCGTAAAAACTCATCACTCCCATATTCATAGACAATAACCTCAGAGATTCCTTTTGAAAGCGCAACCATGCGTTTAAACAACCATCGTGGTGCTTTCCCGGGATGCAAAGGAAGACTTGCAAATCCTGTTTTTGGCATAGACGCTCATACCAATGGTTACCTTAGTTTTTAATCTTTTTTCAGAGTTCACCGAAACTATAGGAT
>JAFNFT010000084.1 GCA_017885605.1 Methanobacteriota archaeon | reverse complement strand
AAATAAAGGATTTCTACAACCCCCTTTTTTCGAAATGTTTAAATAGAGGAATTTATTGTGGGTAGGACTTACAGGAAAGGAATGTTTTGGACGATACCATGAGTAGGATGTTATCGTACAAGCATGAGTTTCCATTTGGAGGTAGACGAAAAATGGTTGAAGTCGTGAAAATCGGAAGCAACGGGATCCTCCTGCAAATCAAAGAGGTGTCTGATTCCTATCGGGATTCACTATACCACTGGGATGAAGACGAAAATTAAACCCCTTTTTTTTCTTTTTTTTCATTGATTCTCACAAAACACATGAGTCTTAAAGCCGTGTTATGTTTGATCGATATCTGAGTTTCTAATGATAGTTTTTTAAGAACTAACCTTAAGGTCGTAGTAATGTTGAAAAGAAATCAGTCTTGTAATCTTTTGTTGCATCTGTTATGAAAATTATTTTTGCAATACATTTAAATGAATCCACAGGATGGCGAATAGTACCTGTTTATCAGGGGAGGAATACAAAAATGAGGAAAAAAAAATTATCCAAAAAAGAACTTGATAAATTTAGGAAAAACGAACGGAGATTTTATGAAGCGACATTCCGTGGTGAATTCCTAAAGATTCTTGATACTATGAAAATAAATATAATGAATAATCCTAAAGAAAAAAAATTATATGATGAAATATTACACTCCTATGTAGAATCAATTAGTAATGTGATGAAATCTGAAAAATTAAAAGAAATAAATCCACGGATGTTAATTTCGACTCATGCGGAATCTCTTATAACGTACCTGGTTTTTTGTGATTTTTGTTTAAATAAAAAAGAACCAAAGAAAGAATGATATGAAAGAGATAGACGAAACCGAAATAGTGAGCTATACGATATTACCAGGGGATGAATTGAGTATCAGGGTTTCAAAGGTGTTCGGTACATCTTTGCTCTGTGCAAGATTCTTATCTAAAATAATTTGTCATCGATTGGTACAAAACATTCGTTTTTAGGATATGTTTTTAAGGAAATAATTCTATTTTTATCTTTTCAAAACATTTAAATAGTGCTAAACGAAAACAATACTCATGGAAAACAATATATGCAAGAAAGGATTGGTTTTAGGAATAATATTTTTATTTGTGGGAACAAGTTTTATATCTATCGTTGTACCAATACCTGCCGCCCGTTCAGCGGAAGTGTTAAATTGGCCTCTGGTCTGGGAAACTGATTTAATTCCTTTCCTACCTCCGGTTACGATAGGAACCTATACGTGGTTTGATTATTCCATCTGTATGCCAGTTTTATGCGATGTCACTGGCGACGGAATTCAAGAGGTGTTTATAACAAAGGGTTACAGCGACACAACTGGGCACGGTGCTGACGGACTATACAACGACGGTTCAGTCTGGTGTTTGAACGGAGCAACAGGCGCGATAATATGGCATTATGCAGCTTGGAATATAGGTAATCATGCTGTTATGTCCATACACGATTTAGATGGTGATGGTGATAAAGAACTTCTAGTTTGTGGGTATCATAATACAACCGCATTTCACGCCCAGAACGGACAAATACTATGGAACGAAATGGATGGAGTGGATACTGATAAGTACTGTCACGATAAGCCAGCAGTTGTTTTAAAATTAGGCGGTGTAATTTATGTATATACCTGTAAGAATACTAACGGATTAGCAGGAGGAGTAGTCAAAAGATTGGGTTCTACAGGGCAGATAGTTGCTCAGTCCCCAGCCGGGGTATATCATCCATGTTACGGTGGATTGTCATCCGCAGATATCAACGGGGATGGACAACTTGAAATTCTTTTAGGGGATAGAAGTACTGGAGTGGGATTGGCCTGTTACAAAGCTTCTGATTTATCTCTTATATGGAATTATGCTTCAGTTGCTTGTAGTACACAAACCCCTATGATAATGGACCTCAATGGAGATGCATACTTAGACGTATTGATTTGTAATCAAGCATCTCATACATTGTGTGCAGTAAACGGGCAGACCGGAGGACAATTGTTTTGGAATGTTTGTAGTGGTATCCCCTCTAGTGATGGAGATACTTATACTAGCGCGACATATGATATAGACAAAGATGGTCACTTAGAATATTTGACGGCTATAAATAGCAATATTAAAGTTTACGATTTATCAACTTTGACGTTAGATGCAGATATCGCCAATCCTCACGGATGGCCTAAATACGATGCTTCACCGATAGTCGCTAATGTCTATGGAAATTCAGATATGGAATTTATAAACCAGTTTTCATACGACGGTATAGATGTATTTGACTCCACTTACACTTGTGTGGCAAACAACCCTCTTATTCATAGTAATACAAGGTCTATCGCCTTGTCTATGACCGTAGTAGATATGGACAACGACGGCTATAATGAGGTTATCCAACTTTGTCATAAAGATGGTACTGGTTCTGGCACATACGCAACTGTTCAAGTTCTCAGGACTGGTGGACAAGTATCCTCTCCAAAAGCGACTGCAAAAGACCAGTGGTATACATGTAAAAGAAATGTTTTGAGTCAGTATGTTCAATATGACGACCCCGATAGCAACAATCCCCCACTCAATATTATAGAAGTGAATGCACCAGACACCGGTTATGTAGGAGAAAGCATTCAATTCAACGCAACCGTTGAACCTCTGAGTGGGCAGCCACCCTATTCATATCATTGGGATTTCGGAGATCAAGGGACATCGACAACATTGAATCCAACCCATGTATACACAAAAGCAGGGCATTACACATATACCTTTACTGTCACCGATAGTGCAGGAGCAACTGCAAGTAAATCTGGTAATATCACAATCCAGAATAAGTATGAATTGAAGAGAGCATTTATCTTCGGTAGATATACAAATCTTACTGAAGAAAATGAATACATCGTCATCGAAGCAGTCAACCTGCGGTTGATATTTTTCAATCCGTTACAAATCCTTCATTATACCGATGGGGAGAAAATAACATTCGTAAAAGATACTGCCAAAGTGATTATTTTCCCTCAGTTCATAATAGGATTTATCGATGTGGTAACCTAAAACTTTTCTCCTCCCTTTTTTTGTCCTTTGATTCGCACAAAAAACATGCTGTTCTAAAGATATGTTTTTAAAGAAAGAAAAATGAAGGATCGTTATTGTTCTAACAACTGGTGATGTTTCTTCGGAATCATCAACTGTCCATCTCTGTCGATAAAACAAGTCGCGACATTCTCCTCATTGAAATCTATAATACCTGGTTTCATGTTCGTTCCTCAATCCATAAAATGGGTAAAGGACTAACACACTAAAAAATATATTAATGTTTTGGAACTATAATTGTATTATAATAAAATGAAAGATCGTTAGGAATAAACTATTTTATCACATATGGGGATATGAAAAGGAATGAGTTAATACCGTGTCAATGCTTCCCTCTTGGATGAAAAGCGAACCGAAACTGTGTTTTTCGTACTCGGTGCGTGTTGGGCAAAAAGACACTGAAGATTTAAAATCGGTACGAGGTGTCAATGAAATTTTATAAACTAGTAATACAACCTTTATATGGTGAGATAATGGTTGAAGTGGTGAAAATCTCAAAGAATGGGACGCTCTTGTGGATTAAAGAGGTCTCTGATAAATATCGTGAAGAGCCCTATAAGTGGGATGATGACGAGCGGAGAATGAGATAAATGGTAACTTTTAGATTAACTAATGGAGAACGGTTTATTGGCACCATTAAAGAATCCCGTCATTCAGTGTTGGTAATATTCGAATTTAAAACAGGAAAGATAAGGGAAATTCCTGTAATAAATATTATTTCAATAGATTATTAATTGTTATCAGGGCTTCCGTTTACAGTACTCGTTCTATTTGTTGAAAATTTGTCAAACGTTTGACGGTATTAAAACCGTGTCAATGCTTTCCGAAGGCTTGAAAATAGGGACCGTAGACGTTAAAAGACCCTCGGGTCTATATTCAGGGTCGTTTAGAACCCCTCGGGGTCCTATACCCCTCTTTTTTCTTTTAATAAAATAGATTAATATTATCGGATAAAAAACGAAGGTTTAAATGAATCCACAGGATAGCAATTTTCATAAAATACTTTATTCGAGGGAGATAAAGGTAATATGAAAAAGAAGATATTTGGTATATTTGTTTGTATGCTAGTGATAGTTTCTGCTATTCCTGCAGTCGAGTCTTTTGAAAAAAGTAAGATAAATTCAACGATGTCAAGCACCCCCCTAATAAACATGGCAGCGAACTCGACTGAAAAGCAAAAGCTCTTCGCATCAGACGGCGTAACAGGGGACATGTTTGATGATTCTGTTTCTCGCGACGGCGAACCATCCGCTGGTGGAGTTTTGATGGCATCAGATTATGCATCTAATGGAATAGGAACAGCAAGCGACCCCTATGTCAACTGTCTATATAATGCATTCAATTCTATGAATTTAACAAGTATGGGTGAAATCTATTTCTCAAAAGCATTTTACCGTGAAACCCATGGAATAACAAACGATGTAAACATTGGAAAACCAAGACATCTTGCTTTACGAGGAGCGGGCTTTTGGGATAGCGTTATACTCCTTGGTCCGAACATGAATGAGCCTCTTATAACAATAAAAAATCATACTTCGTTGTATATGCAAGGAATAGAAGTGGATGGGAGAAAAGCACAAAATCCATCATATACCGGACCGATGATTTATTTACATAGTTCTTACGATGTTGCCATCCATGATTGCTGCTTGGAAGATAGTCATGGTTCTGGAATACAAATTGGATCAATTGATGGCTCTAGTTTTGCTTGGTCGACAGACATTATAAACTGTCCAGTTGAGTATTTCGATGGAAATGCAATAACAATCACCTCATCAAAGAACTGTATTATCGATTCGGTGACTCTTGCATTAAACCATGGTTACAACATTGACATGACCGGTGTCGGATCATCGTATCCGATAGCAACAGTTACAAATAGTGCTCTAGCTTGTTCTTATCAAGATTCAATACGTCTTGGAACGTATGCATCAATCATTATAACAAACTGTATACTGAGTGATGACTCAAAAGCTTACAAAGCAGTGTTATTTGACTGCCCTTCCCTGACCCTCAGAAATATTATCATTTCAAATAATGTTTTTCAAGCCAAGTATGGTCTCTACTTCAATTCTGCTAAAATAAACAACAAGGTGACAATTGAGGGCAATGATTTCTCATCGTGCACATATGCTTGTAACTTTCCTATCAAAGTGCACAGAGGATTAGTGGTGAATAACCTTGAACTAAACCCAATCGGTAAATACTCAAATCCGTTCTACTATTATGGTAGCGGTCTCTATTACATTGAACCAAATAGTGGTCAGTCATCTCCATTAAAAAACAAGATGTATATCCAAGAGGTAGCTCCAGCTAGAATCATCTCTACAGGTGGAACAAACGTAAGTATTAAAATCTATGATGGTAGAGGAAATCTTATAAGCGACTTTGGTTCAACCTGCGATGTTAGACTTGCAGTTGGTCAAGTAATAAACTTTGGGAACTTTGTAACGACACCAACAGTATCTGTTTATTTTGAATGAAATAGGGGCTCCACCCCTATAACCCCGTTCCGCCTTCGCATCCTCGGTAACCCCTCTCTCCCGGACGTTGCCGTATCTCCGCTCGGCGATCCCGCTACGTTAGGTAGTCGTTGCCGTCGATCATCAATGACATATGTATTATGAGGCCAAGATTTATCACGGATGTAAGCACTTTATTGTTCAAAGTTTTTCCAGTAGTGACCTAAAACTTTTTTCCTCTCTTCTTTTTTTATCATTTTGATTCGCATAAAAAACATGTGTCTTAAAACCGTGTCAATGCTTGACCTCTTTATTTTTATTCTTATTATAAGAGGCTTGGTAAATTCTTCAACCTTGCTGATTCATACCTAATACTTCGTCGTATAAGGCCGTTAATTTTTTAATAAATGCCTCATAGTCATAGTTGTTGAGAACGTAGTTCTGGATTTCCTCTTTTGAATACTTCTGATAATTATCCAACATGAAGTTTATCCCTTCAGCCAATTTCTCAGGATTTTTTGTCGGGACTAATATACCATTGGTCTCATTTATTATTTCTCTTGGTGCGCCACAGTCAGTCGAGACGACTGGCTTGCCAGCAGCCATTGCTTCGATTAGTACTACGCCGAAATTCTCATACAGACTGGGATGGACATAAAAGGCTGATTGTTGCAAAATTTGGATTTTTTCTTCATTTGAAACTTGCCCTAAAAGTCTGACGCAGTCTGTGAGATTATTCTTTAGTATCATTTCGGTTAATTTATTTTTTTCGTCTCCGCCACCAATTATTACAATTTCAAAATCGTTTCTCATATCCCTAAGAATCCTGGCTGATTCTATGAGGTATTCATGACCCTTGTCTTTTACAAGACGACCAATAGAAACAATCCTTTTTTTCTGTATGTCTATTTTTCCTGGGACGAGTTGACTAAAACTACTTNNCACCGACCAAAGGCATTTGCTAACAGTGATTACACAATCCGCGTTATTGAATGCAAATCGGGCAATCTTTTTATCATTTTTTGTCAATCTGTCGAAATAAAAATTATTACTATGTTCTGTTATCACAACTGGAATATCAAAGATTTTTCCTAATAGGACCGATACGAATCCAGAACTGTAAACATGTGCGTGTATAATATCGGGCCGTTTACCGCTTTTAATCAGTTTCCTGACTAAAAAAAACATTTTGATGACAAAGGTCATTAGTGTCAAATGAAAAGGATTTTCTTTAAACAGTAAATGTATAGTCAAAATGTTGTCCTCATCATCCCAAGAAATAAGATTCTTTTCTAAATTCATGGCCGCATGGATTACGATCACTTCATTATCTTCTGATAATGCTTTCGCTTGATCTTTAACAAATATCCCCAAATATTTGTTGCTACTGCTTGGATACCAAGGGGTTACTATGAGCACCCTTCTCTTTTTCATCTAAACACCTCCTATTTTTTAACATCCTTTAAGCGAGAAATCCACGCACTTTCGTTTGGGGGGATGAATCGCATCTTTTTTTTTCAAGAATGTATTTTTCATTTAAATCATTAATTAAAGGTAGGATATGTTTTTAAAGAAAAAAAATCAAATGTTATGCTGAAATGAAATCAGTCTCGTAATTTTTGTTACAATCTTTGTCCATTTATTCTTTACAAAACTTTTAATTACCTCAAATATAATCAGGGATGCGAAAACTCTATGATGAAGCCAACCTCGTTGTATAAATGGGAATGCATGAAATGTGTCAATTGTATGTATACTTGGGGACGGGCGAGAGGAAAGTCATCAAAGAACTGGTTGTCGAGGCATCTGGTGAATCGTGTTATCCGTCAGCATATGAAACTCTATCATAGTGGTGAAGCGATCATGGTGTTGTTAAAGAAACAAAAAAGCAATGGGGAGATATCAGAGGATTTAGAGGAGTTTTTTTAAAGAAGTTTGAGGCTATTTTCTGCAGGTGTAATTCACCTCTATGGATATGTTTTTAGAGAAGTAAAACTATAAAGCAATTTTCTTCTTTGGTTACGTGTTTGAATTATTGTTAATTCCGTTAATAAAAAAATCTATTCACAAGAATTATATCTATGTTCGGTATTAATCGATATGAAAGGTTGAAGGATTATGCAAAAAAGAATACTATTAATCGTCTGTATGATGTTGGTTGCTTCATTCGCAGGTATTTTATTTGTGAAAACATCTGTTGCAGCACCAACAAACCAATCGCCAGTGTTTGGTACGCCGTCTCCAGGGAATAGTTCTACGGGGAGCTCGTTAATTCTTTCTTGGAATATTCCGATTAACGATCCTGAAGGAAATCACATCGTATGGACCATTCAATGCAGTAATGGACAAACAACGAGTTCTACCGGATTTGGATTACTTGGAACTGGTGCATTCAATGGATCTGTGTATCTTGGGCTCTCTGGGCTGAGCTATTCAACAACTTACAAGGTGTGGGTAAATGCGACCGATCCAACTCCGGCCGGGAGTGGTTTGTATACTCGCAGATGGTTTACGTTTACAACGCAAGGAAGTGGTAATAATCCGCCGGTGTTCCTTCGTGCGCCTTCTCCAGCGAATGATTCTGCGGGGAACCTGTTGAGTTTGTCCTGGAGCATCCGGATCAATGATCTTGAGGCGAATCTCTTCTCTTGGTCTATTGAATGCAGCAACGGACAAGTGAATAGCAGCACTGATGCATCGAACGGGACAAAATCTCTGCCTCTCTCTGGACTCGTGTACTTAACTAGTTATACCGTCTGGGTGAATGCGACCGATCCAACTCCCGGTGGGAGTGATCTATGGATTCGCAGATGGTTTACGTTTACGACAAAGGCGAATGATCCGCCGGTGTTTGGGGCACCGTCTCCTCCGAATGGTTCAATGGGGAACTCGTTGAGTTTCAGTTGGAGTATTCCAATCAGTGATCCTGATGGGAATAACCTTAATTGGCGGATTGAGTGTAGTAATGGGCAGTCTGCGCATGCGAATGGTACGTCGAGTGGAACAAAGTCGTTGCCGTTGTCTGGGTTAGCGTCTTTAACGACGTATACGGTGTGGGTGAATGCGACCGATCCAACTCCGGCCGGGAGTGGTTTGTATACTCGCAGATGGTTTACGTTTAGGACGCAAGGAAGTGGGGGTAATACTCCACCGATGTTTGGAACGCCGTCTCCAGGGAACGGTTCTTCTGGGAGACGGTTGAGTCTGAGCTGGAGCATTCCGATTACTGATCCTGAAGGGACTGTCTTTTCTTGGTCTATTAATTGCAGCAACGGACAAGATACGAATGGGACTGGTGCATCCAATGGGATACAATCACTGTCAATTTCGGGACTTGCGTATTCAACGACTTACAAGGTGTGGGTGAATGCGACTGATCCTACCGGTAGTGGTGTGGACACAAGAAAATGGTACAGGTTCACCACAGAACCTAGTATTCCTCTTGATATTCCGACACAAACAACATGGTCTCCTATCTTTTCGGAAACTGGAGAAACGAGAGTAGGTCCCTCTATTGCTGATATCAATAATGATGGACAAATGGAAATCATACGATCAGGAATAAACGGGATTGTCGTCTATAACGGCGCAACAGGAGCTGTTGTCTGGAAGAATATCACAGCGATGTTTGATTGGCATAATCCGCTCGAAATCATTGATCTCAACAAAGATGGGTATCTCGATATTATTAGTTCATATGACACGGGAACGAGAGCTCTTTCCGGAGAAGATGGTTCTCTATTATGGTATAATCCCAATGCACCTATGTATAATAAACATGCTGTTGCTGGTGATATCAATGGAGATGGATACCCAGAAGTATTTGTTTGTACGTCTGGACCGAATGATGATGATGGGGAGGGTGCTGGATCACCTCTAGGATCTATAACCGCTCTTACTCATGATGGAATTCTTACCAAGCAAATACGTACGTACTACCCGTGTTATGGTGGATTATCTCTTGGAGATACCAATTATGATGGCAGATATGAACTCTATTTGGGTGAGAGAAATGTTGGTTACCATGATAATACGGTGGGAAAAGGAGTAAGAGCTTTTTGGGCATCAAATCTCACGGAACTATGGAATCACCCGGAGATGTTATCAAGTAGTAATTGTCCGACACTCGTAGATACGAACAAAGATGGAATACTTGATGTTGTCTCCCTCGCTCAAACAGGTGGTAACGGTATTGCTGTATTCAACAGTGCTGATGGTAGCGTTATCCATCAATCAACTATTTCTGGTTTGAGATGTCATTCGAACCCAACAGTGTATGATATTGATGGTGATGGAAATCTGGAAATAATAGCTGGTGGTGGTAGTGATACTTGGTCGAAACCTATTATCTGGGATCTCTATACCTGGTCTCTTGAAACGTGGTTGCCATTCGATTGTTATGAACCTCCTGCTATCGCGGATATTAATGGGGATGGGCGTGTTGAAATTCTTGAATGTACCATTAAAAATATCTCAATCTTCGATGATAATTATGTGTGGCGAGGATCCATACCGCTCGATTGTAATAGAAGTGGTTACGGTTGGATGGGTATGTCAATGATTATAGCGCAAGATATTGATAACGATAATTTACTTGAATTAGTGTTAAACCGCAATACCGGGCTTTATGCTTATGAGACCGATGGAACTGCGCCAATCCCACGAGCATTATCTCAATTCAGCTATTATAGCCAGCACCGTGGCCGATCACCGTATTATGTTCCATTTGGCAGTGAGGCGGTAAATAATCCACCAGTGTTTGGGACGCCTTCACCAGCAAATCGTTCTACAGCGAACAAGTTGAGTCTGACTTGGAGCATTCCAATCAATGATCTTGAAGGTGATCAGTTCTCTTGGACCATTCAATGCAGCAACGGACAAAACAACAGTGGAACCGGGGCGATCAATGGAACAAAAAGCCTCTCACTTTCTGGACTTGCGTATTCAACGATTTACAAGATTTGGGTGAATGCGACTGACCCAACTGGTAGCAATCTCTATACAAGAAAATGGTACACCATCACACCAAAAAGTTCTGGTGGTGGTGGGGGCTCAGGGGGAAGTCCAGAAAACATCAAACCGGTGGCAAATGCGTCCGCTTATGGACCATACCAGGGTTCTGTCAATTCTGAAATAACCTTCGATGGTTCCAAGAGTTATGATTCTGATGGTAATATAACCTCATGGAATTGGATCTTCGGAGACGGTACAAATGGCTCCGGGAAAACAGTAAAACACCTCTACAACTCATCAGGAACGTTTCAGGTTACATTAACAGTAACAGATAATGATGGAGCGACAAATACCGATCAGACTACCGCTGTGATACTGAAGATAAATAACCCACCTACCCGGCCGATAATAACCGGTCCCATAGTTGGACATAAGAATATTCTGTATAATTTTACGGTCACGTCTTCCGATGCAGATAATGACACCATCCAATATTCCATCATATGGGGTGATGAAACATCATATGTCAATACCAGTGTATTCTTACCAAGTGGTACTCCATTCACGAGTAAGCATTACTGGACAACATCAGGAATCTATACGATACTAGTACAAGCCTCAGATAATAAAACAGATTCACAGCCATCCGATCTTGTTGTGCTTATCGACGTCAAATATGTCGAAGATCTTGGATATTTAATCGACCGGAATGGGGATAGTGACTATGAGTTGTTCTACAGCAACAGTACAATGAATGAAACAAGTGTCCAAAAACAGGTGAATGGAACGTATCTTATTGATAGTGATGGTGATGGTAATTCAG
>JAFNFT010000083.1 GCA_017885605.1 Methanobacteriota archaeon | reverse complement strand
TCCTAATTCATTTCGGGATGTAGCCCTTAAAACTTACCAAATGTTTTTATACAATAAAAAGATAATAACTCCTTGGGGGGTCAAAAGAGATTCATCGGGTAGGACTTTTCTTCCCAGAATAGATCCGCCTTTGTTCCCTTTTTCTCCCAGACATAGACTCCCCACCTTTCCTCCCAGACACAGACTCCCCTAAACCGTCTATCTCTGATTCTCTTTTCAACGAACCGGGGGGCAAATCATTTTTAAGGAAAGAACAGTTACCAAAACTCCAATCATCAGGATGAATGATATGGCGAAGACGAGCAAGAAACAGATCGACAAGGACGAAAAAAGGATCATGGCTGAGTTGGAGAGGAACTCGAATGAAAGCCTCGATGTGATGGCGAAGCGGTTGAAGTTCAGTCGGCAGAAGATCTGGAGGTTCGTCAAGAGCCTGGATAAGAGCAGGGCCATCTGGGGGTATACGGCTGTTATTGACAACGAAAGGAGATCGTTGATAGGCTATACGCTGATGCTGAAACGGTCAATGAAGCCGATGGATGAAAAAACCTTGGATTCGTTCACATCATTGCAGTCTCAGGATACTATCGGAGTGACCATTGAGAGTTTGTACTTTGTTCATGGCGAGTGTGATTGGATCCTTTCGTTCACAGCCCCTGATATCAAGATGGCGAAGAGGTTCTACGAGACATTACTGGCAACTTTTCCAGAGGTGTTTGAGCGGGTGATCCTATTGGAGACCCTGGTTGCGGTAAGGGACCATCATATCGTTAATCCGAATGCCAAAAAGCTGAAAGAATTCCTATAAAACTTGGTTTTACATCAAGAAACAGGCTTCCACATCTACCAATTGTTTTGTTCTACTCAAAATGAGTTCAATTTAAATAATTGAATTGTATTTTGAGTTTGGATGATGCACTCGGGATGCCATTACTCATTTAGAAAAAGTATAAGTATTACAAGACAGATAATAACCTATAGAGGGAACTGTTTATATAACTCAGCAAAACATACTTGGTTCCTTGGGGGAATATTTTAATGCTAGGCATTCATAAAAACGCAGAGAGAGCCCAAGATGAATTTTTTTTGAACCTCCTTGATTTTTACAAAAAGTTTCTTCAACGGACTTCGGACACTGTTTCAGACCTTCACATGCTCCAACGGGATTACAAGAAATATTACGATGAGTTTGTGGAATTCCAAAAAAACCCACCAGAATATATCATGGAGCTAACAAAAAACATCAACTCCGAAGCTGGTACAATTGTTTTTTTCCTTCTCGCTAGGATTGCTATTCTTCAAAGCAAGATGTCTCATGTATTCGAGTTGAATGCTGACGAACAGAAGAAATTATCCGAAGAACTCACAGGATTTATCAAGGAATTTGATGATAAGATCGCCCAGCTAAAAAAGATACAGGAAGCGACTAAATGATTGATATTGATGTAAAATCGGATGTCTGGTCGGAAATCATAAAAAAGGCAAGTGAGGGTGCTCGATTTGTTAGCTCTGCGACTTTTAGTTTATTCGGAGGCGACCTCAATAAAAAAATCCAGGGGGAAAAGACTGAGAGGCTTGCGAATAATATTAAAGAATTATTGGCCACTCGTAAGAAGATGAGCATCCCTGAGGTCTTGAAAGAATTTAATGTCTACGTGGCTGATGCAATTGAAGCTGTTGATTGGTTGAAGCGAAACGGGATCGTGCACGAGACAGATTGAAATGAGCACGTATTCCAATACAGGAGATAGTATTGTAGGAACTTTTTTAATTGGTCTTGCCCGTAAGGTCGATCCACTGGAAAAC
The DNA here is from genome assembly GCA_017885605.1 of Methanobacteriota archaeon. GTDB lineage: Archaea > Thermoplasmatota > E2 > DHVEG-1 > DHVEG-1 > SM1-50. The sequence goes on along the minus strand of JAFNFT010000083.1, from coordinate 18,966 downwards.
GCGAAGTTCCTGTATCCTATGCATAACGAGAAACAGTTTTTACTGACAAAAAAAGGTGCAGAATCGGGGATCCGTTCAATATGCGTTATACAGGATCGCTGTCGAATAAATATCCCGTATCATTATGACAGGATCAAAATCCATATTTCGAATGATGACGAGGTCACTGGCGGGGATATCTACTGTGAATGTAAAAGTGGAGAGCATACATCCAAGATAGGTAAAAGGTTTCTTAAATTAGGGGAAAAACACGCTCAGGGATGTAAACTCAAGAGTGATCTTGCCATTGCTGTTGTTTTGAAGGAGTTTATGCAGAGTAGAAGTTTTGCTCTGAATAAGAGCATTAGTCTTGATGACATCCTTGATTCAAAGAGAGAAACGAAAGCTGCTGATTAGTATCAATGTAGAGAATGTATTTTTTTCTTTCGATAGGATAGATAAACATACCAGATGAAAACCAAAATCATTGCGATACAAAATACCAATAAGTCAAAGAAAAACGCATTTTTTATCAAATTATTGTCCACGAGAAATCGCCCGATTACAACAAGATAATTGAAACTCGGGTATTGGTTCGCGTAGCTGATGTTTAGAAATTGATTTGATAGCGAATGGATGAACATCGGGACACTGATTGTAACAAACATTGATGCTAGTTTATATCCTGTTTTCCACGGCCTGTTTTTCACTTTCAAGAAAGTAAAACTGATGAGAATGGCTCCTATTGATGAAGAGGATATATGCAAAAAGATATTGCCGAGTGCTCCCTCGCCAAGACCAACGGAAAAACCAGCGATGATCGAAAAGAATACAAAAACATAAAGAAATATATCTGAGAACTCCAAATGTTTTATTCTGGGGTAATTATTACTTTTAAGACTGACATAACAGAAAACGAAAGCAATTAGTAATTTCATTGGTTCTTCTCCTAATGGTGCTAAAATTACTTTTTGAAACGGATCATTTGCCCAAGTGAAATTAATGGGGATGAAAATAAAAAAAGGAATTAAGAGAATAATAGAAAAATAAATTATAAGTTTGTTATCACTTGATAGTAATTTAAATTGATTTTTGAGGTTCATGAATGTCTTAACCATGCTTTTCTAAAGAGTTAATCAAATATATATGTATAATATTTGTTGGTAATTGTGCATATTTTCTTCTTTCTATTAATGTCAAATATTGAGGGCATTATAATAAGAAATAAGGTTTAACGAGAGCATTTCCAGGAGAGATACTTTTATCTAGCAATGAATTATTTATTTTTCTTGGGAGCTAGTAGTTTTTCGTAAGGAAACATATCCTTACCTCCTAAACAATAAGATACCAGATTTATGGGGGTTAGCAAATAGACAAAATATGTGAATTATGCCATCTTGTTTATTCGGAACGCTTTTCTTTTTGTCCACAATGTGGATGTAAACTAAAGCCTTATAATGGAGAAAAAAAATTTAGAACGAATCTCGATTATAATAATTATTTACTCGAGAGAATCATAAATCGTTTACAGAAGGCTGATGATTTATCAAAATTATATAATTATTTTACTGTATTTCTTTTTGTATGACATTAGGTATCGGAATTCTAGCAATTTATTTAGTAACACACGATCAGGGTACATTACGAGCAGGTTACATTATGTATTTAATAGCTACAGCTATAGCTGGAATTATAGGAGGAACATTTATTAATCTAATACGACGAAAAAACAGGATTAAATAGGGGTATTAAGATTTATTGATTGAATGAAAAAATACGATGAAAACAAATGTAGAGCATTTTATCAGATCGCAAAATCAAGGTTACAAAAAGGTTACAGTGAAGAAGCTGCTTTTGCAGATAAACATGAGTTAAAACCGTGTTAATGCTTGTTAGATATATGATTTGTGTAATTTGGGTTTGTAAACGCTTTTAAAAACACACGGTATACATCTTACAGGTTTCCCCTTAATAATGCGTTTGTTCACCAAACTACGCAAATACGTAGGAGACTTATGAAAAAACAGGATCAAGGTTTTCTACCAAAGGGGAGACCAACTGAAACTGAACAATTCTTGGTGATACAAAACTAAAAATAACAACCTGTTTCTTCAATTTTTCGTATAACCGCCCAATGTATTAATACTGTTAAAAATCCTACAAACATAGAAAATATTATGTTATTTTTTCCTTTTGCAGGAAAACTCAGACATATGGTTTTAAATTAAGGTATTATATATTAATCATTATTAATATCGGATAAATTGATATCCGGGGGTATAGAAAAATGGAGGAAAAAGATTCGTATAGCATCTTGGATATTCGGGAGATTGATCCTCAACTCGAAAAACACAGAAAAGACGTGATAGAAAAATACCTGGAGTACGGGATCGTGTTATTACGGAAGTTCAAGGATCAGGGAAAAACCCTTGACGACGTAATCGAACAAATGAAAACTGTCCTCTGGTATGTAAAAAACGAGAGAATGCAACAGATAAACAATGAACTAGGTCTTTGACACTACTTCTTATTTCCACCAAGTATCTCGTCAATAAACTCATACTTTATCAGTGCTTTGCCCATGACGATTTTCCCATCATTGAGCCGAAAAAATACTTCATCGTTTGGTTTCAGTTTGAGGAGATCGAGAACCTCTGGAGAGAGCGTTACCCTGTTTCTGCTGTCCAGCGGCCGTGGTTTTCCTAGCAATTTTCCCATTTGGAGTCTGGTAATGTAATAACCGATATTTAATTTTATTGGGATTATGGGCAAATGGGAAATGTTTATATACCCATATAATATTGCCTAAAATGGTGAAAAAATAGACTGAGTTTCATCGGAAGAGGTGAAAAAAAATACTCACTATGAAGTGCAAATAACGTGCTGATGAATGATATTTTTTGAAACGGCAGACATCGAAATGAAATAAGTTGAACGAGCAAGGCGGAAGGAAATCCAACCTCGCATGGTAACAAAATAATAGAAAAGAAATCATTAAAAGAGGAGAGGAATACATGAAAAAGAAAATAGTAGGTTTTTTTATGTGTATGCTGTTGATGACCGTTACTGCCACGCCGGTAATAGGAATAATAAATATTGACGAAAATAGAGGTAATACCTCGGTTATGAATATCTCTGTTTCAATAAATGGTATTCTGAACAATGCATCGGTAGCTGGAAACGGTACCGTCACCATTAATCCTGATAATGGCGAGGTTAACGGTGCAATAATATTTACAGCAATAGACCCTGTTTTTCACCCTAATGCTTGTGCATGGAACTCCTTATTATGTATATTTTGTTGTTTGGGATGTCCATCGAAAAATTCATCTCTGTCTTTATATACGATAACTGGGGGAAATTTCGAGGGAATACAACACTTCAAAGATTATTACAACAATTCGCAAGTAATGGATATAGACGAACAAGTGATTCTTACGAAAGTAAACGACACAATTTTCCTTGCGAATGTGACTCTTAATGGTTGGTATAATGGTCCAACGAATTTAATTAGCTTCGGGGGAGGATATAATATGTCGCTACGACAAAAGGACGTTGGTACATTAGAGGCTTTCGGTTCCTGTCCCATCTATTGTTTAGATGATACTATTATCACGTGCAATTTCACAAGGCTTTATCAATATAATACAACAGAAGTTTTACCGTTCGATGAGGTGGTCATCTATAAACTCGTTTCATCATCGTATGAAAATCAGACATCCGTCTTTCACGGTTTCCTTCGTTACGAACCTGCTGCTATTGTAACCATTGAAAAACCAGTCAAAGGACATCTGTACTTCATTGATAGAGAAATAATTCCATTTCCTTGGACATTTATTATAGGGAGAATAACTATCGATATAAAAGCGGAGGCGCAACTAGGAGTGGACCGGGTGGAATTTTATATTGATAATGATCTGCGATATACTGCGAATAACACTCCATATGAATGGCTGTGGCAAGGACTATCTTTTGGACACCATACATTAAAAATAATTGCATTTGACAAGGAAGGTGACAATCGGGAAAATCAAATAGTCGTGTGGAAGTTCTTCTAGAACTCCGCTTTCTTTATCTTTTTTTTTTATTGTTTAAAAAGAGATTTGACAGTCCATTGTACCGGTAAAAAAATTATAACAAAAAGGATATTCTCGTACTTTCCCTTAGTTGGAGAAGATGGTTAATTTAGTTTTCTATAAAAATTTTATATTTTTGTTACAAATGTAACAAATAAATTAAAGAATAAATACATTTAAATATTATTTTATTATTATCTTAATTGATAACTGGGGAGTGAGAGGTGAATGTGGAGGATCATAAGGCTTGTAATAATCGTTTCTATCGCGATAGGTGCTGGAATCACCGGCTTAATTCTTACAAATGATTATATGACAACAATAGAAGATCTTCCAACAAAGGGAACAATCGCAGCAGCAGCAATAACGCTCTTTGGTGTCATCTTTTCAGCAATGTACAAATAAATTTCTGCGTACTATCAAGAAAGAAGCGAAATCATTTGCAGAAAATGGAATCAAATATTTCCATTCATAGAAAAATATTATAATGCATGGATCAACAAAGCCGAATCTCTACGCTTTTCACTGGAAGGTTATAATCCAAATACACCAACTGATACAGGTGTAGCGCGTATTTTATATTACACAGCGCTCTTTTATGAACATAGACTACGATTTATTATGAAGGGCGGGGGATTGATTCTTCTCTCCACTCATAAAGAAAACAAAAAAATCATGGATGCGTACAGACAAATTGAAAAAAACTTCAAATGGGATGGTGAAGATACCCCAATCGATATATCATATCTCCAACACCTCTTTATCCACAAGAACAATCCAAATAATCCTTATGTGCTCTACACGTTTATCGATAACATTCGAACAGATACATATATAATTGATAGTCGAAATAAATTAAAAATCTGGTTGACCAAAGAAAATATCGAAAATCTCGAAAAGGATTTAGGAAATTTTATTAATAGGTTTAAAAAATCAATTGATAAACTATACTCAAGCTGGGGGAATTAAGATCAGAAATGATTAGACATCCAAGAAAGTTTTATACAAAAGGATTGTAGTTAATACCCTGAGTTTCGCACTTGAATAAATGTTAAGTGCCTTCAGTGGTTGTATTTTTTTGGGAAAAAAATGCAAACAGCACTGAAGACACTACAGAGTATAAAGCCGAATAAGAATAAGACTTTTCCGATTGGGACAATACAAACCGTCCAGCACATTTTCAATGAACTTCATCTCCCACCACTCTTAGATAACCTCAAACACTGCGGTCATCAGCTCAGCGGACTGGTCACCGGTCTTGTCTCCTATAAAATGACAGAGGACCTTTTTGTGAGCAGATGTCATCAATGGATGACACACAATCCGTTGCTTCTGGAGTACCTCCAGTTATCCTCTTTTGAAGATGATGCCCTGTACCGCGGCCTAGGGATACTAGGGGAGAACCGACATCAGATCCTCAGTCATCTCCTGCGGGTCCTGAAACATGAACAGGGTGTAGGATTAGATATGGTGCTTTTGGATTGGACCAGTTCCCATTTTGAAGCCAAACCAACCAGTCTCATCAAATACGGGTACAGCCGTGATCATCGACCTGACCGACCACAGATCACCATCGGCCTCGCTCAGGATCAACACTCACAACTCCCTGTTGGACTCAGTATACAACCTGGGAACATCAATGATCAACAGCACTTCAAGATCACCTACGAGCAGATCAAACCAGAACTCAGAAAGGGCAGTGTCCTGGTTTTCGATGCTGGCGCCAACGGCATCCCAAATCTCGATCTTCTTGTATCAGACAAGATGAAGTATCTCTCCCGCATGAAACTCAACCAGAGTGATATCACACACTACCTGGACACCTTCAGCAAGGAGGAATGGACACCGATCATGACTGGTAACTTGGATGAAAAGGTGTACGGGAAACAGCTGGTGTTTCCCAGCAGGACCAAATACCTGTATTTCTCCCAGAATCTACACGATGATACCCTGGTGAACAGACGGAAACATCTGGAACAGGAATACGACGATGCACTCAGCCTCGGGAAAACCATACAAGAAAAGAAACGACCGCGTCAGAAATACCGCAACAGCAACCACTTCCTGCAAACACACCTCTCCTACACCTTCCCCCTCACAGGCCTAACCCGTGAGGAGGCGATAGACCGTGCTCTGCAGATGTCCATCACCGGGAAAGAAGGATTTTTTGCACTCGTCTCAAACAAAGATTTCTCACTTCACGAAGCACTGCAGTACTATCGTGAAAAAGACGGCGTGGAGAAGCTGTTCAACAGCATGAAAAACGAACTCCACATCCGTCCTACACGCTGCTGGACAGATGAGGCAGTCAACGGATCCATCCTCATCGTGTTCCTCGCCCAGCTCGTTGTCAGCATGCTGCGGTACAAACATGAATGTTTGCGTCATGTGTCCACAAAATTCATCATACAAAGCCTCGGTAATTTCGCACTTACCATCATCGTTGAAAAAAACGGGGTGAAAAACCGTGTTTTTTCCAATTTTGATGAAATCAATACTGTTATTTTCTGTGGAAACACACCAGGATCCTAGGTTTTTCAGCCTTTTTTGCTGATTGAAAGTCTGAAAAAGTGTGATGTGCGAAATGTGATCTAATCCAGAAAAGAGTAATCAACTGCGAAACTCAGGCTACACCGCTCGTTGGAGACAAGTTATTAAAAATACAGGACGAGATTGGGATAGAAACGTTGAGTAGAGCATGTGCATGGTGTAAAAAAACGGTGGCAGAGGATGAACCTGTGTATATGCTACCTCTGTCCAGTAAAATAGATTTATCAAATTTGCATGGGTTGTACATCCCATTGACTTTATTCTCTGGTGAAATTTTGATTGCTTTTGTTCCTACAAAAGATTCTGATGCATGGAAGAATGGAATAGGTTTAATGATGATGGCATGCTGCGAAGAATGTTTAGAACAGATGAAAAATGCACTTAAAAACGACATGCAAACATTTGCCTATATGGACGAGGCAAGTAAAAGATAGAATGGAAAATGGGAGTGATTCCATCTGATTTTATAGGTCAGTCGGCAACAATCATCAATGTTGGATAATTTAATAAATAATCATATCTCTGTCAACGATTAGTACAAAACATGAGTTACTCTTGCGGGGTATGTTTTTAAAGAAATACTTGTTATCAATTATGAGGAGATGGGAATGCAAAAACAATTGGTAATCATCGGAATCATTGCTCTGCTTGTTTGTGTTGGTTTTAGTGGATGTATCAATGATAAGAGTAAATTTAATGGAACTTGGAGTACAGGTTCATCATATAGTACGATTACTTTCTTTTCTGATGGTACTTGTTCATATGCTGGCATGTCTTCAGGGTCATGGGAAATAAAAGATGGAAAACTTGTAATCAATGGGTTTGGAATGTCAGGAACTTTTGAATATTCTTTTTCCAATAATGATAATATGCTTACCATTACTCAAGTAGCAACGGGGCAAATTACTATTTTTACAAAACAATAAGGGGAATAACATTTATCTATCACTTCGATATATATCTCATTGGGGTCTGGGCTTGTTTTCGTAAGGTGAAAATCCTTACCTCCCAGACTTTCCCAGACCCCTTAATTTATTGTTCCAAGGATATGTTTTTAAAGAAATAATTGTTACAAAACTATATCACGGAGGAAAATTGTAGGAGCATGGTTTTATGACGGCATTCTTAATTCAAGTTAGCGGGGAGGAAACTGGACATGAGGAAACGCATTCTGATTATTTCTGGGAAGAGCCGATAAAAGAAGGTATTTACATTAACCATCACTGGAAAAAGGATATATGGGAAAAAGTAAAACAAGAAGACAAGGTTTTAATTTATTGTACAGGATCGGTAGAACCGTATCCTAAACAAATTAGCCATGTTGCGGAAGTTACTTCTGTCGAAAGGAATGAACAAAAGGCTGTGATGCGACTTATTATAACTAAATTATCAACTGGAATACCTTTACAATTAATTGAAGAGGAAATAGAGTCAGGAAAACTTTCCGAAGCGATGTCGAAATGCGGGACTCAAGGATTCAATATAGGGATCATAGAAAATTCAGATTTTGATTGGATAGTTGAATTATCAACCAAAATTGAAAATGCACATGAAATAGCTCAAGCCGAAACAGAAACTAAAATACAGGAAATACTTGAATCAAATGTTGAAGTAATAGAAAAAGGATTCCAATTGGTTAATAAAGATAGTGTTCTTCCTCCAAATTCAGGTATACCAGATTTGATATGCAAGGATAAGATTGGAAATTTTGTTGTCATTGAATTAAAAGCTGGTGAAGCAAGTTACCATGCTCTTGGACAAGCAATAAGTTATAAAGGAGCTATCAAGAAGAGAACAGGTGGCCTGGTCAGAGCTATTGTAATCGGTTATTCTTTTGATCCAAAAATACTTTTTGCAAAAGTGCTTAAAGATTCAGATGGATTACAATTAGTTGAATTTAAAAGATATGGGTTGAAGGCAGAAATACTTGATAACTAAAAAGGGGAGGTTGAATATTAATGTATTATAAAAAGATGCTTACTGGAGTAAATGCATACTATTCTGAAGGTAAAAATAGAGGAGATAAATTTCCAAAGATTCCCTATGAAAATGGTGGTGAAGATCCTAAATATTACATTGCATTAGATAAAGCGATATCCATTTCAGAAAGAATCAATATAATTGTCAACAAATGGGGTAAATGTCGATTACACATTGATAATACAGGACTCCAAAAAATATTAAAGATTTTTCAAGAAAAATATAACAAGATGTCACGATGGGATATTATTCAAGTATCCCTGTGGGACAATCATGAAGAAATAGTTGAACTATTCAAATTATTTATGAAAAATCTAAAATCTACAGGTTCTTCAAAAGCACTTCATATTTTAAATCCATCATTTTTTGCTATGTGGGATGATGCCATACGACGTAAAGGATATGGTTGCTCAGAGACTGAAGAAGGATATTTTAATTTTCTCCTCCGATCACAGAAGGAGATTAAAGAAATTCTCGAAACATATGTTAATGATTATGGTAAGTCAAATAATACAAGTAAAGAACTTTCTCAAAGGATATACAGTCCATATAAAGGTCATACAAAAACTCTTCTAAAACTTCTAGATGAATATAACTGGGTGACATACACTAAAACAGAATGGAAATGATTTCGTTCATTTCTTTGATTTAATTCTATTTAAAACTATCTCATCTGCACCCAAAAACCTTAATCTGCACCCAAATTAGGTGTTTTCATTGAATATGGGTGCAAAGCCACGATAATAGTAAACTTTATATAAACGTAGCGGAGAAGCATTAGCGCGGTTTTTGATTAGTAAGAGCAGAGGTTTGGAGCATAATCTGACAGATACACCATGCCTCCTGTTTCGTTTGATAAAAAATTCGCTTTTGTAAATGAAGAGGCTACCCTGAGCTTTAAATATATTTCAACTGCATTTTTTAATGCAAAAGAAATCGTAAGAGTATTACCAACAACGGAGAAATCAGATGATGTGAGGTTAATTTGTTCATTACCACCAATGAGTAACTGACTCGTTTGGTTAGAGTAACTTACTGAATAGACTTGTTCAGATGTAGTTATTTGAAATCCATATTCGACAGTATTTAAAGCAGTAGGAATATCTTCACTGTTTGGATCTATGATTTTTCCTCTATTCTCAATGTTACCTTTTACCCGTAAGCTTACCGTAACCTGTATTCCTTGTTGTGTATAGGTTGCTTGGACCAGATCAAGATTGTCAACATCAATATCTGGATGACTAGTGATTACCGTGGTTTCTCCTGTAAGATAATCAACTGAGCTTACATCTTCCATTCCATCAGTGATAGTTTGTTGTATAGGTTTTACAGTGATTGTAGCAGTTGAACTCTTTGTAGTTGTTGCATTTGATGCTGTCAATATATATGTCGTTGTATGCGTTGGTTGTATAGTCCGATGTCCGGTGAGAGCAACAACGCCGATTCCATTGTCGATGTTGACCGAAGAGGAGCTTATAACAACCCAGCTAAGGTTAGCGTATTCACCCTGATTGATTATGGCTGGTTCGATATCAAATGACATGATCGAAAACCGGGTTAAATCGTCAGGAATATCGACGCATCCACTGAAAAATGATAATGTCGATAGAAGACAAACACCTATTACAATTACTGTTTTTTCTATAATCTTTGCCTCCGTCTAATTATTATATAGTTTTTACTTCTATAAAAACATATCTTTAAAACCAAGAAACATTAGAATGGTTAAATATAATTTGAATCAAGAATTCTTACACTCGATAAGGTTAGTCAGAGGTATAAAAAAATAATTGAAAATCAGGCGGATTTATGTGCCTGACTTCCGTTGTTTTTATTCATTGCGAGAGTGTTTCATCACGTTTTACTAAACTGCCACCAAGCTTTCAACTCAACCCCATTGTTGGTTTTCAGAATATTGCCTTCTGGATCCTTAAATGCAGCATAGACACGATAAGTACCGACACTATGGGTTAGATTCGATGCTCTCACATGTCCGTTGAAGATCGTATCAAGTCCCAGTTGGCTACCGCTGTTAATTGTTCGCGGTGAGGTTTCATTCACAGTATCATTGTCGACGACCCATCTCGGGGCAACACCTTTACCATTTTCAAAGAATTGCACTTGTATTAATAAATATCCTTTGATATTCGTTGATCCAGTGTTCTTGATCTTCGACTGATTTCGATACATAATGACGAGTTTCGGTGGGCACATTCCAAGGAATTCGCTCGAATGCACGTTGACGTACTCACTTCCAGTGGGGATATTTCCGTTGATGTCCTTGCTGCTGCGTAGACATAATTTGGTGATTCCTGTTTTATTGACCCAGTTGAGATTGCTTAGGGGGATAGCGTTATACCCGCTTGTGAACCGTGAGGTGTTCAATATACCGCCATTCCCGGAGTAATAATTTTTGTTATAATCGCTGGATTGCAATGGGTTGTGCGGATAGGTTGGCTGTCCGTTCTGAATCGTGATGTCAAAGTCCGTGGTTGAGTAATCATCCTTCTTATAAATGGAGAGCGTTGCGTTGTCTAGGTACGCGTTGGAGGGCAGAGTTGAGGTGTTGAAGAAGACGAATCCCCGATAGACGGAATATGTGGATGTCGGTATTCCAATTTGTTTCTTTTGTCCTATTGTGATGAATGCCCCAGCGTTGTTCACTGTACCAGTAGTTGCGGTTCGCACTGTGTTGTAATTTGTGCCTGAGTTGTAGATATAGCCGTCACTGGATATCGAATATACTGTCAGGGTCGGGTCGATGACGACAGGGAAAGTCATTGTGTTCAATTTGGAGGCTTTCAATCCGGAAAGCAAGTAGGTGTTGCCGTTTAGGTGTACGATGCGGTATGTCAGTTTCTGCCGCGACGAATCATTGTTCAGTTCATAGGCCTCGCCAAGGGGTAAGGCGCATTTGAATTGTCCGAGGACGTCCTTGAAATCAACTCCAGCATCGAAGATAGTTACATTCCAATCTAGCAATCCTGAACTGTTGTATAAGTTGAGGTTCTGATGGTCCAGCTTGGTGATGATCACTAGGTATGAGCTTGTATCATTGAGCCCATACATTGACGGTGGATGATTCTGTAACACAGTCTTTGTCGTATTGCTCAGCGTGATTTCTTCTTTCAGTCCGGTGTTGCCATAGCTCCAGGTGACATCGGTGCCGGTGAAGACATCCTCATAGGTTATGGAATTGTCGTTAGTTTGCCCCTGGCTGCTCTGCACGCTCTGCAGGTACTGGTATGCCCAGTTGCTCTGTGGATCAACGTAACCGACTCCTACCAGCTTGCTTCTGACGACATGGATGGTGGGATCGTCTGACCGATTGTAGGTGAATGCGATTGGCCATTCGTTCTGTGCATTCGATTTGAAATACACACCATATAGTCCGTGATCATTCCCGTTACGATAACCATACACGTAGGCAGGATGATTGGATGCGAGCTGATAGAACGAGTTATTGATTGGTGTCCATGTGCCGTTATCCTCTTGGTAATTTACAGGCTCCTGGTAAGTCTCCAGGATGTTTTCTCCAGAAGATGCGTTGTAGTAGGTGTTCCAGGTCAACCCCCGACCAACCAACGAGTAATTCTCGGGTGGGTTCGGTGGATCTGTGATGTTAATGTATTGAGTGCCACTGTAACTATTTCGTAAGGTAGAAATGCTGATGATGGCGTTTGCGGAGATATTGAAACTATAATTTTTACTAGTACAATTTCCCCCAAATTCATCCACTATCCAAATAGAATAGTTATATTGTCCGACATTCCAGGTGTTATTAAAAACATACTGGAATGTATCGTTATCCACTTGAGTCATTGGGAAACTCTTTATTGTTTGGTTAGGATAACTGATATTCACATTGATAATTTCAATAGAAACATCGTAGCTTTCGACTTCCGCAGTTATTGTAGTGTTATAACCAAATCCAATCGGATTTGGAGAAGCAGTTGAACTTATTATCTTGGGTTTTGTTAAATAGCCGCAGAAGATTGAATACAACCGTGATTCGTTACTATCCCAACTAATAGATTCTGGTGGATTTCCTCGTCCATAGTTTAGATTTTTATATCGTCCAAATGAGTTATTGGATGTGTTATTATAAAATATATTGTAAGGACTATCACCCCAACATACAATTGTATACGTAGTATCGGCGGTGAGCTGGAGCGGATCAGTGAAGTTATATGTGACCCATGCCCCGTTACCTCCAGTATTTAGAATTTTTTCCTCGGTACTACCCACTAACGTACAATCATCTGCTCTATAAATCATGCATTTAGTTTTAGGGAACGTCTCAGTCGCTGTTTGTATATATGCATTTATAAAGTAAGCTGTTCCTTCACATGGTATCATAAAGTTAGAGCCGACTATCTGATTTTCTGTATTTTGACTATTAAGACCTAAATTTGTATTTCCGAAATCGTTAAACGGCATCGAAATTGTTAATGGATCTGACCATTCAGTTTCCACGTTTTGTAAATCTTTCGCTTTGCATATTATGTTATATGTCCCGATGTGAAGATATATATGTTCAGCAATACATTCTTCTCCAGAATTAACAGGACCATACCATCCATCTTGGCACCCATCACCCCAATCATATAGAAAAGAAACCTGATCGTTATAATCGGGGTCGATAGCTGAAGAATGGAATTCATAATTTATTCTTGGCAATAATATAGAATAATCAGGACCGATAGGAGTACTTGGTTTTTCAGGTGGTAAATTACCTTCATATGTCGTTGGATAAGTCTCAACATAACTTTCATCAGAAAACGTAGTAGTCAAAAGATAATCAGGTAATGAGTTATCTGCATGCAGGATTGTATGACTACCAGGTCTTACATCAACATCGTTATATACTGCAGTGCTTTGAAATCCATTTTTAAGGTTTTGATGTAAGGTGACAGTTATTTGATATGCATCTGAACCGATAAGCTCAAATGAATAATCTGGCGAATCCGGTGTTCTGTCTCTAATCATTGAAGTGGTAGTACTTGTATAGGTGTGAACTGGATCTACAAATTGTTCGGTTGTGTACGCTGAATTAGGAATTTGCCATTCGAATTGACCATCCGATGTAATTCCATCGTGTAAAGATTGTCTTCCATCATTTGAATACCCACTTGAAAAAGTCTGTGCGTCCATTGTGACACTGATGGTAGAATCAAAAAATTGTGTGTCTCCTATCTCAAAATTATCACCACGATTAGCCCATTTTGGATAAATAACGGTATTTCGATAAGCATCAGTATTACAGATTGCATCTGTTTCAATATATACTGTACCATCACCACTTTGCCAATCATCTCCAGTTGTATTTAGTGGTCCATCACTTAAATGAAGATGGCCAGAAAATAAAAAATCAACATTATTATCCAAACACCAAGTTCCAAATTCACCTTCATTTCCATTTCCATTACCGTTGATATTGTAATTATAAAATATTCCATCGTTACCGCTTCTCCTTACGTACGGGTGATGTGATATTACAATCTTGTAGTAATTATCACCGACGTTTGCCACATCATTTAGGAAGCTACTAACTTCGTTAGCATATTTATTATCTAATCCATCTCCCCATGGTACCTTAAAATTACCCGGGAGGATTCTATCAGCTCCACTACATAATGAGAATATCACACAATTACCATTTACTATTTGATTATAATCGGGGCCTATGAAATCATGATAGTGATTAAATCCTTGAGGAAATAAATTAACTCCTCTTGCATCATGATTACCTCCACAAAAATAAATCGGAATATTATGGGAGGAATCAATATAAAATACACCATTTTGTATATTTAATGTATCTGTAAAATAGAGGAAATTATCATAACCAGAATAAAACATGAAATCCTCACCAAAATCTGTTAAATCACCAGTGCATAGAACGAATTTTGGTGGTGGATTCCATTGGTTCATAGTTTGCAATACTGTATTCCATCGTTCTGGAGTATCTTTGTTGAAATGTACATCTGTTATTTGTGTAAAATAGTATGATAATCCTAATGTTATTTCACAATCACCAGCAATACTTACATCGGTTTCTTTTTCATTCTCGTTATAAATATTTGCATTACCGGTTCCCTTCCATTTATAAAATGAATGGGAACTTGTTGGACCTCCATTAAGATGGTATTCACCTATTGGTTTGGTGATGCTGTCGCCATCGTGAATTTCTTCAGGGGGGTTGCCAAAATCAATTATACCTCCATTATTCGGATCAACATGAAAGGTTATTGTTGCCGTATTTCGTTCGAAAATGGCTGTTTCTTCGTAGTTTTTGTTAATATTAAATATATGTGGGTTCTCGGATTCTCCATATGTTCCGGACCAGTGGGCGAAGTGATACCCAGAGGCAGCTGTCGCCTCAATTGTAACTTCTTCTCCAGCATTGTGGGGATAGGTTCCTGGTGATGTCGGACTTGTCGTCCCATGAGTACATGCATACATTGTTAGAGTATAACTTGGAACCAATTTTCCATATCTTAAATCTTGACCCGAAAGGGTATAATATGCTAGATGCGGTTGGTTATTAGAATCAACCACCAAGGATTCATCTTCATTTTGTTCAGAAATTACAGTTTCCGTTGTCCAAGAGCCCGATGTTTTATGGGCATATCTTACTGCCGGAGTAGAAGGCACACTATATCCAATATGAGGGTTGCTATCCGAATCAATATCAATAGCAATAGGCGAATTGTAATAACTAACACCTGTATCAATAACTGTCGATTCTAGATACCAACCTCCACCCGATCTATAACCATATTTTAAATTCCCCCCGTTCACATACGCTACACATGGATCATTATTAGGCTTCAATGCTAGACCGCCTATTGAACATGAAGCAAGTGTTACTTCATCTTGCCACCCTGAGCTTGTTCTTTCTCTATACTTCAGAGAACCGTTTTTTAAATAAATGACATGAACATTATTACTACTATCAATTTCGAGTTCACAGCCATAAGTACTAACAGACGATGCAACTAGTTCATGAGATTGCCAACCAGAGTAAGTTTTTTTAACATAATACAAATCGTAATTACTTGGGGACGTTAGCCTTATATAAAGAATATGCGGAAAATTGTTATCATCTGTATCAAGACTTGTTTGATAAATTAAATAATTTGTTGAAGGGACAGATTCTATTGTCCAAGAAGAACCAATTTTTTTTGCATATCTTAAGTTACCATCCCAACGTAATTCTCCTGAAAAAGAGGTATAAGAAAAGTGTGGTTTATTATTTGAGTCCAATACGAAGGATAAACCTGATCCAGGCATATATGCGGGTGATTCAGGAATCTCATCGAACACCCATGTCCCATCTTGTTTAGCCCATTTGATTTTACTTTCATAATTTCCCATCCAAACATACGCAATATGTAGTTTACTAGTTGTGTCAATTGCGATTGATGGTATAAGACCGGTATTACCCGAATTATCAACTGTTTCAACAACCCACCCTCTGTCTGCTTTTGCAATTATTATTATTCCAAAAGCGCTCAGTATCATCTGCACTACCACAAAAATCGCGATAAAAAACCCTTTCTTACGCCAAACATTCTTTTTTTCCATAATTTTTTTCCTCCTATAACTTTCTTTTATATTTTCATATAAATTCTTTTTTTATTCCTCCCCGATAGATATCAGGCGATATTGTTATCCTGTGGATTCATTTAAATGTTTTGAAAAAATAAAAATTCAAAACAGAAGCATTGACACGGTTTTAAGATTCAATGGTTTTTGTGCGAATCAAATAAATAAAAAAAAGAAAATAAGAAAGAGATTTAAAATCTCCTTGGCGGCCTATGCTTCTTATAGCAGTCCTGGCAGTAAACAGGTCTTGAACCATCTGGTTTAAAGGGAACTTCTGTTTCTTTTCCANNGCACATGTTACCTTATGCATTTCTCGGGGTGCGTCACCATAGCCACCGCCGCTATTATTGTCTCGATACATTTTTTATTACATCCTTTTTTTTAGTTGCGTAAATAATACAATCACTATATAATGCTATACATTGACGGATAGAGGTCAGTGTTCTGAGCGCAGGGGAAGGGATTTGAACCCTTATTTTTCTCTTTTTTCAGAAATTTGATTTAACACATAATTAATTTGATCCTGCTGTGAATAAAATTTGATATTATTGGAGCTATCTACTTTTCCTTGAGCAATAAATGACCATGCTGTATTTGAAAGATGAACCTGAGGTCTCGCATAAACCCTAATATTTCCGCTTTGATTTGAATCTGGACCATTATACTCAAACACTTTAAAATCAAATCCAATACTGTCAAAATATCTAAGGTTACTATTTGTCTTGTTATATTGCTGTGTTAAATTTCCTTTGTAAGCCCAGTCTTTTGATGTAATATTAACACTTTTAAGAACTGCCATCTGATCTTCAAAGCTTTTATCTGATCCCTGTTCAATAACAGTAGCATCTATTTTAAAGCCCGGGAGATAAAGATGCTCCCAGTCGTTCTGATCATAGGGTGCACCATTGGATCCATGGGAGTAATCAAATAAGGTTCTGGCCTTTCGTACTTGAGGGCCTCCAACAAGACCACCGTAGATATAATAATAATTCATAATGCTGTAATATTTCGTTAGATAGTTATTGTATTCATCTTTAGGCATACTTGGATATCGAACAGTGGTGGGACTTATATCAGCCCCCTTGAACTCTTCAGGCTTTAGTCCTAACTCATGTCCAAGCTCATGCATCACTCCATCTGCTAATGTTACAATCATTTGTCTTTTCGTATAAGCATATTTTAATTTTATATCATTTTTTAGGCTATTGCCAACTACTATTGTATCATAGTAATTAAATTTTGACGGCATAGTCCATCCTGCTTGATTTGCTATGAGTAAATAACGGAAAATTCCTTTTCGTTCATCAGCAAAATTATGCAGATAATAACTTAATTCCTGACCGCCAGGTGGATCTAAAATTATTTTAACGAAAGGTACCATCTCTCCCCCACCGTTCTTTGGTCCATCTGGCCAACCATCGTCAATGTAGACATTTATTCCATGTTGAGCAAATCTTTCTATTAACATTTGCTGTGCTTCTTTAAAGAAGACATGCTGTACATCAATGAGCCCCTTCTTTTGCATACCATCTGCTTCAATGTATATGTCTGGTTGGAATGGATCTGCAAACCATTTTGCCACTTGGTATTCTTGTAGGTTTGTTAAACCATCACAATCTGGATCCCATTGTGAATGGTTATCATAAGCGAACGGGTCGTACCCCCATTTCCAATCCCATGTTATCGGGATACCATCATGATTTGGATCATAGGTTGAACAATCCACAGCAGGATCAATGTGGTATACATCTACTTTCATCCAATATGGAATATAATCATGACTGTAACAATCTTGATATAAATTGAACCAGACATCATACGTTTCCCCTCTAACATGACCGTATCCATCACTATCTTTTAAAGTGTCATCACCAGACCAGTGGCCAGTACGATAATCATAAACTAAAGTAATTTGTTGTCTTTCAACATCTGTTGTTTTACGTCCGAAAAAACCCGTTTTTTCCCTTTCATAGATGATGATAGTAGCATCAGATGTTAATTGTTCATCTTTTATTTTAAAATGACTTTTGCTTTCAAGTCCCATTGAATCCCACATATGATATAAGCCATTTGAACCGAGTCCAATAGATCCAAGACTATTATCTTCATTACCATCGACAATAACCTTCCAATAAAAACTTGGAGGATTTTTCCAATTAGTGCCCCCTATTTTTAGCATTTTATCCATAAGACCGCGATTACGAATTCTTAGAATCTCTACATTCAAACCTTGACTAACGAGAGGGCTCACTCGATTATCTATTGACTGTGATGTAGATTCTTCAGCTCTGGTTTCTGTCTTATGATAAAATTCATAGTAAACAAAAACACCTGAAATAACTAAAACTACGACAATTAAAAGAGCACCAATTGCCATGATATTCTGTTTTGATTTGCCATCCATTTTTTTCATACTATTAGTAACCCCCAAGGAATTTAATAATTATGTAAATCCATATATATTAATGTATGAGTTGGGTTTATATACTCTCGTTAGAAGTAATGATAGGACATGGAGTGATTGGAAGTATTGGCTTGCTTATTGCATATTGTTCTCTTATACTTGGCATGAATACAAATAACTCGAACAGGAATTTAGAGTCTGCCTGATAGAAACAATGTAATTTTCTTATTGCCAAAAATTAAAGTAGAAATGAACCATGTCATATCTTGCTCATATAACCAAGAAATAAAAAAATAAAAAGATAAAAATTCAAAACAGGGAGATAATTGTTAATTATATTATGGGCCTGATTCATAATTCCAACGG
>JAFNFT010000082.1 GCA_017885605.1 Methanobacteriota archaeon | reverse complement strand
AATGGTGTTATACTGAATCGACGCAGAAGAATGGTCAACTTCGATTCCAGTACCGCAATATAGAATGTTACAGTCAGTAATCGATGCCAAAGAGGTTCCATAAAGATAGATGCCATAGCCAGCGTATTCGATGATGCAGTTGTCTAAAATGCAGCCGGTTTGGCTATATTGCAAAAAAATATTTCCCCATGTATTGGGCGCATGTACAGTATTCGAGGTGAAAGTAATTTTATTTGTTGGTGTGCCATCCGCGATAAGTCTCCCATACAATGATATGAGTGCGTAATATCCGTTGAATTTGATTGTGACACCTGGTTCAAGTGTTAAATTTATCCCTGTATTTATAATTACATCTCCCACAACAATATAAGGACTTCCAGATAAGTTCCACCATGTATTTGTCATGATTAATCCACTTACATTGGTTCCACGATCGGTTTGTTTTTCTGAATATACCGAAATAGATTTGTCAATCATTGGAATTTTCTTATAAAAAAGATTATTATTTTGTTGTTCGTTTGAAATGTTAATATATGCATTAAATCGATACTGTCTGGATGTTTCGTTTATTTCTTTGATAATTTTTGATGGTATTTTATCAAGTAATCTGTCCCATAAGAGGCTATATTTTATCGTATTCAATGGTCTTGTTTGTATTCCTTGATGTTCATCGAAATTGATTGTTTTTGCATCCTTCTTTGCAACAGTTAAATTTGGATTATAATAACTATTGAAAATGGAGATAAAATTCGTTCCAATAAATAGAAATATTATTCCACAAATCAATCCTTTCCTCAACATACCATTTCGCATTTTGTATTCCTCCCCTGCTAAAAACAGGTAAGATTTGTTATCCTGTGGTTTCATTTAAATGTTTTGAAAAGATAAAAATAAAAAAAGATGTGATGAGAAATTAAGAACCAGAGGCTATTACCTGCTTGATACGATCACGAAATGGATGAATCGTTGATGAGGGTGATGCTGAGAGTGCTGCTCCCTCGAATATACCAATGATAACCTGTTTACCAATGAATCCTAGTTGATTCTGCTTTGAAATCATGAATTCTTCACCGGATTTACAAAATGCAGGGATGATATTATCAATATCAATAACAAATAGTAATCGTGCTTTAAAGAAGAGGTAATCTCCAGTATCATTCTTATTATTGATGAATCCTGCAAAGAAGAAAAGGTTAAGATACATCTTAGTGGTAAAATGCCACATTTCTCCAGTTGTTGAGTAATCGAATTTATCCCATGCAACAATCCTCCAATAGTAGATGGTTTCATAATTCATCACTCCTGGATGGAAGGTGCCACTAGACTGGTTACCAACAACCTTCGGTGGAGGATTTGTTGTCCCAAAGTAGATGTCGTAGGTTACTAGATCACCATCCGGATCGCTACCATTCCAACTTAATTCCTTGGAGACATCGATAAAAGTTGCGCCATTTTCTGGATTCGGGTTACTTGGTTCATTTGGTGGATTGTTCAATCTGATTTTAAAAGAGTAGTCTGAGGAATTAACAGCATTTCCACTTGTATCAGTTACCCAGAGGTGGAACAGATAATTTCCAAGTTGCGTATAGGTCTTGTTGCAATAATATATATCGCCCGTCTTGTTATATAATATTGAGAAATTCTCAATGGTTGTATCAGGATATTGAATAGAAAGATAGACTTCATTCACCATGATGTTATCAACAACAACTGCAGAAATATTCACATATCTATCAGGAAATTGTTCCGATGGATTAGCAATTACATTATATATTTCAGGATTATCATTATCGTAGATTGTCACATTTTTAATTCCAGTGGTGTTCCAATTGTTGGAAGAGTCATAGGCGATGATTATATAATACAGTGTATCAAGAGTATTTCCGATTGTAATAGTTTCCTCCCAATAATCACCAGTGACATGACTCATACTCTGGGTTGTATGATCACCGGAATCATACCAGTATTCAACCCACACGGATGAAACCTGGATATTATCCATAACGGTGACATTGAAGATTAACGGATCACCAGTGTAACCAACAGTCGATGTATAGTCCACCACTATCTGGGGATTATCGTTATCATGAATAGTGACGTCTCTCACACCTGTAGATTTCCAATGATTTAACGTGTCATTCGCTGAAATAATATAATGCAAAGTGTCAAGTGTATTATTTATAGTAATGGTTCTTTCCCAGTAATTACCAGCGATATGATTCATACTTATATTGGTAAAAGTTCCAGATCCATACCAATATTTCACCCATACTGTTGATACATTATAATAGGCGGTAACTGTAGCGTTGAACCCGAAAGGATCTCCTGTATATCCAATAATCTCTGTATTGTCTTCAATAACGGGTAATGTAGTAGTCGTTACATTCAATGGTGAGGACCAATCGCTTGTATATTGCATGGGATCCATTGCTTTCACTCTAATACTATATATACCATCGGTGGTCCAGGTATGATTTGCAGTACAATTTTCTCCCGAATTTTCTAGTCCAATCCAATCGGTGATATTCCCATCGTCCCAATCAAATTGATAATAGATAGGATCACCTTCAGGGTCTATTGTATAAGATGAATAAATATAGTTAATTCCCTTGTCAATTACTGTTTGTCCTACGGGTTTTGAAGGTGGGTATGGAACTTTTTCATACGTAGTATTATCTGGATGTATCTCTTTATCGATTACAGTATCTCCGTCCATATCCATATAGAGAATATCATTAATAGAATTATTATAAATATAAAACATTATATTAGTTCCATTTTTCAAAGAAATATTTCCAACAGAAATATTTAGATAATCTGTTTGAACAACTCCATATGGTTTATCTCTGCGGGTCGTACGTTCGATATAAATTGATTCATTTTCACTACAATTTTTGAGTCCATGAATTTCAAAAGTGTAATTTTCCCCCCCATATAATACAGTGGTTTGTATCCCATAGGTTATGTTATCGGGTCCAACCAAGAAAGAATAACTCCCATTAATTTGTTTATCCATTCCTCCAGATTCATTAAAACCATTATGGTGTCCAAGAGAATCATAAACGTGTAACTGAGCTACACCTGTAATATTATGAGATTCATTTCTTGACTTTTCATAAAGCCATGAATAGCAAATTTTAACAGTACTTGTTTGTGTTGCATCTAAGGAGTTATATACTTTTGTCTCATCTCCGAGTACTTTTATTATTCTATAAGCTGTGCTATCTCTCACAGAAGCAGTTTGAACATATAATGTTTTTTGATAGTCATCTCCACAATATGTTCTAAAAAAACCAGAGATATCATCGTAATCATCAGGAGATCTTCCACTTCCGTTTACATAATCGTCGGCTCTTATATAGACCGTATCCCCATGTGTATGACCACATAAAACCAATGGTACTTTATATTGTTCACAGCGGTCCATGAAAGTATATTGATTGTTCTTAAAACATCCATCATCCCATACATGTACTGTTACCCATTCCCACGGTGGAATTCCCCACCTCCACCTAAACTCTTCATAAGTATGGTAGTTTATTACAGGATGGTGCATAAAAATAATTTTATTATTGTCCGTATTCAATTCTGTATCTAAGAAATTAATTTCATTCGAATTAAGTCCGTCTCCTTCAGGAAGCATCATATCACCGATATCCCAGATTCCACTATCACATCCCGTATCTAAAGAAATGACTTTTATGAATTCATTTGGTTCCATTGCATAGTAATTAAAATGATGATCAGGATTTTGACCAGGATAGGGAAGTTTTTCATCATAATAATGTAAATATCCGCTCCAACGATAATCATGGTTTCCGGGGCAGATATATACAGGTATTGTTTGCTCAGGGTCGAGGTACAATTGACTACCGTCCCCATAGAAACATTCAATCAATTTATCATAATCACCACCCCAATTCTCGTTTCCGGCTTCTCCTAAATCACCAGAAATAACTAAAAAAGCAGGCGCTGGGTTAAATGTTCTAATTTTATCTAAAGTCAATCTTAGTAAATCATCTTTACCTGCATCAGGCCATGTAGTATCAATGTGAGTATCTGTTAATTGTATATAATAATAAGCATTAACTTGGTTTATAACTGTGTTTATTATATATTGAGCAATTTCATCTGATGTATAGGGAAATACACTGCCACCTGTTTCGTATGCTAAATAGTTAAAATTATTATGTGCATCAAGATAATAATCATCATCGTTAGATTCTTGACAGTCAACACAAACAAAAATTAAACCATTTTCTGCAACAGTATTTACAACCGGTTCATAATCAAGATCATCCTCAGTAAACATGATTTGATCTACTCCAGGATCGCCCCCATAAGCAGCTGTAAATAAATTCTTTGATAAATCCCAAGGACACTTTAAATCCAAACCACTTGGAGCACTATGCGGAGGAGCATCACCAAATAATACTACTATTTTTTTTGCATCATCTCTCCAGTTAAATTGAAGAGTTTCGTATACTACCCGAGTATAGTCCTGAGGTCCATCTGAACCCGAACCATAAACAATATTATTAATAGCATTCTCAACAACATTAATATCATTAGTCAACTCCTGATTTTTGCACCAAGGATAATCTCCTGAATCTCCGTAATAATCCGAATATCCATAGGATGAATAAAAGCCCGGATAATCAGTAAATGAACCCACTCCAAACTGGGTGTCTGTAATACTATCTCTAATTGAATTCATTATAGCAAGTGCTTTTGATTGCATATCCGAAATTACCCAATCCATACTACCTGTTGCGTCAAAAATAAATATAATATCGCCTTTTTGACCGTCAAAAGGTTTTGCGTCTACACTTTTTTTTTCCGCAAAATTGCTTTTACCTGTGATTGCAAGTCCAGATAAACTTGATACCAGCAGTATACCCAAAATTCCAATCACGAGTGTTATACCTAAAAATCCAATTGTTTTTTCCTTCATTATTTACCTTCCCTCTGATTGATAAAAAATTTATTTTTAAATGGTTAGAGTAAATATAAACTTTTCGATTGTGTAATGTCAACCGACATCGCTAACGTTCATAATAGAATGATGCGGGGTCTTTTCCAGGATGGTATGCTCGTTTCCTCCTTTTCCATACCACCCATCGACTGACACCGAAGATAGCAGCGATGTCTTTGATTTTGTATCCTTTTTTGTAAGCTTTAACAATACGTCTTCGTATTTCAGGTGTAAGTGATCCCATCCCTCTTCATCCCAAGATTAGGGATGTGATCACTTCATTGTTAATGTTTTTTACAAAAATGTTGGCGATGTTACTTTACTTTACAGATTGGTATAATATTTAATAGTAAAATTGGTTTTTCGGGAAGATCTGTGCTTTTTTAATGTCTTTTTATAGGTCTATTTTATTGTATTTTTTTCTGAACGGAAACCTTATATTTTATAAAAGATTATCCAATTGAAAAAGAAATGAAAATGAAAATCGGAACATCAATTAGGTTTATTTTATATTTGATTATTTACTTAGTTACAGCAATAATATCTGCGAGAATTATCGCAAGTACTCATGTATACGATCCAGGATGGGTAACCGTAATCTCATTTCTATTCATCGGTATTCCTTTTTTTATTGGTGGAATTGTTGTCATGGCAATATTGTTGAGAAAGAAAGTCAGATGGTATATAGAAATAATATCGGTAATTATTATTTTAATATTGATGATATCAACATACTCGATATTAATACATAGAAACGGGTTACCTGTTTCTCCATGGGAGTATAGTGGAGAATTTTCTGAACTTTACAAATCATCACGTCATTTTTTTGGAAGATATAATGATTTTAGAGTCTATTTAGGGGAAAATATTACTGATGGAAGAGAAGCTGTAATTTATGGATATATTCGAGGTTTTGATGAATGGGAATCTATTGATATTGGAATTGTGAAAGATAGTAAATTGTTCATTGATAATTATAGAGTGTATCCAACGAGATATGTTGGAATATCTCATTTTGGTAATAATCCAATTGGTTCCGGAGAGGTAATTTATATCGATCATTTGACCGATTTGGCCGAATCATATTCTCTTTATCTCAAAGATTATTCTGATAATTTACTCAATAATCTAAGTAACGTAACTATAGGTGATAGATTAGCAGTTTTTGGTGAATGGGAAAAAGGCCCTGTGGGTGACTGTGAGGATTGCGATTATTTGATTATTGATAAAATCGAGGTTGTTGAAACTTTGAAATGAGTATTTGCTGTGAAGAGATAACATTTACAAATAATTATAAGGAGATAAACATGGCACAGTTCATCATCGATGTATTCAATGTCGTGATCTAAAACCCTTTTTTTCTTCTACAATAAGATTAATCCACAAACCAATCCTATCGTCCACACATTTTTCCGCATAATCCTTTCAGCTCCCCTAAAGAATTTATGTGGTTTGTTATCCTGTTGATTCATTTAAATGTTTGGAAAAGATAAAAATTCCCAAACAGGGATTGGACAAGAATTGACACGGTTTTAAGACTCATGTTTTTTGTGCGAAATCAAATAACAACCACATAAACAACAATTTCGTTCTGAGAGAGACTAAGTTATATCTTCATATGAATCATTATCTTACACAATGCAAAGATATATCGATCATTTAGCAAACCCAGATAGGCTTTGGAGATGATACACATCTCACCAGATACGTACTTGTGAAAGCTGAACGGTTTGAACGTTATTACCCGAATTTTTACTGCTTGAAAAGTAATGTAATCCTCTTGACTTGAGAAGTTGGTCAGCCTGCCAAAAATAAATGCTTCCTGATACCCTGATTTTTCAACGGTGATTTCCCGAGTGATACTAGCTTCATCACCATCATCTGAAACTACATTCAATGTCACAAGATACGTCCCTGATGAAAGATAATCATGGGTAATTATTTCTCCAGCTCCTTCTGCGCCATCACCAAAATCCCATAACCAAGAAGTGATATATCCATTAGAATCATAGGAGGACGATGCATTAAAGGTAGCTGATAACTGATTTATCGTGTAGGTGAAATTCGCTACTGGTAATTTATGTTCCCAGGAATTCATCAAGGGATACCTATCTTGACTATATCCACCGCCAGGGATATTATAGGGAATGTCTCCGATGCCATCACCATTACTATCTGATCCGTTATAATCATCCCAATAGTTACCCCCTGAAGGATAACCATCATCCCAATAATTACTGAATCCATCATCATAAGCATGCACGGAATTTTCTATGAAGTTGTTATGAAAAACATGAGTATTATTACTCCCATCTGTTGCATAAATACCATACTCGCCATTAAAACCTATTACGTTCCCGATAACGCTTGCATTCTCCCCCCTCATATAAAAACCGTATCGACTATTGTCGAGAACTATATTATACTTATATCGATTACCACTGTAATAAATACTATCAGTAATACCATACCTGTTCGATGTGATCACGTTATTTGAAATCAGATTTTCTTGTGGATAAAGAAAACCGATACCAGATTCAGCATTATGTGTGATGATGTTCTGTGTGATAACATTGTTCGACCCTATATAGAAGATAATACCATAACAACTATTATTGTGTATAATGTTGTGTTTTATAATATTTGAAGAATCATATCCCGCAATTCCTTCCGTACAATTATAAATCTCGTTATTCTGAACAATGTTAAAGTTGGTCAGAGCAATTCCAGCATAACAGTTTCGTATGATATTATTATCAATAGTACAATAAATATAGTAACTCCTGACATATATCCCAGTTGATTCATGATTATACTTCTCTATCGTCAATTCACTAATTGAAGCATTGACATTCACTTCTATAACAGAATCTCCAAAATTATTGCCTTGAATGATTGTTGTATTTCTATCTTCACCGATGAGAGAAACAGAAGTATTGATCACAATGTGTTCGTAATATGGCGATGAATCATCGTAGACAAACACCGTATCTCCGTTACTTGCGTTATCAATTGCATCCTGAATCCTTGTATAATTCCCTGGTCCGCTCCCACCGACATACAACCAATGACCTCTCGATGTTTGTAATAGTTTTTCGGTATCTTGTGCAATCGCTTGAATGATACATGTTCCAACGGACAAGAGAATGATTCCAACCGCCAAACATTTCCTTGATATATGATTTTTTTCCATACCATTACCACAGGACATTATAGTTCATTTAAGAGATAATAGAAATCCTTCATTTCAATTGCTTTTGAACACTCTGCAGCACAAGTTCCTCCACAAAGTGTTTCACCCATAAAAGAATCGTAAACAAAGACTACAGTGAGAATCATCAGAACATATAAACAGATTAACAAACAACCAGGAGCCCAACCACAAAGTGATATAATCAATAATGTGGGTGGTTTAATAGTATTATTTTCTTTCACGAAATCATTAAGAGTTTCTGATTTTGTTTTAAGTTGACGATGAATCTGTAACAAATCGGTAGGAGTGATATCTCTTAAGGTATTGCTTTGTTTTATATTTCTAATACAAAATTCTGTGAATCGTGCAAATGTTGTATCATTCATTTTGTAAATGACTTCAATAACTTTTTTCAGTTGTTCCGTCTTATTTTCTTTGATTGGGAATCTCAATAAATTATCTTTTCCCATACCAAGATAATGAGATGTGATGCTATTCTGCTGTTGATTGGTCGCTTTTTGTGTTCTCAAACTGAATAATGGAGAATCATTCACTGTGGTTGATTTCACAGACTGATATCCAACCACATTACTCAACGAACCAAGAACAACAAGAACCACAGCACAGATACTTACTCCAATCAAGAGTTTCTTATCCATCAACTCATCCCTGGGATGTCATAGGGTTCTCGTGCAGGATGCTTATCAAATGTAAGATAAGGGGAAACAAAAGTTAATCCAAAAACAAGCTTTGGTGTTATCCTTGGTATACTCCAATAGTTATTATCCCAAACATTTGTATTTTTCAGATATAAGAAATAAAATGATGAGATTTTATTTTTCATGAATGTATTACAAAAAATTTTATTTAACTCTGAACGCCATCTAACAGCTACCCCTACATCATTTTTTTCAAAATAATTCTGAAAAACGATATTATCAGTTGCTCCATCAAAGAAATCGACAGCAACACCATTATATTCAAACTGATTCAATGAGACATTATTCCGTTGGGTTTCACACCAGAAAGAGATGCCATCGCTCGTATTATCAATTTGATTAGAGATGATCATGTTGTCACTGCTGGTAAAATAGATATGAATTCCATCTATCCCTTTGGTTATCCGATTTTTTTGTATCGTATTTCTATTGGAATATCCTATGTATATTCCAATGTTATATGTGTTTTTTATAAAGTTATTTTCTATGCGATTGTCATGCGCATTGTATAGGCAAATCGCTTTGGAATACACAGTTCCAATGATATTATCCGAAATAAGATTACCATCTGAATTCACTGTGAGTCCATTTGCATGTGTATCGGATTTCTCGTTCAGAATGGTAAATCCCCGAAGGGAACAATAATCAGTATTTAGGGTAATAATATCCGTTGTACCATCATTTGTAATAATTGTAGTTTCTTTTTTTTCGCCAAGCAAAGAAATAGACATATTTACGACAATTGTTTCGTTATAGATACCACTAAACACAAATATAGTATCTCCATCACTTGCATTGTCAATCGCATCCTGAATCCTTGTATAATTCCCTGGTCCGCTCCCACCGACATACAACCAATGACCTCTCGATGCTGGTAATGATGATTTCTCTATTTTTTGTCCATTCGATGGAATGATGGCTGTTCCAATAAACAAGAGAATGATTCCAACCGCCAAACATTTCTTTGGTAAAGGATATTTGGTCATATTTTTCCACTCGCCTTCTACAAAATTAATTTGATATTGATGATGACATTACATTATTTCCAGCGTTATCATACACGATACATTGTGGTTGAACATAAATATAAAAAAGTGAAAAAGGAATATGATAAAACAACAGACATTTCAATCGGAGCAGAAGCATGGAGCCTCTCCAATAAACGATATACGGTCCTGGCGCGAAACTAGTATTAACAAAATTATCATTAAAATAGAATTCCACTCGATTTATATCACTTGTTTCATCAGAAACATTTGCTGATAATTTCCATTTAAATATACCTGCTTTGCTCATAGTGAAATTAAATATAGCTGGAATTGTTTGGTCGATTTTTATTGTCACATTATAGATATGCTCAAAATCAGGCGTTGCTCCAATTATATGTTTACCGTCTGTGGATATGACAAATGGTCCTGTGTATACAGTCCAATTTCCATTATCGATTCTAAAGTAGGTATAATTACCATCAACAATTGTTACAGTAACATTGCTTACATACCAACCGTTTTCCCCCATTGTACCATTGGTAATAAAATCAATGAAGCAACTCTTCGGCATTACTGAATGTTCTTTGTCAATCGATACACTACCGGCCATTGGTATAATGCTCATTCCTAAGAACAAAACAATTATTCCGCAAACCAAACCTTTCCTTAACAATGGATATTTTTCCATGCCTTTCCCCATTTGTACAATTTTATAACACTGTTCTCCTATAAAAAACATATCCTTAGAAGATTGATGAGCTAGGGTTCAAAAAAACTTTCTTGTAAAGGAGGGAAAGTAATGATGATACCCAGATCAAAGGGCATTGGAAACATGATTAGATTTAAAAGAATTTCCTTAAAAACATAGCCTTAAAACTTACGAAAATTATTTATACAATAAAAAGATGACACCGCTGGGGAGTCAATCAAAAATGGGGTAGGCTTTCCCCCAGAATGCTCTACCTTTTTTCACATTTCTTTCCTCCCTTAAGATTGAACTCCCCATTTCATTTCATGGTTGTGATTCTCTCGTATAACTTTTCCAAAACGATGTCTGATAAAACATCACCATCTAGAAATATGTACTCTTTTTTGTTGTCTAAACTCTCGATGAGTTGCTCTCGTGATTTATTTCTATAAAAATATTTATTTTTGATTGTCATTCTAAGGTCAGCATGTTGGGAAAAACGAAATTCATCCACTGTCATTTTTTTTATTTTTTCCAGAAACTCCGATGATAGTGTTTTCAGAATATCATCGAGTATTTCGTCCACAGTTGAAAATCCAACTTTTTTTATCATTTTTTTATTCTCTTTAATTTTTCAAAGAACTCGCAGTCTTTTCTTTTAGCAGTCCACAAATCCATAGGTATCCCATCAGGATAAGCAGGGCATTCCCCGTCATTGAGCAGTTTCTCGCAGTACATGCATTGAGACGCATATGTTACTGTTTCACTATAGGTGTGATCAAGAACCATCGATTTTTCTTTTGTCATTTTTCCACGTCTGATATTAGTTATGTTTTTCATAACTTTTCCCTCCATCTATTTCACCTCATATTTTTCTTTTTCAAGCTGTTCAATTCGCTTAATGAGTGTTTTTTTCTTTAAAAACATATCCTTAAAACTGGCTTCATCCCGAAATAGATAACT
>JAFNFT010000081.1 GCA_017885605.1 Methanobacteriota archaeon | reverse complement strand
CGGTTATTAGACGTCGCCACCATGATTGAAAAGAAAATAACAAAAAATGGTGCTGGCCTTGCATTTCCCGTGAACATCGCACTTAACACCCTTGCCGCCCACTATAGCCCCTGGCATGATGATCCTCTTTCGTTTCGGAAAGGAGACGTGGTAAAACTCGATGTCGGTGCTCATATAGATGGTTATATCGCGGATACCGCCGTGACCGTTGAACTTGAAACTCATCTCCATGATGCGATGATCCATGCATCAGACGAAGCGCTCAGAAAGGTAATCGATGTCTTAACGACGCATCTGCCGCTTTCCGAGGCAGGAAAAACCATACAAAATACTATCACGTCGTTCGGCTACAAACCCATTGAGAATCTTATGGGTCATGGACTTGGTAGGTACGAACTTCATTCAGGAGTCTCGATTCCCAATGTAGCGGCTTTCGGGGGTAAAACCACCTTAAACGACGGAGATGTGGTCGCAATTGAGCCTTTTGCGACAAACGGCGCAGGCCATGTGATATCGGGACAAGGAAGCAATATTTACCTGTGTATAGATTCCATCAAAGCAAAATTTATCCGGGACAACAAGACAAAAGTTTTGTGTGATAAAATACGCACACACTTCGGAACATTACCTTTTGCCCAGAGATGGTACCATGAGTTGTTCCCCAAAGATGATCTCGCGATGAAAAAACTATCAATCTTAGGTGTTATCAAACACTACCCGCAGCTCGTTGAGGCGAAAAGCGGGATAGTCACACAGAAAGAACATACCGTAATTGTCAGAGAAGATGGATGTGAGGTGATCACATAAAATCAGCCAAGAACAATGGGAAGACCGAGGTAAAAATCATTCAATTAGAGGAGTTGAACTGGAAGCAGCTCGATGCACTCGATCGTGACAAAACCATCATGTTCATCCCAATGAGTCCTTTGGAGGAACATGGCCCACATTTACCCATCGGTACTGATTTATTAACAGCACGGGATGCCGCAAAAGAGACGATTCGAGCGATCAAGAAGAAAAAACCTGAGCTGACAAGCGTTCTGTTCCCTGCCATTCCCCTTGGATATTCCAAGATGGCATCTGACTTCCCCGGTACTGTTTCGACGCAGATAAAAGCATTAAAGACAATTGTTTTTGATGTATGCAGCTCCCTTGCGAAATTCAGATTCAAGTATTATGTTCTATGCACCTTTCATATGGACCTTGGACATCTCAAAGGTATTTATAGCGGGATGAATAAAGCAATGAAGACGCATAGTATCAAAATCATTGAACCCTGGGGGCCATACTTCTACAGTAAAGAAGTGGAGAAACGAGAGCCGCAAGTCGGTTTTGACACCAAAAAAGAAGTCCATGCCTGTTTCCGAGAGACCTCCCTTATGAATTATCAATACCCGTATCTCGTCGACCCTTGTTATAAGGATCTCCAGAGTATTTATCGTGATTTGTATTCACCTCGGGTTCTCGGGAAAACCTTCAAGGATATTGGGATAAGTGAAGGATATGTCGGCAGTCCAGCTCGTGCCGATAGTGATTACGGACGATGGTATTTCCAACAGATCGTTGACACGTATACCCAAGCAACGCTTGACATGATTGAGGGAAAAAAACCACCAGAGCTCCCGACACAGACGCAGTTGCTCATGCGATCGATGTTCTGGCTACAATAAATTTTTTTTAGGGGATCTGATACGTTCCATCACCAACGTACATGAGTTTTGAGTGGAACAACCAGTTATAGAAACCACCAGCTCTGATGAGGTTGCAGACCTGCTGGACAGTCAAACCATATGACAAGAGATGGAATGCCTGAACAGAGGTTTTACTATTGGTCCAAAACACGGTATTTTGTGACCATCCCATGTAGACGGCTGCTCCTGCATCAAGAAACGTTTGTGCCATCGATGCATCATATAACGCATAACATGTAGCCATGAACACAAGGGAATCAGGCAGCTGTTTTTGCGTATAGTACTGTTCGATGAATGCAGGGGTGAACGCGACGATACCTTGGTCGCCCACCATGCCTTTGACGATCAGGTGATTCTGATACTCATAAGCGTATTTCTGCTCTGTTTCATTGGTCCATAACTCTCCTGTTGCTATCACGACAGCATCTGCTACCTGATCGCCGTCCAAATCAAAATACCCAGCATGGGTGTTCATATAGATGATAACTGCAGAAAGATTGTTTTTGATATATGAGACATCTACTGCTTGGTTTGCGAGATATTCAATCGAATAATCATTGTTCAGCAACGTTGTGATGATGCGCTGGCATTGATAATGACCGTACATTGATTCAGCTGGATTGAGGATGACTGCGGTATTGCTTGTTCCANNAATAAGGGTTGCATAGTCGATAAATGGATGGTGGTTGTACCATGCTTCTAACTTGACAAGAGCTTCAGAAGGAGTTTTCCATTGGTTTTGTTCGGTTCGTATCTGCTGGAGCCCTTCCTGGATGATCGTATCAGAAGATATCTGGGGAGAGGATGTAAAGCTCTGCCCAGTCATTCGCGCCTGAAGATGAAGAGGTACACTCCCAAGAACGAGACAAAGGAGGAGTAATAGTGTTAGAATTTTCATTTTCAATCGGTTGACCATGTTTCCTATAGTACCCATTCATGGCAAATCTATATAAATATATCGCAGAAGAAATAAAAAGAAAGAAAAAAATATTTAGATGTTTAAACCGGGGGATACAGCTCCTGTAATACCTGATCCATGATCTGGTTCATAACCTCGTTGAGGTTCAGACATTGGATGATACGCAACGTGAACAGCACGACGATAAAGGCAATAATCAACACCACCGGAATCATGACAATCGCAGTAATGACACATGCGAATGGGTTTGTTGTGTTCAGACCAAGCGGGACTGGTGTATTTAACTGATGTGCTGTCAGCTTTGGTTCTGCGTTGCGAATCTCATCAATGAAGAGCGATGGATCGTTTTTCAGGCGATTCAAATAGGTCTTAAATTCAGCGACAGTCATACCATTTTCCTGAAGAAGCGCGATCACCCGGGGATTTGAACTGAGTGTTTTGAGGAATTTTGCGAAGAAATCCGGGTTTGCATTGAGCATTTTGACCGTCCTATCAAGTGCGCTATTCAGCGATGGTTGTGTCGGACGGAACAGATGAGAATTCAATCCTTTCCCAAGATAATGAGACTGAATCGTTTGCTCATTGTCTGTGTGGATCGAGCGTTGTGTTCGAACCGTAAACAAGGGTGATTCAACTTTTGGTGATAATTGATCATCATTTGACCCAATCACGGAGCTAAATGACGCAATCACTAAAAGAACAGCAGCCGATATGGTTATTATGAGAGTTTTTTTCTCCATATTTCTTTCCCCAGAAAACTTATCGTTGTTCCTGTATTTAATTGTTGTCCTCGTATAATTTATGAGTGGTACGCGGAAAAAAGAAAAAATCTATGGTGAAAGAATCTCGCTAAAGAGGAAAAACTCAGTGTCATAGATTCGGCGTTGTTGTTCGGTAGGCTCTGTAAATGTTCCTCCCATGAGAGCATCACAAAAGGTGTACGAGTCGACGACAACGACAAGTCGTCCTGTATCACCGGTCGTGGGATTCACAACTTCAGTCATGGTTGCATACGTTTCGTTATTGTCATTAATCAACAGTTGGGTTCCCCCGGTGATGGTCAGGTATGGAGACGTGATATTACCGATCGGCATCTGGCTACTATTTTCACTTTCATTAGAAAACAGCTCCTGATCAGCAGCGGATGTCGTGATCCATACCCCAAAGCTTCCAAGCAGTTCATTCGCGGTCGATTGGGTGTTTCGGATGCTGTCCATGAGAAGCATTCGTCCGCCGTTCTTAAAAAATGTTGTCAGTAGATGAACATCTGCCTCGGTAAATGGTTGCGTCGGGTTGATAATCACAATGATATCGCCTTTTCCGGTGGCATCTTTCAGTGTTGGTTCTAACGAGGGAACATACCCAAGTCGTTGGGTCCAGACAAAGAATGTTCCATAGTTATTGGTGTTGACACCAAGCGAAGAAGTGGGTTTTACAGAGATATTCGATGAGGAATGCTGCTGTTCAAAGCATACTTGCGTATAGTCCGTTTGAGGTAAGGGAAGCGGATAGGAAAGGTTGGTGAGATGGGAGCAGAGTGGTGCTGCTGTGGAGAATGCGAGAAGACCCGCGAAGAGAAACATCCATAGGATCGTTATTTTTTTCTCGTTTCTCAGAAGAATGAGTAGGCTTACAAAAAAAGTAATGGAGAGGGCAAAAAGAATGATGGTGAGATACGTCGAGGAATTCGTTCGATTCAGATATTGCAGGACACCCAAGGTAAAGGTGGGGTATCCATCAGTGAACAGACAGAAACTGGAAAACACGGTGCTATCCGTGAATGCAACAACTCTTCCCATTCCGTATTTGATCGCTGCTGCTTGAAGGAGATACCCGCATTCGGAATCGGGGGAGGCGATTGATTCTCTGAAGAAATTCTCGGTTGAATAGGTGCCAGGTTCACTGGTGATCCGGTTCCCGATGATGATATTTTCCATACGCATGGACGCAGAAAGAGATGTCGGCTCTAGGGTACAAGAGGTCATAAAATCAAATTGTGCGACATGTCGCATCACGGGATGAGAGAAGAACTGGTCAGGTTGGTAGATGGAGAGATCCCCGGTTCCAAGCTCATAGGTCGCATCGGTTTTATATCGTATCCCGAACTCTTCAGAAACCTGATTGAGAAATGTGCTCATCCCAAACACGTTGGTATGATCTCCGATCAAATAGAGTCCTCCGCCATGTTCGACGAAGCCCTTGATCGATTGAATCTCTTGTGTCGTATAGCTTTCCGTTGGACATTTGAGGATGAGGATATCATATTTGCTGAGAAGATCTGGTGATAAGGTCGCATTCATATTTATCGCCACAGGATAGTAATAGTGGAGCCACTGTGCCCAGGAATAATAATTATAGGTCGAGAGCAGCCCGTACCACTCGGTGTCCAGTGGTTGAACCGTATCTTCCCATTGGCTATGATATTCATCGATGAGGATGCGACCGTTTTTTGTCGACCCGGGATCTTGGAAGAGAAACGCACCAGTGAAAGAAAAAACTAGGAGGAACATCAGCAACAGCGCAGTAAGCTGTCTCTTTGTCAGCAGCAGGGATGGCGCTTGGATTGTGATTTCATTCCGATCGGACCACGGAATGAGTTTCATGAGTAACAGGCTGAAGGGGAGGAAGCTGAGGGTCATCACCAGAGGATCCCAGAAGATCGAAAGCTCTGTGGTGGTGAGGTACACCACGAGAATAGCGACAAAACGCAGGATGATGTACAGGGCACCAGCGATGAGAAAGAGAAACGTATTTTTCAGCATCTGTCTTTTTTCATAGAGCATCACAAAAAGAAGAAGAGCTCCAAGGAACATGTTCAGGGCTAGATAACAACCGAGTTTCTCCCAGGTGATGGTGACCGGATAGGTCTGTTGGAGGGTCTGGACAAACAGGAGACCATTGTTCGTCGAAGTATGGAATCCAAGGAAGTTTGCTAGGTATGAAATCACTGGTGAGAGGATGTCAAGATGATGTCCATGCGAGATGAAGGACATATAAAAAGGGAAGACCATCATTTGAATCAGCAGCAGGACGCCAGCAAGGGAAATACCCAGAGGGATCGCTTGTATGTTTTCAAATTTATAGGAAAGCAGGGATGCGAGTAGTCCGAGCGCCAGAACCACCAGTCCAAGGTTATAGGGAAATGGCACGAAGAGGAGTGCTGCTGCCAAGGGGATGAGAAGAACAGTATATCGGATCTCGATTTGTTTTTGTGCGCAACGCCATAACCCACCGATGATGCATAGGATACCAGCGATGATACACAGTGAGCCTGCGACGAGATCCGGCATGGTGAACTGAGGAATGAAGTACAACCAGCTCGCGGAGAGAAACAGGATGCCAAGCCAGAGGAATCGTTTCATCGCTGTTCCTCCGGTATCGATAATTCATCAAGCAGATATTTTAAAAAAAGGATGTTTCCCGGCCAGTAGTCGTAAATAGATTCAAGGTTCTTGTCCAGCAGGTACTGACTATCACCGATTAGAAGGAGGCCACCAGCGCCGTGTTTGATATACACAACAAGATGGAAGGTAAGATCACCCCAGGTGAAATTATAGTAGGAGGTGGTCTGATTTGTCTGAAACGACACAGGCCAGCTATCGACAAATCGTGGTTCGTTTTGATAGAGAGTAAGATTCTCTTCAACATAGGGGACAGGGCCTAATGGTGTCGGTTCTATACCAGCATCAACTGCTTTGAGAAGTGGTAGGGAAGCATCTTTTTCTTCGTACCCGGTGGCAAGCAGAACGACCCCACCGTTTGCCATATAGGATTGGAGGAACAGGACTTCATCTGCGGTAAACGCTGCTGTCGGAGCATTAAAAATAAGCAGTTTGCTTCGTAAGATTTTTTCATGAGAGAAACATCGGAGAAGAAGAGGCTGAAGGTTGTTTCGTTCGAGGTTCACAAGAAGACCGTTGACGGAGTCATCAGTGAATGATTCCAGGGAAAAACGCTCGCCATGCGATGCATCGATATAGACGATGTTACCAGAAAGGTCGCTATCGTTGGTGGTGACTAACAGAGGATTGAGTGATGCGGAGAGGAGCAATGAAAGGCACAGAAGAAGGGGGAACCATGCGAAGGAAATCGTGTTATTCTTGAAAAAACAAAAGACGACCAATGCAATGACGAGCAACAACAAGAAAATACCTACCTGAAGCATGGAAGAAGTTCCGGTTTGCTTACTGGTGAGCCACGTAAAAGAACTTTCAAGAAACCGATAAGAGAACGGTAAGGCAGCGTTTTGAAAGCTGGAGGTGTCCCCGAACACAAGGACTTTCCCGTCCCCATAATAGGCACCTGCGACAAGGATCACATCCCCCAGCTGTTCTCCTTTGTTGTATTCATAATCACCCAGATACGCAATGTCGCTATTCGATCGATTCCCCTTATCTGAGAGCACAGATGATCCAATGATAATCGGGAACGCAGAAGGGGAAAGATCTAGGGAAGCACCGATCCCATATTGAAGCTCATCAAGACTTGAAACAAGAGAGGTGATGGGATGATACTGAAGATGGGCGCACGTGAACCATTTGAATTTCTCATCAAAGGGAAGCGCTGCATCGAACCGATACTGGATCCCAGCGGGAGCAAGAAGCTCATTTAATGGGCTTTGCATGCCACCCACATTCGTATGATCCCCAATGACAAGGAGCGAGCCACCCTTGTCAACATAGTCCCAGATGATAGATTGTTCCTGCTTTGAGAACGAGACATTCAGGTTTGACACAACGAAGACAGAGGCGTTGCCGAGAGTCGATGTCGTGATACTATTTATTTCACGGACAGACGTGTAGTCCGTGAGATTCAAATATCGGGTGATATTCTGAGTCGGGGTCTGTGTCATAGCAAGGAAGTGGGTCCTATTTTCGACGAGTATCTCTGTTTCATAGCCAAAGGTTGTGAGGTAGATAGGCCACAAGCCGAACATACCGACAGCGTCTTGTCCGTATTTTCCATATTCTGGGACATCCCAGGTGCCTACCATATGGTCNNAATAACAGCACCGCTGCCCAGACTGCACCGTTCTTCAGATGCTGTTTCCACCGGCTTTTTTGACCGGTCATCGCTGTTGATGTTTCTTTAGCTGGATAGCGGATCAGGAAACCAAAGATGGGAATGAGACAGAAAAGGAAGAACAATGGATGAAGGTTGAGCGCACCATCTGATGGATACGAAATCAGACTGAGCGCAAGAAGATAGAAAAACCAAATGAAACAGAGACCACCGATGCAGAGGCAGAACCAACGGATATCGTTGCGTGTTTTTCTGGTTGTGAGAAGAAAACTACTGATCAGAAACACAAGAGATACAAGCAGTATCCCCAGTCCGCTGGTAGTAGGACCGAGCAAGAGTGGAGTCGCTGTCAGGAGACCTATCGTATGGGATATCAACAGCGAGCTTTGCTGATACAGATACCAGATCGAAGGGATGGTTTGTAAAAGGAGGAACACAACTCCGTATCCAAAGGAGGCTACTGCGAGAAGATGGAGGTCGTTTCTTCTGCGGTCTATCCCCTGAAGACAGAGGTCAAGGCCAGAGAGAATGACTGGGACGCTGCAGATCCAGAGGAGTTGGGTTTTTGAGACGAGAAGGAGAAGGAATCCAAAAAGACACAGGATACTGCCTAGGATGAGTTTTATGAGGCAAGGATTTTTTTTCGAAAGATGACGCAGAGTCTGTCGGAGCGGTAGATTCAGCAGTACTACTCCGAGTAACAGAAAAATGGTGAGAAGGTGGGAAACAGAAACTGTTGCGAATCCAAAGTTGGTTGAAAGCACATTGAGGACAAGAAGGATACCCATGACATTTGTTATAAGGAGACCTGCGGAGAAAAGCACGCTGGTATCGCGGATTCTACTCATCATAACATAGAAGGGAACCATTGTTTTCATATAACTTTAATGGTTTTTCCAGAGAGATTCTCCAAGGTACCACACCAGGTGTCCCTTTTCATTTTGTTATTTTGCCAAAGTACCTTTATATATGTTCATTGGCAACAAGGAACATGATGAGAGCTGAGAAAGTCTCTTATCACAACGAGGTGAACGAGAGATGTATGAAAGTAACGAACAATTTGAGGTGATTGAGTTCTGCCTGAAACATGATCTGATCAAAAAGACAGACCAAGGCTATATCATCAAGAAAGAATTCTTCGAAATCCTTGATTATTTTAATATGTGAAGGTGACCGTATGACATTAAGTCAACAGCAGAAGGAACTGATTTTAAAATTCCTAAAATCCTCCGTGCAGGACAATCAGTTAGTCAAAGAAGTCACAGAAAAAGAATAAGTGGTTGTGACAAATCCTTTTAATAAATTTTTTTTTATCATTAAAAAATTAACTATCTCATCCGTCTAAAAAGAAAAATATAAAACCTTCTACATGTTATCGATAGCACAACAAGGATGGGAACCGTATGAAAAAACAAGAAAATATGTATGTTTCTCTCCAACTTGATAAAGACGTCACATCAGGAGAGTTAATGATTAATATCCAGTTTGACCGGAATGCACCGAACTTTTTTACCAATAAAAACACGATCTCCTGGTGTCCCACCAGCGAAGAACTGAATTTCATCAACGAAGCGTACGGGGTTCTAACCAAAGCAAAACATCACAAACAAGACCACATAGACAAACCACATGTTCAAGAGACAGAATCAGAGGAGCCTATTCGTAACGCAGACGAAAAAGAAATCCTGAACCGTGTCTTTGAGAAGAAGAGACCTGCTTTTAACCAATAAGCAGCTTGGTCTTAGAGGCGTTCGAGCAATGCACTAATCATGAGTGGGAGCAGTACCGTTGCGTCCCCTTCGATGGTGACATTGTCTGCTTTTTCTGCTATTTTTCCCCAAGAGATCGCTTCCCGTGTCTGCGCACCAGAAAGACTGCCGTCATACTCAACAGCGGTCGTGAGATACACCGCATGGGAAAGCCCGTTGCAGAACTGGTTCCACCAGATGACATGATGCTTGGAAATCCCACCACCGATGAGCAGCGCACCTGTTTTTTTTGCGCTAAAGACGATATCGGAGAGGTCCTGTTCATCTTTGAAAAGATCAATACCTATGTGACGGTGTTCTTGATAATACATCCAAAGCTGGGAGCCAAACGCCCCATCCATGATCCCTGGGACGAATAGAGGTATCTTGTTTTTCCATGCCCAATAGAGAATCGAGTCTTTCCCGTTTTTTTCCTTTTCAAGTCGTTTCCCAAATTCCCAGATGAGATCCTTGGTAGACCATTTCTGTTGCATCGCAAAGAGCTCACCAAGGATGGGCTGGAGTTTCTTTTCAAGGATCGTTCCATAACACTCCAACGGTATGAAGATATTTCCAAGACGGTTGATTCCCTGCTGATGTAACTTCTTATCATCCGCCATGAACGACCCATGGTAATAGTCTTTCCAGACTCGTGCCAAATCATGATCCAGAGTCCCGGTGGTGGTGATGATAACATCCACCAATTTTCTTCTCACCATTTCCTTGATGACCCCTCGTGTCCCCGTTGAAATGATACAGGCAGGAAACGACAGGAACTTCACGCAATCCTT
Organism: Methanobacteriota archaeon; assembly: GCA_017885605.1. Classification (GTDB taxonomy): domain Archaea; phylum Thermoplasmatota; class E2; order DHVEG-1; family DHVEG-1; genus SM1-50. The sequence continues at coordinate 31,419 of JAFNFT010000081.1, read as the reverse complement.
TTCTTGTACCATCCGCTCAAGGATATCGACACCATCTGCTACCTTCTTTGCAGAAAAACCTCCCGAGTCATAGAGTTGCTTCATCAACTGGTTTGTCGTCATATTTTTTTTCAAAAGGATATCTCGCACCGGTTGTTTTTTCATACTTCTTCACCTAAGAAACCGCGATTGCCCCATACCCTACACAGGAGGAATCCGGATGGACCTCATAGGATGTTCCATATTTTAAGAGTTCCGCTGTACTCGCACCAAGTTTTTTTGCGACGAGAAGCATCACTGCGACTGGACCGGATCCACACATCGTGATAGCGTGCTGCTCGACAGTTTCGATAAGTCCCGGGGCGTCTAACGCAAGGATTTCTTTTATGGCGAGTGTGTCTTGTTTTTTTGCGTACTCATCGACGCGCATCCCTGGTGGTGGCGCGCTGCGGTAGTTGAACCCTGCATGAGAAAAATCACTGCTCGCGACCAGGATGATGTCCTTTTTTGACCTCTGGAGAGCCTTTGCAAGGATAGCCCCCACGTCTTGTACGGTTTCGTAATCCTGCATCATCATACAAATCGGGACAAACTCAAACGGGCGACCCTGCCCAAGATATTGCAGGAACGGGAGCTGCACCTCGATGCTATGCTCATACGTGTGTGCAGAAGCATCCTGATCTATGATACCGGTTGCAATGGTTTGCGCAAGGGGTTCATCAAGACTCACCGTCCCAAATGGTGTTTTCCAGACCCCCTGGGTCATCACAGAGACGCCAGAGCCCATCCCAGTATGGTTTGGGCCAAGGATGATGAACGTCTCAGCAAATCCCTGCTCTGCAAGACGCCCGTACGCATGGGAGGCGATCGCCCCTGAATACACAAATCCAGCATGGGGAACTATTAAACCTTTCAGAGTACCTTTTACCTTTTGTATCACAGGCAGTTTCCCATATCCTCTATTATCAAGAAAACAGTCCTCGATTTGTTGTCGGAGACTTTTTTCACTGCTCGGGTAAAACTGGCCTGCGACGACAGCGTTTCGAATCGCTTTCATAACCCCACGTCCAGCTTTGACATGAGCGTGAAACACATTAACCTTACGCACAAAACATATAAATATCATTGATGAATACGGGAGTAAAATAGGACGGGACAAGCATGGAAACAGTCTGTCATATTGAAATCCTGAAAGACGGTAGAGATTTTGTCGCCCGAGCACATCTTGCGAACGGCTCAGTAAAAGAATACCGCCATCAGATTTTTGAAGATGTCCTTACGGAAATGGTCATCGACCTGCAGGAAGAACTCGCAGAATAAAAAAGAACATTCTCCTTATTTTTCTTTCCAAACGTAAAACGTATTACGTTTATTTTCCGAGGTACGGTGCGATGAATAACACTGCTATCATGACGAAGATGAGTGCGTACATGATATAGACCCAGAGTTTTCGTCTTTTGGAGAGGTTTTGGTACCGTTGTTTACATTCCTCAGAGCACATCGTCTCTGTGTCTGATACAGGGATCGCCTTTCCGCAAATCTGACAATGCATGTGTTGTGGGATTTTCTCAGTCATGGTCTTCATGTGGGCAATGACGTAGAGGCTGAAATAGTTTATTGTTGATGATTTTGACAGCGATTCGTAAAAAATAATATTTGTTCAATGAGATGAGAATGACAACATACATTGTTTTTATTGAAAAAAAAGGGTAAAGATTGGATGATTGCACTATAAAATATTTATATTTGAAAATAAATTTACACAACTGTAATATCAAGATACGTCTGGGAGTAAAATGATGAAAGAAAACATGAAATCTCGTGTACTAAGAATAGGGTTTTCCGGAGTTGGTGTTTTTTCGTTGCTATCCACTTCAACTGCTATTACAAAGTCAATCACACAATACCAGACTCTGGTTCAAGAAAAACTCATCTACATTACCTTGAGTCTTGTGTTTATCTTTCACATTTACCATAAGATACGTTCGCGGGTATCTTATGCTTTTTCAACAACAGGCGAGGGAGGTGAAAAGAAATGAAGAGAGCAAGAATAATAATGAGCATCGCGTGTATAGTAACCGCTATTTTCGTTCTATCCCCATTAACGAGTGCGATAACAGTAGCACCAGCAAAGACACTTAGAACTTTTAAAGAAACACAATTAGAATTATCTGAACCAGTTCGAGCTATCATTGGAGGCGTTCTCGTTGAGAGATATATGTCTGTTGATGATATGCAGAAGGTTATCGATATCGGCATGGCATGTAAAGAAGATTTCCTGACGATATACAACAAACAATCAAATCCAGAAGAGGTCACTCAAGCATTTGAAAATGTCCAACCATTTTTCAATGCACTCATACAATATCGATTGACAGACAAATCTGTTGATGATTTAAACGACCTGTTCCATCAGATACGCGACAAGATACGGACACCCGGAAACCAAAAATGGAACTACAATCCTGGGGACCCACAACCCGCTGGTTTGTGGAATGGAGTCCCAACTCCAATATTCGCTAATGCTGGCGCAGGACTATTCAATGTGGGAGAAGCGGCGGCAGGCTTTGTCCTTGGAACCCATACAATACTTCCAACCATCGGTGCTGACATTCTTACAACATGGACCGATACAGGAGAGACTGTTACGTTAGGTATGCTTGGATTTACGACAGCAACTGGACCTGAGTTTGGTTTAATCCTAGGGTTCGTTGGAATAATGCTATGCCTACCAATTATGATTATAGGCTTTATCTTCCAAGTGGGCTTCGTTGGCGGATACTTAGGAATCAATATACTGCCGTTCTGATACACTCTCTCTTTTATTCTTTAATTCTCTTCTTTACATTAAATGAAGATGATTATGAAACACATCGGAGTATTATTCATAGCGATAATCCTTCTGCTGATTTCATTCTATTTTCCCAATATGAATCTTGATGCTATTCCATCCCCAACAGACAATATTCAGAACACAGGACTTGAAATTTCTGAGATCAAAGATAGCATCGAAATAAATCAAGACGATCTCCAGTTAAATCATGAAGTTGTTCAATTCAAGATAATCTTCCATGATAGTGATACAATAAATATTTCCATACACATGTCGCTTTTACAAAAAGATATGCAAGAAAAAGCTTTTTTCATTATGCTTACAGATGGAACTAAAAGTCTCATCTCAGTAGATACAGATATGCTACTTCTTTTCTACGTTCCACTTTCTATAATAGATATAACGACACCAATGCGGAGACTTTGCTTTGGCAAACCACTCCTTTACTTATTTTCTAATAAGATTAACCTTGGACTCCAGAAGATAACTACTAATGTTGTATCTGCGAAAAAAAACGATACGTGGTATCTGACGATAGCAGTCCTCACAAAAACTGAAGGCGATATCACGATAAAGTTTAAATCGCAACATCAATCCATGGAGATTCTGCAAACACAACGACACAGCAACCTTGACTTTTATTCATCATACAACAATGGATTTTCTGGCAAATACTTTGGCATCAAGTTTTTTATCTTCGGCTTCAGCCTTGCTAAAAACATCAACAAACAGATTGAAACAAAAACAGGATCGATAATACATTTCATAAGTGCTGGTCATACTAAAGGAGACATCAATGTACAAGGACCAAATGAGATAGCATATTCAGATGATAAGCGTTTCATAACAACTTATACGTATCATGGGAATGCAACAGGTCAATGGGTCTTTTCCGCAAACGGACGGTCATTCCTATGGAAATATGGTATTATTTTATTTTATATTGATATTGACCCTCATTTTCGTGATACATAGTCTATGCGAGCGTCTGTGAAAATATATCTTTAATAAACAATTCCATGAATTCAGAGTAATGGAAATACGGTTAAAAACAGGTCAGAGATTGGATGATTGCACTATAAAGTTTTTATAGTCAGAAGAAATTTAATATTGTTACAATTTGGCAGTATTAATTAGAAAGAGGAGGAAACATGAAGAAGAAAATAATCTTTGGAAGTATTGGGGCTGTTGTAATTGCGTCGCTGATAATCTCAAGTGCTACTGCTGTGAGCTTGCCGCTATCAAATGAAAGTTCAAACTCCGGGGCTAGTGTGACTAATTTTGTTGAGCCAGGGATTCATATCAGTGTAATGCAAAAAGGAATTTTGAGAGCTGTATTAAAGAACATTGATGACCCAGACGTTCGCGTGCTATTACAAGAAATAATTAAGAAGAAAGGGCCTGTAGATAGTAATGATATAGAGCAAATTATAAATGATAATGATCTAGAGGTTGGTACCATAACTTCTGGTGGAATAGTAACTGGTGGGCCTGGAGCTTATCCTAGTATTTCTGGTGGTTATGCATTTTGCCTAAGACGACCAGCCTGTTATTTTGTGATTCTGCCCATTATCTGGCTCCATTTTAAAGCAGTTTATCAAGAATCATGGGACCATAGCCAAAATTATCCTGTCCAAATTACTATAGGTGGTAAATTTATCGATTATGCGATTACTGGAAATGCCATAGGATTTATTGGTTTTGTTTTTAACAGCTTTCCCCCAAATATGGGTTTTCAATGCGACGGGGTTGCTTTATTGATTATTTATTACAGGGCGATGTAATCAACAAAGTCCCCATACAAAATAACCCATCATGATAAATTTAACCTATCATTCAACCAATCAGTCAACCGGCTAGCACAGCTTAGCAATCTGAAACGGGTTGTACTAAAATATTTGGCAAAACAGCAAGCAGACAAAACAAGATAAACTAAACTTTTTTTTCTCTTTTCTAAAACAAAAACAATCGGTCCCTTAGTACCAAATGAACATGCAATAATAGACTTTATGTTTTAATTTATTTAGATGAAGTTCATTTGCGGGATCACCAGGTAGTTCCACTATTTCCATCCGCATATCTCAAGATTGAGCTTCATTGGATTCTTTTGTTATTCTATAGGCTTGAAATATTATGAAATTTATTTAATCAGAACATTTCCTCTTACCACATCGATATCAACTATCGTTGTTATTGGAATACCATAGGTTTTCGATATTTCATCTTTGCAGGTTCCTTTGTAGACTGCGATGAAGACACCTTTCACAACAACCCCTATTTCTTTAAGCACATGGAGCACTGCCTTTAACGTCCCACCAGTACTCAGCACATCATCGACGAGGATAATCGCGTCTCCTTTCTTCAGCCCATTGATGTACATCTTTGATTTTGAATACCCGGTCACCTGTTCCACAGAAACCTCACCAGGCAGCCCGTACTGTCTTTTGCGGATGATCGTAAACGGGATACCAAGATCAAGGGATAATGATGTCGCAATTGGGATTCCCATTGCTTCCATCGTCACGATACGATCGAATTTCCCACATTTCTTGATATGTTTCTTCATCTCATCAGTGACTTCTCTGAGTAATTCAGGTGTAATATAGGGTACTCCATCGGTAAGAGGGTGAATGACATAATCATAATCACCTTTTTTTACAATCGGGGCTTCATGCAATGATTTTTCTAAGTGTTTCAGACTCATAGTTCTCCAACCTCTTCACAGGTTTTTTGTAGGACTGGAATGAATTCATCGATAATCTGTTTTGTGATTTGCGGCATTAGCACCAATCGTATACATGAAAGTCGTTCGACTTTATTCACTCGCCATCCCTTTTTTGAAAGTCTGTCTACAACACATCCAGGTTTCTTCAGTTTCACACCAATCACATTCATAGTTGGTTTCATCACAAGAGATAGCCCAAGCTCTCTGATTCGTCTCTCTGTATATTGTGTTACTTCCATGCAGGATTGAACCATATGTTTGTACCCCTCATGCCCGAGATATCGGGCGACTGCGTAGGCAGCTGCGACCGGTGCCCCGGAACGCGTTCCAAGGATCCCTGCTTGTTTCTCACTGCTAATATACGGAGAATCCACACTGATGCACTCCAGCCATTGTTTCTTCCGAACCACCAATGTCCCTAAGGGGATAGCAGCATATCCCATCTTATGGGAATCTATTGAAATCGAGCAGACACCTTTACACCGAAAATCGAAATCAGGTAATTCATACTGGAGTTCTTTAAGGAACGGGATAACGAACCCACCAAATGCGGCATCAACATGGAAAAAGATATGTTCATCAGTGCAGATTTCACTTAGTTCTGGTATTGGATCTATTGTTCCTAGTTCGGTTGATCCTGCGAGCCCGACGATCGCAGCAGTGGTTTTATGAATCTTCTTTTTCAACTCTACAACATCCATTATATATTTTTTGGTAATAGGTATTTCAACGAGTTTCATGTCCATAAGCGATGCTATTTTTTGGAACGAGAAATGAGCACTCTTTGGGAGAAGTATTTCTTTTTTTCCAGAGAGTTGTTTTGCAATCCACATTGCGGTGATGTTTCCTTCAGTTCCTCCACTAACGATCTGCCCGGCTGAGGATTTTGGTGCATGAAGAAGCCCAGAGATGAAAGAAATGTATTGTGATTCAATTTCTTTTGTACCTGGACACAGTTCAGGGTCGCCAAGGTTAGTTTCAAGAAATTGTATATACGCTTCCCGGGCGATAGGATGTGGAACAGTACACATAGAGCCAAGGATATGACCCCGGGAAAAACAAAAATCACGCTGCTGCAGACGTGCGAGTTCGCTAAATATTTTTTGTTTCTTTTGGGTATCGAAGGAAACCATTGCAGGGGATAAGAAATAGCAGTTAAAAAAAGATACTGTGAAGAAAAAAAAGATCATACCTAATAAAACACGTAATTCCTCGATAGATTTTTCAAGAAGAAGAGAAATATAATAAAGAACTAAAGTAAGCTAAACTATAAGAGAATAATATAATTGGCAGTAAGGAATTTAAGTTTTTTTTGAAAAGATATGCACAACAACATTTTAATAAAGGGAGAGAGATAGTAATATCACGTGAAAAAATGGCAATACCGTTTCTGAACAGGAAGAAAGAGGATAAAATTCAAGAAAAAAAACAAATTGAAACTAAGATGAAAAAACAAGAGAAAACCGAGGTTACAAAAAAAGAAAGTACTATCTTCCAACTCCCTGGGTTCCAACAATATTCTGCGTTGATGAAACTTAGAATCGTTGTTAGTACGATTTTTATCTTATGTACCATTGCGATGGTTTTAATCTTCGCGAACGGCTACATGATTTCAGCAGTTCTTCTCTTAATCGGGTATGTTATGCTGTTTATTCTTCTGTTCAAACTTTTCAGAGTGAAGAAACTCTAATATCATAAAACAGATGAATGAAAGACCATCACATTTTAATATGGGTAAATGTATTTTGATTACATGATGCAAAAAGACACTTGGAAGCCAGAAGAGGTGACCTCTTTTCTGAAACTGCCTGTTTATACCCGCGATGGAGTCTATGTTGGTCATGTTAAAAATGTGTTTTTAGAGTTGGATGAAAAGAGAGTTGGAAGCCTGCTTGTCACAAACACAAATCCGTCTTTGGTTGAAGGAAGCGTTGATGTCGCTGTTCCCTATCGATGGGTCAACGCGGTTGGCGATATCATAATTCTCTCTAACTTCCCCGGAAAAGTCGCAACAAAGAAAGAAAAAGCCGACAAAACGAAAAAAACACAAGAAGGCGATCAGAAAATCGATGTGATCGAGTAACACAAGGGTATACATCGGGTATCATCTAGAGAGGAAAATTATTCACGAATCATCTTTTTTTACTTTTTTAATATAGTATATTGAATTCTGATGCAAATATTTTTATATCAAGTAAGTTATATATTAACATGTACATACTGCTTCAGACTTGAGGAAGAAGTGTACAACAATCTTTAAATACCCAGAAAACAAAGTAATATGTGTAAAAAAAGGAAAAATGGTGGAACAATGACGAAAAGATTCAAAACAGTCAAAGCGAGCTTCCTAACAGGAATAATTCTGATTAGTGTAATTATCGCTGTTGCACCTACCATATCAGCTGGAATCTTATTTAATCTTCAAAGTTCACTAACTGTTTCATGGAATGCTAGCGAAACAGAACAACCATTAGTTCCACGAGGCGGAACTCGAACGTTAGCTTTAGATATTACTCATACGGTGAATAAGGGTCTATTGGGTGCTGCTGTTCTTCAAATATACGCTGGGAAACAGATTACGATTAAAATAGAAATTTTAGAAACCCCATCATGGGCTACTGCGTCTCTTTCGCAGGGTACAGTTACTGCAACTATTAGTCCAGGTACAGTACAAACCTTACAAACATATTTAACTATTGCAGTAGCAGAAAATGCACCAGCATTTGGTGTAGGTGCAGTGAGATTACGAGCAACCGCGTTAAAAGCAGGACTTGTCCAGAGTTTTGAACAGGATTTTACGCTTAATTTTCAACCAGATTATAAACCATTGATATCGCCAGCGTTTCCGGATTCAAATACAAAGCAAATAGGACCGATGGACACTGCAACATTTAGAATTGATATCACGAATATGGGTAATGCGCGAACCAAGGTATACTTAAGTCTGGTAACAGTACCAGAGGGATGGGTCGCTATCGTTACAGATCAAGTAACTCTTGAAGAAGGCGTTGGATCGATGGGTACAGCGTACCTTGTCGTAAAACCACCAAAGGGTTTTGGATATCATTATGACGAAGAAACAATCGTAGTATCGATGCAACCATATAAAGCAGATGACGAATCAAAAAAGGGTGCGATTACCCCTGCGTCGTTCCTAGTCGAGAGCAGAGGGTTTTCAACCCCAGGGTTTGACGCAATCGCATTTATAGGTGCATTAGCATTAGTAATGGGCATCATCGTCTTCATTCGGAAAAGAAAACAATAAAATCATTTCAAGATGTCGTCCTTCAAAACAAGGGGAGACTCCTCAATAATGCGTAGTAAATGTCTTACTCTATTGGTTATTACCATTATCCTTTGTCCGATTATTTTAACCCAAGTTCATACGGTAAATGCAACATTAAGGAAACCAATAACATTCCCAATTTTTCCAAATCTTAATCCCATCGGACAGTTAGCCTCGTTGTTTTTTCCGATTATCAATTTTGCTGAAGGCTATAAAGCAACACCGTCCAACATTACCCTTGGAATCAACGAAAAAGTGACATTTCAGGTAGGTATGTACAACCTTTCTTCAGGAGATTATGAGGTACCAAATTATCCTTTCTTTATGACCCAACGGTATGCAACATTTGAAGCAGTATTTCCCAGTGGCAATCCAGGTAATGTTTGGTTCGTGGTTTTTGATCCACCAATGGTCAAACATACAAAGGCCTCGCACAATAATCTGTTATTAACAAATGTCACCGTCTCTTTAACATCACCACCAAAATCAAGTGATTTTATACAAACTCAACTCTTACAAATCAAAATCACTGATTCATGGGTCGCTGGTAATCTATGGTGGCCGAAACGATCAGATTATGCTATGCCATTTTTTTGGTTTGCCGCAGCACTTACCGGTGGATTTGGAAAATGGAGCGGAACAGTAGTTAAAGAGGAGTATATGGTAAATGTCGTTGTTTATATCAAATCTTTTCATTCAGTAAAGATTCAGGCATTACCACCATCGAAACTCGCACCAAATGAAATCGTCTCCATCCCTGTGCTAGTCGAGAACCAAGGGAATTATAATGACACCTTCAATTTTAAGATTAGATCAGAAACTGGGTATCCACTCGCCTTAACCAACAATGCATCCATTACTCTCCAACCAGGCGAACAAGGACAAGCGTTAGTCGGAGTAGCGGTCCCAGCAAATGTCCTTGATACGGGAACACTTCATTCTATTTTCATTGACACCTATTCAGCGGACGAACCGACCACGAGCATTGCCACCCAACGGATCTTCGTCGAAACCCAAGGACTCTATTTCTCTGAAGAAAACAGTACCTATACCATTGGATTTGGCCTCCTCTTGCTCGGCGTTATTGTCCTTCTTTGGTATTGGCGACGAAAAATCTCTGAAACAATCAGAAAAAAACCACAGAAACCCTGGAAAATCCCTGAAGAGCAACAACATCTTGCAGAACTCAAACGAACAGATAATAACGCATACGAACAAGAACGGATCATGATGCAAGATGAATACAAATCTGCATTGCTCTGGTATAAAGATGATAGAAAACAATTACGAACAAAACCAACGAAAGAAAAATCAATAAAAACCAAGTCATCCATTTTTAATAAATTGATAACATTATTAAAGACAGAAGCGAAACCACAAAAGAAACAAAAAGGGAAAACACAGAAAAAACCATTTGCTCTCCTGAAAAAACTAGAAAAAAAACCAAAGGAAAAAACAATAAAACCGCTCGTCCCAATCGAAGACACTACTAAAGAAAAAATTCTTGCTAAGATAAAAAGAGAACAGGAGAAACAACTCCGCAAACTACAGTAACTGATTACTTTTTTTATTCTTTTGATATAATATAATAATTAAAGAAGCACTCAAAATCATACCAGCGACCACATATAGCCAGAACCCAATCCCTGGTCCCCACTGACACAATACAGGCACGACTACTTCTTGTCCTTGTATGGAAATATCAAGGGTACCACTCCCTATAAAGCTCCCGACCCCCACCTCTGCAAAAGCGGACATCGCACCAATAAATAAAAACAAGGAACAAAAAAGCAGGAGTAGCGCTCCAACCAACAGAAGCGACTGCCATTGTTTTTTTTGTATTCTTTTTAGACCAAGAGCTGAGATCGCGAGGAGACTGACGATGACTGAAAGAACCGGAATGATCATCATGATGGTTTTAAAAATCTCTGGGAAAAAAGAAAGCTCTCCAACGATAACTTGTGGTGTCGTTGTCAGAGAAACGAGGTTTAATGGTATCAGATAGAAGGTTGAAGAGGTCTCAATACCGGCGGAGGACCCCTGCAGGGACCACCAGGGAAATAATAGCGCTATAACTAAAATACCAACCATAAAAAGTAAAAGGCAAAAAAGAGGCTCTTTCTTTTTAATGCCTACTGCTAATCCTATTAAACCTAAAATACAAGCAAGGATGAGACCAATCAATGGAAAGATCGGATCCCGGTTCGTAATGAGATCAACGCTTCGCTCGTTTGCCACGTTTATGACTCTCTGACCGATGACGTCCCCCTGAGAGATCACTGTAACCAAATATTGACCAGGAGGAATCGAAAAAACAAATTTAGAACCATTACTCGTTGTTTCTTGGATTTTTCCTCCGCGGCTCATCTGGAGCTTGACATCCTCTAGTGTAGAACCTCGTGAGTCAAAGACGTTGAACGATACTTGGTATTCCGCGGGAAATACCAGTGATTCATCATTTGAAGGTATCTGAATTTCTTTTTCGAGAACAAAGGATTTATATTGAATCTGAAGGAGATATGTCGCAGGGAGTAAATTCCGAAATTGAAAGGAACTCTGGGGGTTTTGCTCCGGGAAAATGACGGTTGGCGTCTGCATCACGGCACTTGTGATTCTAGGTGTCACATTAATCTCAGGTGGCAACCCCCACAAATCTATCAGCGTTAACGTCCAGTCGTACTGATCGAGCGTTACTGATCTCTTCAGAGGAACCACTATCTGGTAGTATCGTAACCGTATTGATTCGTTGACGACCTCGAAACCTTGAGAGATGATTTTCAATTGATAAGGGTCCCTTTGACTACGAGGTGCGGTAAGGAGCACAACTCCATCATCATTGGTCGTATTATGAGCAATCTCCATCCCATCCTGGAACAACATCACATCAGCATTCTTGATACCAGTTCCCTCTTGATCAACAAGGGTAATTAGACACGAAACCTGTTGTTTACAAAATATATGAATCTGAGAATCTTTCGTAAGATCTACAATCATATATCCAATAAAATGTCGTTCAGTACCAACCCGCGGGTTCTCCTTAAAGACTTTTATGACATACCGGCCCACCTCAAGCTGTTGAAAATGAACTGCTTTAAAGAATGAGACATTATGAAGATCAACCATCTGGATGATTGCATGGATTTTCTCCTTCAACGATACTCTTTCAGAGGAGCCAGATCCTTTAATCGGCAGTCGACCGGCCGTACCAGAGCTCATCAACTCATCATCACGATACACCTCGACAGTGATGAATGGAAAATCGCGTCCTGTGACCACTGATAAAACAGACCCTAAGGGAAACGATGGTGCGGCATGGACAAAAACCGTTAGTGAAAAACGATCAGCAGAAGTGTTTTTTTCTGAGGATTGATTGTCGCTTATGAACGGTTTCAGCGGTACAAGAGCCTGGAAAATATCTTCTTCTTTCTCTGCTAATAGGTATCCACCGATAGGAGAAGAAAAAAACTCTGCATCAAATTCAGCGGTAAAACCTTTCGGGATTATCATATCTTTTCCCGCGACATTTTTTTCATAGCTATTCCGAGTACACTCAATCCCCGCAACTGCATAGTCCAAACCAGGGAAATGCGGATAATTCGACTCGTACGCCTTTAATTGCATCCCATCACGCTCATCTCTTCCTGCTTTGACCACAGAAGAAGAGCCAAAGAGTAATGCATGGACGTTCCCGGTGGTTCCCTCATCAAACGAGACCCAAGGTTTTTTTCCNNATATTCCTCAACACTATTTTGTTCTGAATAGAAGTGAGAATAGGGGTAGATCTCCCCAAAGTTCAAATCCGCAATTGATGCGCTTTGTATCCCACCACACTGCAACGAGGCATACGTTCCATCAGTATTTGAATCAGGATACATCTGGCATTCTTTCAACGTTTCATGGACCACATGGACCTGAATGCGTTCAGAGGACGTTGGACAATAATAATATTTGTAGATAGCTGTCGTCTGAAGATCATCTCCGTTGGATCTACTGAGTATTTTACAGGAGACCATGAGATTCCCGTCACAGAGAATCTCTTTCGTAATTAATTTTTGACTCGTCGAATTAAATTGCCACATTTCATCCCCGTAATAATAGGAGTACTCAAACGATGCGATCGTCTCCCCGTTTTTTGGCATCACCTCTGTTGAACCTTCCTGAAGCTTTGTCACATATTGTGACGTGGAGTACCAAAGGAATTGCCCTTCTTGTGCTACGACATAGCGAATGGTATCCTGTTGCGTGATCTTGTAAAAATGGGATTCCAGAGGATATCCGGGTATCGGCTCATAGAAATAGGCGGAATCCGCGATAGACACATGATCAGGATAATTCGGAGAAGTGGTTGGTGATTCATCGTAATACACATAATATTTCTCGGTTCCATCAGTCTGCGGGGGAATCAGAAACACAAGATTACAGGAGGTGATATGGGCCTCATCTAAGTACTCGAGAGCATAGAGCTGGGATTCAAGTTCAATGTCATCATCTTTGTTTTGGCAGATCACCCGCACAGAATGATGTGTTTCGTTTTCCACCCAACAGGAGGACTCAAATCGAATCGTGGTATCGACAGGTTGGTTAGCTGCGGATTCTTTGCTGGTGACTGAATCAAGGGAAAGTTCCTGGCGAAACGACCAGCTGTCATCCCACCAATCATCTTGCCCTGCTGATACCGGGAGGTGGACTACTGAAAAGAAGAAGACTCCTATCAGGAGTGAAACACGTATCATTTTTGCTACCATAACAGGCGATGAAACCCCCGCATTTTTAAAATAACTCTCTATGAATAATTATTATCTAGTATTATATTATTCTTTTTACAGAGATAAAATAAGGANNTAGGGGAGGAACTGATGGTTCGGACAATCAAGGATAAGAACATCCGCTTGTTTGCCCGTCTCCAGGCTTCCGACGGTATGCTGCATCCCGATGGCACAGGCAGCGTTAAACGTCGAGGCAGTGATCGCTTCTGCTGGGGTCATCTGCATTTTCAGACAGGCGAGTTGGATGATCATCTGCATATTTTCGGTCCAACAATTCGGGTTCAGATCAGTCGCTAACGCAACAGGGACACCAGAATCTATCATATTTCGTGCTGGGGCGTACCGCTCCATCATCAGACAAAAGGGAGTCCCCGGGAGAAGCACCCCGACGACGTGTCTTTGCGCCATCGCACGGAAACCAGCCTCCGAGGATCGCAACAGATGATCTGCGCTGATCGCACCAACCTCTGCTGCAAGCAATGCCCCCCCTGTATCAACAATCTCATCTGCATGAATCTTGGGGATTAGACCATACTGTTTTCCTGCTTCAAGGATTTTCTTTGCTTGTGCAACCGTAAAAATTCCTTTCTCACAAAACACATCGCAGAACTGCGCAAGACCCTTGGTTTTCGGGAGCATCTCATATAGGATCGTTTGAGTGTAGTCGTTTGCTTGCATGTGTTTTGGGATCGCATGTGCACCAAGAAACGTCGAAACAAGATCCATGGGATGAGTCTCCTGGAGTTTCTTCTGAACCCTCAGCAGCTTCAGCTCGTTTTTCACATCAAGCCCATACCCGGTTTTTGCCTCGCAGGAGGTAGTACCATACCTCAACATCGTATCAAGGCGTTTCTTGCTTTGCTGCAGCAGCTGCACTGGAGAGGCTTTCCGTGTCTTCTCCACTGTATAAAAAATCCCTCCACCGCGTCTGAGAATCTCCATGTAAGAGACACCAGCGAGCTTCAGATCCAGTTCAAACTCCCGAGACCCTGCGAACACGACATGGGTATGAGGGTCGACAAACCCAGGCATAACAAGTTTTTCAGAGGCATCAATCACGGTCTCTGCCTTGTACCGAAGATTCCGACCAACATCAACAATATGGCCATTCTGTATCGCGATCGATCCGTTTTTTATGATACCAAGGTTCTTCATCTGCCCCCGTATCCGTGGTTTTTTTGGTCCCTGTAAAGTGAGCAGCTCACGTGCATGCGTAATAAGGAGATCGACGGATTCCATAGGATGTTCCCAAATAGTTAAATGAAGGACTCTTGATTAAGGTTTACGGTGACCACCTATGGCACGACTCATCGAATGCGTTCCTAATTTCAGCGAAGGAAAAAATAAACACACGATCGATGCGATCCATACCCTGATACAGAACCATACGGACGTCACGTTACTTGATTTTACCCCTGATGCTGATCATAACCGTACCGATGTCACCCTGATAGGCTCTCCTGAAGCAGTCAAGGCAGTCGTTTTAGAAATCGCTCTGAAATGCGTGGAACTCATCGATATGAATAAGCACAAAGGGGAACACCCTCGCATGGGAGCTATCGATGTCGTCCCGTTCATCCCAATCACGGATGTTGGTATGAGTGAATGTGTACAGCTCGCGAACGACTTTGCTAAGGAGTTCTCAGAGAAAACCAATGTCCCCTGCTACCTGTACGAAGAAGCAGCGAAACGAGAAGACCGGCGAAACCTTGCTGATGTCCGACGAGGGGAATACGAAGGACTCAAAGCAGAGATTGGAAAAAACCCTGAGAAAGTACCGGACTATGGACCAAACAAGATTCATCCGACTGCAGGGGCGACCGCTGTCGGGGCACGATTTTTCCTTATCGCCTTCAATGTCAACCTCGGTACAACCAATATAAAGATCGCAGATGACATAGCCAAAGTAGTGCGTCATAGCAGCGGTGGTTTCCGATACGTGAAAGCAAAGGGATTTGAGATCAAAGAAAAAGGCATCGTCCAAGTATCAATGAATCTGACGAACTACCAAAAAACATCGATCTTTCGGGTGTTTGAAACCATAAAAAACGAAGCAGAGCGGTACGGAGTCCCTGTCATCGGGAGTGAGATTGTTGGGTTACTCCCCTTGGAAGCAGTGGTTGATTGTGCAAATCATTATCTCCGCCTTGAGAAATTCACGGTCGACCAGGTGTTAGAAAAACGACTCTTAGAAATACAAAAGTGATCCCCATGACAAAACTCGTGAAACAGAATATAAAAATGTTCCTCGATGAGGTCGCTTCAAGTAGCCCGGCACCTGGGGGCGGGAGTGTTGCTGCATTATCAGGGGCGCTCGGAGCTGCGTTAACGTCAATGGTCTGCAATCTTACCAAAGCAAAACAAGGATATGAATCAGTGCAAGACGAGATCGCAGAGGTATTGGAGAAAAGTGAAGGACTCCGAAAGGACCTCATTGATCTTATCGATAAGGATACAGATGCGTTTAATGAGGTCATGAAATCATTAAAAATGCCAAAAGAGACAGAGGATCAAAAAGAAGAGAGAAGAAACGCTATGCAAACCGCTTTTAAACAAGCAGCAGAAGTACCTTTAGAGACTGCACGGAAATGTGTTCAGATTCTTGATGTCGCACAAGTCGTCGCAGAAAAGGGGAACAAAAATTCGATTAGCGATGCTGCGGTTTCAGCATTGATGGCACAGACCGGTGTGCAGGCCGCGATGTTGAATGTTCGCATTAACCTTACTTCCATCAAGGACACCAAATATGTCCAACAGGTGACGACTGAGTTACATGAGCTTCTGCAGAATGCTATGCAAAAATCCGCAGAAATCCTTGGTATCGCCGAAAAGAACCTCTAATACGGCTAGGATGAGCTGCAATGACTATCACACCAAAGAATCTCTATATGGTTTTATTAGATGCTTTTGGGCATCAACACTGGTGGCCTATCGACAGGAAGTACCATCAGAGACAACACAGCGACCCTCGTTTTGAAATCATCATCGGAGCGATTCTTACTCAAAATACTGCTTGGACGAATGTTGAAAAAGTACTTGAGAATCTCAAAAAACAAAATACCTTCACGATCCATACGATGACGCATGTAGAGGAAAAAAACCTCAAAACCATGATACAACCCTCCGGGTTCTTCAACCAAAAGGGACAACGCCTCAAGTTCTTCGCATCGTATCTTGAAAAAAAATACAACGGGGATTTGCAGATGTTTTTCTCACGAGACACATCAGAAATCCGTCATGAATTATTATCCCTATCCGGAATCGGTCCTGAAACAGCAGATTCGATTCTCCTCTACGCAGGGAATCATCCTATTTTTGTGGTTGATGCGTATACAAGACGGATCTGCCACCGCTTCCCGTTCCATGTAGCAAGTGATTCCTATGATGACATCCAACAGTTTTTTGAAAACGAGCTTTCATCGACACTCCCAGAAAAAGAACTGATACCAACCTACAAAGAATTCCATGCACTTCTTGTGGAGCTTGCAAAACAGTACTGCGGGAAGAAAAAACCAAGCTGTAGCACCTGTCCCCTAAACCGTTTATGCGAGAAGCTCCTCTAGTTTACTGCGTAAGACCTCAGCCGGGATGTCTGGTAACGAGATAAGCTGCGAGTTCCCCACCTGGCCTTTCCCAGAAGGCTTCACTCTGATGAACCCTGCGAGTTCGATTTCTTTGAGATAGCTCCAAAACATCGTATGTGCCCTTGCGTCCTCAGCGTACTCCTCGCAGGTAATCGCATAGGTTTTCTCCACTTCACCTGTGTTTGCGTACGCTGTATCTTCCTTTTGTAATCGTTTAGCAATTGAGAGCAAGGTAAGCAATTGATGTTTGCCCAGATTCTTTAGTTTTGTTTCAGTAACAACCGAGAATGTTTCTGCTTTTGCGGCACGCACATGCTCAGGTACCACCTGTTTAACGTGTTTCTCATCAGCGTACATGCCTGCCTTCCAGAGTAGCTCTATAGAAAAGCGCGCGTCTCCATATTCACTGGCAATATCAGCGATGAGATCGACACTCTCAGCACGGACTGTGTTTGCATGAAACGCTAGGTGCACTCGCTGTTGTATGATATCATACAGCTCATCACGGGTATATTTCTCCAAGATGATGGTGTTGGTGCGTTTAAACGTGCTGAGTGCTGCTTCTTCTAGCTCGGTGAAAACATCCTTTTGAGATATCATGATAACAGATACAGTGTTTCCTGTTTTTGTGGTCTCGTCATTAAACCTGGTGAGATCATAAATCAGATTTGATTTTCCTTTTTTTACCAGCGCATCTACCTCGTCAAGCACAAGGAGGAGTTGGGATTCTTTTCGTTGGAGGTGTGTACGAAGAATTTGCATCATTTCCTGTACCGAGAAACCTCGGTCAGGGAACCGTGCATCAAAATGATTCAAGACACCGAGGAGAACCATTGCATCGGTGGATCGTTTTCGACAATTGATATGAACGTATTCGAGTATCTTGCCTTGTTTTCGCGCGATCTGGACAAGCGACTGACAGAAATATTTCGTCATCGCGGTTTTACCGGTTCCGACAGGTCCTCGGATAAACGCGTTTTGTGCGATATTGACAAAAATGGGTTTGAACATCTGAGCAAGTTTTTTCAGTTGCTCGGTTCTATGGGGTAGTTCGCTTGGGACATAATCAAAATCAAGCGCATGCAGATCCTTAATGACCGATGATGAGAACAACGCATCCTCAATAATACTACCCATACCATAGGGTAATACCTACTGTTAATAAAACTTTATCTCCTTATGTGGATAAAGATTATACACCGGCACGATATTGTGACTGCTTACAATGGGAGATGAAAATTCAGTTCACAGATCAATTGAATTTCTGAAAAGCACGTTTCAGACATATTACGCATCTAATACGATAGAACTCCCGGATCGTTTTGGACGTAGGGAATTTGCTTTTCTGCTTTTCGGTGGAAAAGGGATGGTGCGACACCTGGGTTTTGAGAAACGGGAGATGATTTGGAATTTCCTCGCGGAACGAGCCCCGCAGCACGCGTATTATTCATCCGCGTATTACCAGCACCCAGATGCATCAAAAATGCCTGATAAGATATGGATGGGTGCTGAACTAATCTTCGATTTGGATTCCGATCATCTGCCGAACGCAGAAAAAATGGGGTATGTCGAATCGCTTGTCGAAGTGAAAAAAGAATTTATCAAATTGATTCATGAGTTTTTACTCGGGGATTTCGGGTTTAAAGAAAAACATATGGAACTGTATTTCAGTGGAGGACGAGGATATCATTGTCATGTGAAGGATCCTGCGATTCTCGATTTGGATAGTAACGAACGGCGGGAGATCGTTGACTACATCACGGGACGTGACCTGCAGGATTCCCTTATCTTCCATGAGCAAGCCACCAGTAGAAAAAGCTATGGAAGTTATTCGTTTGCGAGCGGAAAAAGCCTCAAGATGCCCACACCAGACCAAGATGGATGGAAAGGCAGGATTAGCCGAGGGATTATTGATCTGGTCAATGAAATCAAAAAAAGTGAGAACCCTGAGAAAAAACTAGAGGAATATGGGGTAAGTCCACATGATGCAGAACGACTTGTCCAGGAGCTTTCAGAGGAACGGGTGAAACGGATACAGGACGGGTTGCTGGACCAGTCGAAGACCATTCGGAAGTTTTTTTTAAATAGCGCGTTACGAAAAACAGCGGTGTCTCTTAGCGCAGGAGAGACCGATGAGCCGGTCACCTGTGATGTGAAACGGCTCATCCGCTTACCGTCATCGTTGCATGGAAAGACGGGGTTTAAGGTCGTGAAAATCGAAGTGGATGATTTGAAAGACTTTGATCCTCTTCAGGATGCGGTGGTATTGCCTGAAGACCCTGTGCAGATTGCTGTACAACGAGAGATTTCCATCGAAATGAAGAATCAGAGTTATCATTTAGATGAAGGAGCACAGGAAGTCCCAACCTATCTTGGGGTCTTTCTGATAGGTCGAAAAGAAGCAACCCTGCTGTAGATCTCTTATTTTTTTCGTGTATCAACGAGCCCCATCATGAGAAAAGAAAGGGATGTGTGTTAAACGAAGCGGATGCACTCCAGGTTGAAAGGAGCCGCTGTGTTCATGTTCAGTCGTTTATGAATGGTCGAAGACAGATCCACGCATTTTGATTCTTCGCCATGGCCAAACACGACCCGTTCAGGACGTGGCGACATGTTGTTAATGAACCCGACGAGCTGTCTACGGTCACTATGCCCGGAGAACCCATCACAGGTCTCTACGTTCATCTCAACGGGTAGGCTGACGATGTTGCCCCCGACATTCATTGGGATTTCCTTAGCACCACGTTGAATCCTCCGGCCAATGGTGCCTTCCGCTTGATACCCGACGAAGACCAGCGTGTTTTTCGCTTCACCGCACCAGTGTTTAAAGTACTCCATGACCGGGCCGCCGTTCATCATACCACTAGTTGCTAGCACCACACAGGGGTCTTTCTCCCCAAGTATTTTTTCCCTCATGTCACCGCTATCGACGCGTTTGAATATCTCAGAGAGCAACGGGTTATCCCCCTGCTGGAATATCTGGGTTCGTAGCTTGTTGTTCAAATACTCGGGGTACGCGGTATGGATGGCAGTCGCCTCCCAGATCATCCCATCAAGATACACAGGGACCTCCGGGATTTCTTTCATTTTTACCAGGCTTTCCAGGACGATCATGACCTCCTGGCTTCGCCCAACAGCAAACACAGGAACAAGGACTTTTCCTTTTTTCTTCATCGATGTGCGAATGATGTCTTTCAGTCGATCCGTCGCCTCTTTCCGGCTCGGTTGGAAATCATCATGTCCTCCATACGTTGATTCAATGACAAGGGCCTCTGCACGGGGGAAATGGTTGATCGCTGGGTTGAACAACCAGGTGCGCTCAAACTTAATATCACCAGAGAAAGCAATGTTGTATAATCCATCGCCGATATGGAAATGACAAATAGAGGAACCAAGGATATGACCCGCGTTATGGAAGGTGAGTCGGATATCGGGGGTGATATCGGTCGTGTCCCCATACCCCATGACGATGCAATGTTTAATCACATTGCGAATATTTTCAGATGAATAGGGAACCTTTTTCGCATCTGCTGCCGCTACCTTGATATAATCCATCTGAAGGAGGGTCATCAGGTCTCTTGTTGGCGGAGTGCAATAGATAGGACCATCGTATCCATATTTGTATAAGATTGGGACAAGCCCACAATGATCAAGATGCGCATGAGTGATGACCACGGCATCAATTTTCTCTAACGGGAGTACCTCAGGCATGTGAATATAAGGAGATCCATTGTTCTCCGATGAAACATCAATACCACAGTCGATCAATACTTTACTATCCTGTGTATGTAACATCGAACAGGATCGACCGACCTCTCGGAAGCCGCCAAGGGCGATCATACGGATGAATTTTTCTCCTGTTGAAGAACCACGATGGATCTTCCGACCGATTTTCCGGAGAATATCTTTTCGTTCATCGCTCATCGAGCGGAGGTACCCGCGTATCTCCTGCACGGTTTTTGATTGAATCGGTGGCGCTCGCACAATACTAGGAGCCCAGTTAATTTTTTTGCGTATCTCGTTTAAGAGTAGGCCTTCGCGCCCGATCGCAGCACCGGGTTTTAACGCCTCAATGGTGACCTCGCCGACATCAGGTTGGAAATAGATGTTTGTTATCTCTGCTTCTTTTGGGATGATCTGTCGTATTTTCTTTTCTGCGATATCAATATCAGTAAGAACAGAAGGATCGGGACGGACCACAATACGTTTCTGCAGACTTTTTGCCATGTTTTTTACTAGATCCTTATTATTGGCAAATTTATCTGGTGTCTTTGTGTAAATAACCAGAAGTGCGCCTTCGAATTCTACTTCGGAGATATCAACACTTGCTGGTATGGAGCTTCGTATCTTGCCTCGTATATCTGCTAAAACATCATCAACGGTCATAATCTACCTTTTTTTAACTCTTGCAAAATGAACCTTAAACGTTTATCTATCTGATAATTATCCTTTGATAATACGGATTGTTACTTCCCCATCTTCTGCAAACGTTTTTTAATTTCATCATCAGATATCATTTTAAATTCTTTCTCATTGATCACTGCCACATCAGCTCCGTTTCCTGATGCTGAGTCTCGACCCATCGCAGCAGTAACCGCTCGTAACGCAAGATCGATACCCTCATTGACGGTCATATCATCGCGGAATGAGTCTTCTAATACACCAAACGCATAGGGTGAACCAGATCCACCTGCGGTATATTTATCTGGTATAGAACCACCAGCTGCATCCAATGAATAGACATGACCTCCTGATGAATCCCAACCGCCGAGGATCAACTGGACATAGTAAGGATAGAATTTCCGGGAGTTCAAGATATTAGACATAAGGGTTGCAGCGCTTTGCACTGACATTTCCGCGTCCCTTTTTAAGCTGTATAATTTTGTCTCTGCTTTCAGATACCGGGACAGAACCTGCAGGTCACCGACAAGTCCTGCGGTCGCAAGTGCGAGATGATCATCGATTTCATATAGTTTTTTTGTGGATTTATGAGCAATGAGGGTTCCCATTGTCGCTCTTCGTTCTGTTGCGATTACAACACCGTCTTTACATACCATTCCAAGAATTGTGGTACCGGTTTTCTTTAAATCTTCTGTCATAAATTACTCTCCAGTAAACACCAGAAAAATACTGGGTAACGAATCATATATCTTTTATATATACTTTGTGGAATGCTAATGCGAGGGGATTCGTAAATCACGATCCCCTCTTTTTCGCTTAGATAATTGATAATTGTTTTCCTAGTTTTTCGAATTTATCTAATGCAAAGTCTAAATCCTTCTTTGTCAGACCTGCGTTCATCATGGTTCTAATGCGGGCTTTATCCCGTGCGACCATTGGGAATACAATGGGGAGTGCAAAAACCCCTTCATCGTAGAGTTTATTGCTTAACTCTTTTGCTTTTCCAGCGTCTCCAACAATGACTGGCGTAATGGGTGTTTCACTTCCTCCTGTATTGAAACCATAGGAGTTCAATTCTTTTTTGAAATATTTTGTATTATCCCAGAGTCTTCTGACATGTTCGGGTTCTGTTTCGAGTACATCGATTGCAGCAAGTTGAGCACCAGAAACCGCAGGGGGATGTGATCCTGAAAGTAACCAGGTCCGTGATTTGTTGTACGCGAAGTTCACTAGGTCTTGGCTGCCGGCGATGAGACCACCGACTACTCCAAAGGCTTTACTGAACGTACCCATCTCCACATCGATTTTTCCCTCGATATGGAAATGCGCACCAATCCCACGTCCGTCTTCCCCGATGACTCCTTCCCCATGTGCATCATCAACATAGGTCATCGCCCCGAACTCATTGGCAAGTTTCACTATCTTATCCATAGGGGCGATGTCTCCATCCATGCTGAAGACGCCATCGGAGATGATGAGGATTCGACGATATTTTTTATCTGCATCCTTCAACACCCGTTCTAGATCACTTACATCACGATGTTTGAATATCGCTCGATCCGCTTTAGTGAGTCGGACACCATCAATAATGCTCCCATGGTTAAGCTCATCACTGATAACGACATCACCCTCTCCGACAAGCTGAGGGATAAGACCAGAGTTCACGGCAAAACCAGTTTGATAAATTAGGGAAGATTCAGTTCGTTTAAATTTCGCAAGTCGTTTTTCGACTTCTGTATGGATTTTCAGGGTTCCTGCAATCCCACGAACAGAACCAGATCCAGCTCCATATTTCTTCGCTGCATCGATAGCTCCTTGGATGAGCCGGGGATGGTTACTAAGGTTCAGATAGTTATTCGAACATAGCATGATTACTTCTTTACCGTTTACAATCGAATGCGGTTTTGATCCACTCTCAAGAATTCGGATGTTCCACTCTAAATGGTTTCTCACCAATTCATCGAATTCGTCTTTTAAAAATTTGTTTGGGTTTCTTTTTGTAATTTGTGTCATCATGTTACCTCCAAGAATGATAGGTCCCCCCAAGGGGGTCAGGAAATAAGATTCGCATATTAAAAGCTGTTGGTTTGAAGCTTCACGACTCTACTGAGGCGGTATCCGATCACCACCATGAGGTATCCCTGATTCGTGAAACGATGGTCGAGTCGTTTATCTCCTGTGTCTACTCGTAGGATGGGGGTATGTATCAACTTTGAGGGGGTCGCAACCACAATGATGTTTTCGATTCCTATTTTGTTAATGACCTCTGGGCTGAGTTGAAGGTTTCCGCGGCCCAGGATAAAGCCTTGCGCGCCAATAGGACTGAGAAGAATTTTTGTTTTAGGATATTTTTTTAGAAGCTGTAGAATTTGTTCTTCGTTTACATCTTTTGCCAGGAGTGTTTTCTGGTAGATCGCATCGATACCGAGCAATGTATGTTCAATGTTTAGTTTCTTTGCGATAGAGTCGATTGTGCCCCCCGAACAAAATAAGAACATCCAATCCTTATGTTTTTCGAGTTCATCGTTGACATGTTCAGCGAGCTCGTCTTTTACTTCATCATCTGAGACTGATTCAAAACATGTTTTTCCTACCTGTATGTATGTTGGTTCGATTATTCCCTTTGCGATGCCATACAGGCGAACCTTCCATTCTCCTTTCCGGTAGAGTTCCTCATCAAGATCCATGATTTCAGCATCACCAACGGTCAGTTGTTTATTGATGAATTCCTGCAGCATTTTAGCGGTAGCGTTCGTGGTGATCCCAAAGACACCGGAATGCATTTTGACACCAGCGGGTATGCCGAGAAGCGGGATTTTTTTGTCGATAATGGTGAAGATATCTCGTGCGGTTCCGTCACCACCGCAGAAGACGAGTAAATCAGGTGGAGATTCAAGGAATTTTTTACAAGCATTCTTGGTATCATTCGCAGAGGTTCTGCTTCCTTTGGGTGCGTAGACGATCTGTATATTTTTTATTCCGATAGCTTCGAGTTCATTCTTTCCCATATCATCGTCGCAGGTGACCCAGACAACATCATGGTGATTTACAGAGATCGCGGAGAACTCATGGAGCATCTCTTCTGCTTTCAGTCGGGCGATGGGATGTGCTCCTAGTTTGACTGCTTTGTCAACAACATCATCTGTTCCTTTTAACCCGACTCGGCCGCCCATCCCAGCAATGGGGTTGACAATAAAACCAATTTTTACGCTCATTTCAGGAAAGAAGGATGGTTCTCAATGAGAATAGGATTTAAAAATTGATTGGTTCAGACTAGCGACTTTTTCATTTTGAGATTTTACCGCGATGTATTTAAATAGTTTTAATGAGAGAAGAGGAGAGTGGTGAGGAAGGGCGACGTTCGGCGGGGTCTTGTCTTCCCGATCTGCGCTCTTGTCTTCCGGTGACGCTGGTGTCGCGTGGCTGCGTTGCGTCGGTTTGGCGCGCTGTTGCGTGCTCTTCGTTTCCCCTCCTTCCTTACCTTTTCGGGTGGTGAGGTTCTTTTTTCTGACGTTTATCCATAAGAGATTGAATTACCTCAAGATCAATGGACTTATTGAAGTAAGTTTTCAGAAATGTTTTTGCATCAATACTATAGAGCTGAGAATCACACATTAAAAAATATTCAGAGCATGCAACACTTTGTATTTCATCGATGACTTCTTTTGTAATAGCTGAGGTGAAATGATAGTCTTCGGAAAGGAACAGATCGACGCCGTTCTTTAGGTTAGAGACAAGAATAGTACAATCATTCACAACATGATTCGCGTCAATTCCATGGTCTTGCATTGAACGGAGACATGCATTGCCTAAAGCATCCGAGAGGAGTCGGTTTCTAAAATCAATGACGGTCGCATGGACATGAATTAAATGTTTAGTTGCTCGCTTATAGGTCGACTCGGTGATACGCCCCCAAATTTTTAATTGCTCAAGCTCAGAGGCAACCGTTGCTGTCACGAAACAGGGGATACGATCGCGCGCCAATGTTTTAATGACTTGATCGATAAATAGATCATCCTTTAGTAAGAATGATGTGTCAAACGAAACGCTCCGTATCTGAAGTTGTTCGACCATGTTTACCTCTGATAGTTCCAATTATGAGTATCTTTACTTTCCTTTAAAAGATTAAGCGGACCTATGGGGATTTGAACCCCAGTATCCGGCTCCGAAGGCCGGAAGGATATCCAGACTACCTCATAGGCCCATAACGAAGAATGGAATTGTACATGTACTATAAAACTTAGATTGGTTCCAGATAATCAGAAAGATCATCAAGAAAAATAAAAGCAAAAAAAAATAAAATAAAAAAGAAAAAAAGCTTTAGAAAGCTTTCTGGGTTTATCTACCGTACAAAGTCGATGTTTCCGATTTTGGGGTTGTTCATGGCTTTTCGCATTGGGATCGTCGGTGCAGTAGGGTTCGTGCGTCGTTCAGGCCGTGAGCTTAACAGATTCGGTGATTGGACACCGGTCATGATAGCCATCACTCTGCATTTCCCTTCAAACCCGGGATCGACACGTGCTCCAAGGATAACATTGGAGTAACAATCCATATCCTCGGTGAGCGCTTTCGCGACATCTTGTACATATTTCAGGCTCATGTTCGGTCCGCCTGTGATATGAACAAGTGCACTGTGAGCACCATGGTAATCAACATTGAGCAGCGGGTGATTCAATGCCTCTTTTACGATTGTATCGACTCCTGCATCCTCGTCTGCTTCGCCCCAGAGCATAACCGAGAGACCGCCAGAATCCATCACCGCTTTCATGTCAGCAAAGTCTAGGTTTATCAATGAAGGAACAGAAATTGTCTCAGAAATTCCCTTTACCGTTTCTGCAACTAACTGGTCCATGACTGAAAACGCTTGGTTAATTGGGAGGTTTGGTACAAATTCAAGCAATCGGTTATTGTCCAGAACAACCGTGCTGTCCGCGGTGACTCGTAGTTTGTCAAGGCCTTCATCTGCCTTTACTAACCGAGCCCGCTCCACATTGAACGGAGTGGAAACCATACAGGTGACGATTGCCCCGAGTTTCTTTGCTATCTCTGCGACGACAGGGGCTGAACCGGTTCCGGTACCACCGCCCATTCCCGCGCAGACAAAGACGAGGTCAGCACCCTGCAACATCTCTTCAAGCTCTCTGCTTGATTCTCGTGCAGCACGCTCACCCATTTCAGGGAATCCCCCGGCTCCAAGTCCTCGGGTTAAGTTTTTTCCAACAAGAAGTTTTTTATCAGCATCGACAAGATCAAGAGCTATTTTATCGGTGTTGATAGCAATGGTTTCTGCTCCTTTTACACCTAACTTGTGAAGTCTGGTTATGGTGTTTCCTCCAGCTCCACCACATCCAACAATTACAATACGAGCATTACCAAAGAGTCCGTCATCATTCTTCTGCTTGCTTTCCTCATTCGTTTTATTTTCTATTGCAGCCTCAACAAAGGACTGCATTTTATTTTCGGCCATTTCTTCGTCCTCCTATTCTGGTAGTTGGGAAGGCCGTCTGAAAAAGACGGCCTTCACTAAAGGGGTGCATCCCATCCCCTGCTTTTACCTTGATTTTATTTTTTCATGTAAGGTTCTATAGCAGCGGCCGCAGCTTCCAATTCTTGGATTTTTTTGAATTTGTCGGCTTTTGCAAGAATACGGGTTGTGTGATTTTCTATATATTCCTTTACCGCATGCCGCACTACCTCAGATCGTGTTGAAAATTCGCCAAGTCGAATGAAAACGTCGATTTGTCTCAAATCGATTTGAGGCACTCGGATTGTAATGCGGTCGTTTTCCATAGTTCTCCTCACATTTTTTGTGTTTGTCATAGTGATGTCATTTTTGCGTCAGACGTACGTATTGTGTGCGTCAAACAAATGCCGAACGACATCATTTGTCAGACAAACATAGAACGAAAACGTACTTGTGTTTAAATAATTTTCTATATTTTAGGTTCAATACAACAAACCAAACAACGTATTTTTTTTATGAAAAAATGTTCGTTTTATATCTGGAAATCTACAAAAAAATTGATACAAGGAATAGAAGTATGCAGGTACTAATGCACGTACTAATACAGGTAGTGAATTATTAATTTTTAATTTTTTATAAAAAACAGAGGCTCTCATTGCGTCACACGACCAAAAGCGACCGTGCCAGAAATTTTTTCTATCTTTACTTTCACGGTAGCCCCTTTGATCGCCCCAGGGATATAGACAACGTATTTATTAAAAAACGCGACACCATCACCCCGCTTGCCAATATCCTTTATCGTCAGCTCGTAAATCTCCCCTTCCTTGAACACCTCGCTTGGTACCACTGTTTTTCTCTTTTTCATCGAGCCAATCGAACGGAAAGCGCCACATGCGTCGCAACGAATTAAAAGCGTCCGATCCTTTTTTAATAAATGGGTATCAGGGCGATTGCATTCAGAACAGATCACATAGGTATTGACATATTCATCGAGTCGATCCTGAATCGTTTTTATCGGGATTTTCCCCTGAAAAATGACACGACCACTGGAGATGTCACCAGCGGTTCCAACACTGCCAAGCAGGAACTTCAGGAAATGATCTGCATCACGATTTAACACGTCAATGATTTTATCAAAGTTCTTTAAAACCGTTGTGTTTCCTTCATAGAACACATCGACTTTTGGTACCTTAAAACGATCATCATTGACCCGTTCCTTTACGGTCGCACTATGCACTCGTTTCAGTAATTCATTATAGTTTATCTTATCCATATTGTAAGATGGCGAAATACAAGGACAAATAAAAATCTTCCGTAAATGAAAAAAAAAGAAGGAATGGAAAAATTTGTTCTCTATCTATCGAAGCGACTGGGGTGTACGCGGGCACCCATAACAAAAAAACCATCTTTCATTGCTTGTTCAGCGAGGTCAGCTTGTGTTGTGTATATCTTCTTATTTTCTTTTGTCCAGTGCCATATAAATTCGGACATGAATAACTCTCCCCCAACCAATTTGGTTGTAAACGAAGAAATCAGCACAGCTTTATATAATTTTTTAAAAAAAACAGTCTGGTTTATGTGCGTACTACCTTCGAGAGGTAGATCCCATCATCAGTGAATCCTAATTTTCGATAGTAAGGTTTAACTCCAATTCCGCTGAGCACACATAATCGTTTTTTTCCAACCTGTTCAGAACAAACACGTTCTGCTTCAGAGAGAAGTTTTTTCCCAAAACCACGATGTTGATATGCCTCAGCGGTTCGTTCCCCAAGCGATGCTTCACGCCCAAGGACTTTGAGCTCTCGGATGATCATACACGGTTCGCCTTGAAGCTCGGCACGATGCGGGGTGACGATATCCCGTAACCGTGCATACCCAACAAGAACATCTTGTGCGCTATCCTCTAGAGAAATAAAAAACTCTTCTCCGCCACTTGCCTTATACTGACGATGAACACAACGAAGAGAACGATCAGTCACCTTCTTTGTTTTTTCGCTAGATACATGCCCAATTTCTCGACAGCGGATACATCGACAGGACGTGTGATGGTTCTGCATTTCCGCCTCAACATATTGTCGTAGGTTGCTTTTTTTAATCCCCGCGCAAATCTCCTGTGAGGGAATGTCTCGTTGTATTCGTTGTATGCGTACCCATTCAGGGACATCCTTTTTTATCGTGGCTATGAGACGAGACGCCTGCTCTGTCGTGAGCGGGTCATATGTTCCTTCTTTCCAAAGATCATACAGTTTTGTTCCCTGGATAATCAATGTCGGATAAATCTTAATCATGTCTGGCTTGAACCGTTCATCAGTAAAGATGGTTTGAAAGGAGTTGAGGTCCTTTTTTTCTGTGCTACCAGGGAGTCCGGGCATCATATGATAACAGACCTTCAGACCTGCTTCTTTTGCGATACGTGTTGCGGCAATAGAATCAGAAACTGTATGCCCTCGTTCGATTTGGGATAAGACCTCGTCGTCGATGGTTTGAACCCCTAATTCGACTCGTGTGGCTCCGAGACTCAGCGCGTGATCAACATGTTGTAATCGAAACCAGTCCGGTCGTGTTTCAACAGTCAGCCCTATGCATCGTGATGGTGCAGCCTCGTTCTTCTTTTTCGCATGATCTAACGATTGTGACCGTTGATTATTCAGGGCATCGTAGCATCGTTTCACAAACCATTGTTGATAATCTGGAAGGCGTGCAGTAAACGTGCCACCCATAATGATCAGGTCAACTTTATCGGTCACATGTCCGATGGCATGAAGCTGTTCGACGCGACTGCGGACCTGCAGATAGGGATCGAAATTATTGCAACAGGCACGCATGGCCGCGGGCTCATACCCGGTGTAACTTTGCGGTGTGTTATGCTCAGGGCCACCAGGGCAGGGGACGCATCTTCCATGAGGACAGGTCTCTGGTGACGTCATGGCAGCAACCACAGCGACACCGGATAACGTACGGGTCGATTTCTTCCGTAACAATGAATGTGCCACTCCGTTTTCTAATCGATCGGTAGGGAGTTTTGCGAGAATTTCACTATCTCGTGGTATTGTCCGAAGCTTGTATTTTTTACATAAGAGGACTTTTTCTTTATGCAGTTCGTCTTTTGACTGTATTTTCTTTGAAAGAATCTGTTCAATGATATCCTCGTGAAACGGCATTCGTTGGTCGTATACTGCCTCCAGGTAAAAAGCCTTCGTACCATTGAGTGAAAAAAAAAGAATCGGGGTTGTTTAATGGTTTTTGAGATGAATGGCTGTTGTCTTGATTATGTGTGATTTTTAATCAAACTCAAAAACACCAAGAATCTCATAGGTGGGGAGATATTGGAGCACGATAATCCCGGTACAGTTTGTTATCATATCACCAGCGGTCACGTTCCCCTCCGGGAATGGATCGCAACTGCCTGCTCCAATCTCAGAGATATCACTCCAGAGAACATCGGCAGTAGCATAGGTCACCGTTAAGGTATCATTCCCTAGGTCTTGTTGAAAACCAATATCAGGTGTCTGAGGGGGTTGCTGGGTTGGATCAATAAACCCGAGCAGTATCCCTATTTTAATCCAACGAAGCAGTCGAATACCCCAGGTCATCGTACGCATCAGAGTGAATTTTGACTGAAAATATACAAACAGAAGAGCACTGAGGTATACGCGGAATAGGCGATAGTTCAATATCTTCCAAAATATTTTTTCAAGAAATGTTTGATTGTCATCTCTCTGCCGTGGTCCCTGATTTTTCTCAACTAAAAAATTACTTTGATGGGTGGCGTCCAATGATGAAGCTGGTGTGTTTTCGATTTTCTCTACAGCACTTTGAAATTCCTTAGAAAGCTGTGGATAGTCGCTGGCGAGATTCTGAATAAAAGCAACGAGTTCTTCAGCATTCATATTTTTTAACAGATCATACGAGATAAGCGTTCTGGACACTTCTCGTTCCATTGTGTAAATCTGAATCGCATTTGTTGCGGGAACAAGAGCGATTAAAAAAACAGCTATAATACTCCCTATAATTATCCTTCTCTTCATCTATTATCACCGAATTATAATATATACACACGTCATATAAATATTACTACTGTTACTTACGAATCCCAAAATCCACGTGTTTTTGCATACTGAAGCTCTGCTTGCAGGATATCACGTAAAAATTTTATTTCCTGCTCTTCAGTTTTTACCAGCTCCAGTTTGTTGTACCTGCCGAGGATACGAGCCGCTGTGTCAGGGCCGATGCCTCGTCCGACCAACGCAAGGACAGCAAATTTCCCATAGCTTAAGACAAGACTTGCATTCTTATGTAATCGTCGTACCTCTTTGTTTTCGTCTGCTGTTCGATGTTTCTTAGAGATCAGCGGAACAAACTTCTTATTGTACCGTCGAAC